>NZ_JBGCCU010000017.1 GCF_041261445.1 Catenulispora sp. EB89
GCCTGGCGAATCCGGGCGAACCTTACGGGAGGGGATGATGCGATCAGTCAGCGCGACATACAGTGCAGTCAGGAGCGTGTCCAGATCGGTGTTCACGTTGACTCCCCGGCCAAAGGGTTCCTCGTCAACACCGATGCTGGACACGCTCCCTGCCGTCGTCAGCCGAACCGGCTACACGCCAGCCCCACGCCACCAACCCACATCACTCATCTAGTCCTGCGGCACCCTCGGCACACCGAGTGCGGCGAACAGTTCCCTGGTCGCTGTTCAGGTCATGGCGTTGTGGAGGTAGGCCATCGCAGCCAACTTCACGTACCGGTCGTCGAGCGTGCTGTGGTGACGATGCAAACTGAGAAGATTGTCATATACCTGGGCGGCCGGACGTAGTTTGTACCTTTGGTGCTTTGAGGCCGTCCGGATGCCGGCCGGCCAACACCACGTCGATCGGGTATCGCAGAATACCGATATAGAGGCGGCCGATTTCCGCCAGCGGCGGACGCCGGTCCCGCCGCTTCACCGCGAGTGCCCAGAGCGGGAGTCGAACCCGCAACGCCATAAAGGCCGCGAGGTTTAAGCTCGCTGTGTCTGCCTGTTCCACCATCTGGGCCCGAAGCGATCACCCGGGATGATCCTTCGGGCTTCAGCGTAGCGAGAACTCCGCGAATGCGTGATCGAGTTCCAGCGCTGGTCCGCTGAAGGTCCTGTTCGGGCGCAGGTCGCAAGGGGCGCTGCGCGCAGCGGGGAGAGGACTTTCACCGGACTTCCGGTTCGCGTTCCAGCGGTGTTCGTGTGGCTCGGGGCAGGGTTCGGCGGGTGCGGGGGCATTCAGGGGACTCCGGGTTCGCGGCGCGGGCCGCCGCGGGGCGGAGCGATGTCGCGCGACGTGTTTTCGCGCGCAGTTACAGAGCCCGCGGCTCCCGCCGGGGGCTCTGTGGGTTCTCCGGTGGGGGGCTTTTATCCGAACGCGCGCGCTGCGCGCTTCAGGTCCATCTCGTGGACGATCGCGTTGGCGTAGCCACGCGGGAGGTCGTGCTCGGCACGGAGCCAGCTGACGCGCTCCTCGAAGCGGGGGAGGGACGGGCCTTCGTTGACCAGCTGGAACCAGGTGTCCAGGCTGCGGCCGGTGGCTGCGGGGATGCGGGCGAGCAGGTTGCGATGGGTCTGTTCGGAGTGGTGGATCGTCATACGGGCGCCTCCGCGAATGGACTGGGCATACGGTCCGTGTGCGCCAGCGTGCCTGAGGGTCGGGCGACTGGCAAGAGGAACGGGACCTGGCGATTCCGTCGCCAGGTGAATCCGGGCGGTCGGTGACGTGCCGCGACGTTCCCGCGGCATTCGCCACCCGTATCCTTCCCGGATGACTTCCAGCACCAAACCGGGGGAACACAGTGCGGACAAAGATGCTTCGCCGGCGGAGGTCCTGGCGGAGGAACTGACCCGGCTCGCCGAGGGCTACCGTCGGCTGCCGCATTCGAAGTTCTCGCTCCGGTTGGAGCCCTACGGCGACCGCGCGCAGGCCGGCCACTGGCTTGCCGCGCAGGTCACCATGGTCGCGCAGGGGATAGAGCGCTGGGACAGTCCGCAGCCGCCGCGCTGGCGGGACCTGCCGACGCTGGGGGTGTTCGCGTTGGGCGACCAGATCGCGGTCGTCGGCAACGACCTGGTGGCCGCCTACCGGGCGCTGAAGGACCCGCGCGAGACCCTCATCTGGACGCCCGGCGACGGACGCGTCCCGGCGGAGAAAGCGATGGCGGCCGTGCTGGGAAGCACGACCGCCTTGCGCAGAGCCCTCTGAACTAGCTCAGCCGCTCCAGGATCAGCGCCATGCCCTGGCCGCCGCCGACGCACATCGTCTCCAGCCCGAACTGCTTGTCGTGCCACTGCAGGGAGTTGATCAGGGTGCTGGTGATCCGCGCGCCGGTCATCCCGAAGGGGTGGCCCACGGCGATCGCGCCGCCGTTCACGTTCAGCCGGTCCAGGTCGATGCCCAGGTCCTGGTAGGACGGGATGACCTGGGCGGCGAACGCCTCGTTGATCTCGACCAGGTCGATGTCGCCGATCGACATCCCGGCGTGCTTCAGCGCGTTCCGCGTGGCCTCGACCGGGCCGATGCCCATGATCTCCGGGGACATCGCGGTGACGCCGGTGGCCACGATCCGGGCCAGCGGGGTCAGGCCGAGCTCGCGAGCCTTGGTGTCGGACATGATCACCACGGCCGCGGCGCCGTCGTTCAGCGGGCAGCAGTTGCCGGCGGTGACGGTGCCGTCGGGGCGGAAGACCGGCGCCAGCGTCGAGGTCTTCTCGTAGGTGACGCCGGGGCGCGGGCCGTCGTCCTTGCTGACCACGGTGCCGTCCGGCAGCGTGGCCGGGGTGATGTCCTTCTCCCAGAAGCCGTCGGCGATCGCCTTCTCGGCCAGGTTCTGCGAGCGGACGCCGAACTCGTCCTGCTCCTTGCGCGAGATGCCCTTGAGCTGCGCCAGGTTCTCGGCGGTCTGGCCCATCGCGATGTAGACGTCCGGCAGCGTGTCGTCCTCGCGCGGGTCGTGCCAGACCTGGCCGCCGGCGGCGAACTCGTTGGTGCGGTTCACGGCGTCGGTGAACAGCGGGTTCTGGGTGTCCGGCAGGCCGTCGGAGGAGCCCTTGACGTAGCGCGAGACGGTCTCGACGCCGGCGGAGATGAAGACGTCGCCCTCGCCGGCCTTGATGGCGTGGAAGGCCATGCGCGTGGTCTGCAGCGAGGACGCGCAGTAGCGGGTGATGGTCGCGGCCGGGAGGTGGTCGTAGCCCAGCAGCGTGGCCACGACGCGGCCCATGTTGTAGCCGGACTCGCCGCCCGGCAGGCCGCAGCCCAGGTACATGTCGTCGATCTCGCGGGGGTCCAGCGCGGGCACCTTGTCCAGCGCGGCCCGCACCATCTGCGCGGTGAGGTCGTCGGGCCGGATGGAGGTCATCGAGCCCTTGAAGGCGCGGCCGATCGGGGAACGCGCGGTGGAGACGATCACTGCCTCGGGCATAAAGGTCACTCCTTGCGAAGGGGTCCGGGTCGCCTGCCGGCTTCAGGGCCGCGCGGTCGGCGCCGCGATGGGGTTCAGGGCCAGCGTAGTTCGCCAAGCTACCGCTTGGTAATGCCGGGTGTGGGAGAACACACCGGGGAGAACGCCACGCTTGCCCACACTGAGCACAGTAGGCCGCCGCCGGGCTTTCCACCCACATTCCACCCCCGGTTGGAAGCGTCGGACGGCCGGGAGGCGGGAAGATCGGGGCATGGCAGCGCTGAACGTGAACATGATGGACCGCAAGGCCTACTTCTGGGGCATCCAGGCGCTGCGCACCGGCGGTCTGGTGGCGCTGAGCCTGACCCTGTTCGGGATCAACCCCAAGCCGGGGCTGCACGGGCACGGGCTGGCCATCACGATCACCCTGGCCGTGGTGGCGGTGGCCTGGATCGGGATGATCACCTTCGACATCCGCAAGTGGCCGCTGCAGTACCCGCTGGCGCTGCTGTCGGTCAGCGGCGGCCTGCTCTCGATCCTGCAGCAGGGTCCGGCGATCGTCGTCCCGGCGGTAGCCGCCTTCTCCGCGGGCTCGAACCTGGAGCCGCAGATCTCGACCGCGATCACGGTGGCCGGGGCGCTCTCGCTGACCGTGTCCGCGCTCATCATCGGCGGATCGACGACCGCGGTGCTGGGCTTCACCGTCATCCTGGGCACCGCCCTGGCCATGGGCATGATCCGCTACGCCATCGCCCAGCGCGCGAACCAGGCGGAACAGTTGCTGGAGCAGTCGCTCCGGGCGTCGGCGGCCGAGACCGAGGCGGCGGTCCTGAGCGAGCGCACCCGCATCGCCCGCGAGATCCACGACATCCTGGCGCACTCGCTCGGTGCGCTGGCGATGCAGGTCGAGGCCGCACAGGCGCTGCTGACGCAGGAGAACCCGGACATCGAGAAGGCCGTCCGCTGCGTGGAGCGCGCCGGCCAGCTGACGCGCGAGGGCCTGGTCGAGAGCCGCCGCGCGGTCCACGCGCTGCGCGAGGACATCGGCCCGCTGTCGGAGATGATCGGCACGATGGTCGAGGCCGACGGCGGCACGATGACCACGGTCGGCGAACCCCGCAAGCTCCCGGCGGACGCCTCGCTCGCGCTGTACCGCACGGCGCAGGAGGCGGTGACGAACGCGCGCAAGCACGCCCCGGGCAAGGCCACGGAGGTGCACCTGCGCTACGACCCGGACGCGGTCCGGCTGACGGTGACCAACGAGCTCGCCGAGGCCGACGCCGCGCGCCCGCTGACGAACTCCGGCGGCGGCTTCGGGCTCAGCGGGTTGAGGGAGCGGATGGAGCTGGCCGGCGGGAGCCTGGACGCGGGGCGGGAGGGGGACGACTGGCTGGTGCGGGCGGTCGTGCCGGACTGAGGGGTGGTGGGTGGTGGGTGGCGGCTGGCTCCGCAGACGCGCAGCGATCGCGGCGGCCGACTCGGGGCCGAACGCAAGCACCGCAACGGCTGACCTACGTGCAGAGCCGGGGCTGCGGCCGGTCCGTACAGAGCCGGGGCTGCGGCCGGTCCGTGCCGAGACCCGAGCGCGAGCACTCTCCCCGCCCGATGAGCCCGACCGCGCGCCGCGCGGCCATCTGCGGGACAATCCCACGGTGACCGAGATCCGTGTACTCATCGCCGACGACCAAGCCGCGGTCCGCGAAGGGCTCGCATTGCTGCTGGAGACCATGTCCGAGGTGAGCGTGGTCGGGCAGGCCGGCGACGGGCTGGAGGCGGCGGCGCTGGCCGCGGAGCTGGCTCCCGACGTGGTGCTGATGGATCTCAACATGCCGCGCGCCGACGGCATCGCGGCGACCTCGACGATCCTCGCGGCGAACCCGGACATCCGCGTCGTCGTCCTCACCACCTACGAGGACGACGCCTCCATCGTCGGCGCCCTCCGGGCCGGCGCGCTCGGCTACCTCACCAAGGCCGCCACGCGGGCCGACATCGAGCGTGCGGTGAAGGCGGCGGCGGCCGGGCAGGCGATTCTCGATCCGGCCGTACAGCGGCAGTTGCTCGCGGCCGCGACCGGCGGCGCCACGAACACCGCTGCCGCAGCCGCCACCAACGGCGCCGCCAAATCCCCCGGCGCGGACCCCGAAACCGCCGACGACCTCAGCCCCCGCGAGGCCGACGTCCTCCGCCTCATCGCCGCCGGACACTCCAACCGCGAGATCGCGAAGAAGCTCTTCGTCGGCGAGGCGACCGTGAAGTCGCACATCAACCGCATCTTCACCAAGACCGGCTGCCGCGACCGCGCGCAGGCCGTCCAGTACGCCTTCACCCACGGCTACGCCGACCCCGGCACCAAATAAGTCCAGTAAAAGCAGGCCTCAGCCGCGAGGCCACACCGCCAACGCCAACTCCGCCGTCTGCGAGAGCTCTGATTCGCTCGCGCCATCCCGCGCGCGCTGCGACATCCCCTGGAACACGGCGGCGTAATACGCGGCCAGCGCATCGGCGTCCGCCGACGCCGGCAGCTCCCCGTCACGCTGCCCCGCGCGCAACCGGTCGGCCATCATCGCGATGTTCCGGTTCCGCTGATCCCGCAGCATCTCCTGCACCTCGACGTTCGCCGGTGAGACGTTCGTGGCGGCGTTGATCGTCATGCACCCGGCCGGATGCACCGGGTCCGGGAACACCCGAGCCGCCTCGCGCAACATCCGCGCTACAGCGCCGAAGGCCGTCGCCTCCTCGGCGAAGGCCACGTTCACGAACGCGCCGTAGGGCGACTCCCCATACGCGACCAACGCCTCCCGGAACAACGCCGGCTTGTCCCCGAACGCCGCGTAGAGGCTCCCGGAGCGGATGCCCATCGCCTCTGTCAGGTCGCTGATGGACGTCGCCTCGTACCCCCGCTCCCAGAACAGGCGCGTCGCAGCGGTCACGGCGGCCTCGCGATCGAAACCGCGCGGCCGACCGCGACGGGAACCGGCGGAAGAAGTACTCACCGAACCATTGTAGAACGACCGACCAAAAATTGTGCTAGCGTGCCGCGCAACGACTTCTTGGTCAGTCACTCAAGAAAGGGGAGACCATGTCCTTGCAGGGAAAGCACGCCCTGGTCACCGGCGGCAGCCGCGGCATCGGCCGGGCGATCGCCGAGCGCCTGGCGCACGACGGCGCCACCGTCGTCCTCACCTACGCCCGCGACCACGCAGCGGCCGAGGACACCGTGGCCGGCATCGAGAAGAAGGGCGGGAAGGCGATGGCCCTGCACGCCCCCTTCGGCAGCCACGGCGACGCCGACCGGCTCTGGCAGGCCTACGACGCGGCGACCGGCCACGCCGGCGTCGACATCGTCGTCAACAACGCCGGCATCGGCCGCAGCTCCGACATCGACGCCCTGACCGAGGACGAGTTCGACGAAGTCTTCGCGGTCAACGTCCGCGCCCCGCTGTTCGTCGTCCGCGGCGCGCTGCCCCGGCTGCGCGACCACGGCCGCGTCGTCAACATCTCCAGCGGCGTCAGCCGCATCGCGATGCCCGAGATCCTCGCCTACAGCGCGACCAAGGGGGCCCTGGACAACCTCACCCTCAACCTCGCCAAACTCCTGGGCCCGCGCGGGATCACGGTGAATTCGGTCGCGCCGGGCATCGTCGACACCGATGTCAATGCCGGCTGGCTGCGAGGCAACGCCGAAGCCGAACAGTGGGCCGCGCAAGCCTCGGCGTTCGGCCGGATCGGGCAGCCGGACGACATCGCCGCGGTGGTGGCGTTCCTGGCCGGGGAGGACAGCCGCTGGGTCACCGGCCGGGTGGTCGACGCGACGGGCGGCTCAATGCTCTGATCCGGCGAGGCGGGCTAAGAGAGGCTAAGAGAGACTAAGAGAGAGTCCTTATATATAGGACACGCCTCCAGGCGCGCCTCAGGACCAACCGCCCCCGCTCACGCCTTCAAATAAGCCAGCACCGCCAACACCCGCCGGTTGTCGTCCGAGGACTCCGGCAACCCCAGCTTCATGAAGATGTTGGAGGTGTGCTTGGCGATCGCCCGCTCGGTGATCACCAGCCGCTCGGCGATCGCCGCGTTCGAGCGCCCCTCGGCCATCAGCGAGAGCACTTCGCGCTCCCGGTCGGTCAGCTCCGCCAGCGGCTCCTTGCGGGCGCCGCGGGCCAGCAGCTTGGAGATCACCTCGGGGTCCATCACGGTGCCGCCGGCCGCAACCCGCTTCACCGCGTCGACAAAGCTGTCGGAGTCGAACACTCGGTCCTTGAGCAGGTAGCCGATCGCGCCGGCGCCGTCGGCCAGCAGTTCTCCCGCGTACAGCTGCTCGACGTACTGCGAGAGCACCAACACCGGCAGGCCCGGCACGGCCCGCCGGGCCTCCAGCACCGCGCGCAGTCCCTCGTCGGTGAACGTCGGCGGCATGCGCACGTCCACCACCGCCACGTCGGGGCGCTGGGTCACCAGCGCCTCGACGAGTGCGGGGCCGTCGCCGACGGCCGCCGCGATCTCGAACCCGTACGCCTCCAGCAGGCGGATCATGCCGTCCCGGAGGAGGAAGAGGTCTTCGGCGAGGACGACGCGCACGGCAGCTCCATGGTCACTACGGTCGGTCCGCCCTGCGGGCTGCTCAGGGCGAGGATCCCGTCGAAGGTAGCAAGCCGGCGCTCGATCCCGTGCAGTCCGCTGCCGCGGGCGGCGTCGGCGCCGCCGATCCCGTCGTCGCTGACCGTGATCTTCAGCAGGCCGGACGCCACCCGCATGTCGATCCACACGTGCGAGGCGTGCGCGTGCTTGGCCACGTTGGTCAGGGCCTCGCTGATCGCGAAGTACGCCGCCGACTCCAGCGGGGCGTCCAGCCGGCCGGGGACCTCGGCGTGCACCTCGACGTCCAGCGGCGAGTCCAGGGCCGTGGCCCGCACCGCGTCGACCAGGCCGCGGTCGGCGAGCACCGGCGGGTGGATGCCGCGGACCAGGTCGCGCAGCTCGGACAGGGCCTTGGCCGAGGAGTCGCGGGCCTCCAGCAGCAGCTTCTGCGCCGCCTCGGGGTCGCGCTCCAGCAGCTGCGAGGCCGCGTTGAGGTGCATGCCCATGGCGACCAGCCGGGCCTGCGCGCCGTCGTGCAGGTCGCGCTCGATCCGGCGCAGCTCGGCGGCCTGGGTGTCGACCGCGTCGGCCCGGGTCTGGGTCAGGTGCTGCATCCGCGCCTCGACCTGCGCCGGCGTCGGGGCCAGCAGGACGCGGGACCAGCGGGCGTGCCACTCCAGCATCTTCGGCGCGATGGCCACGCCCAGGGCGATCTCCAGGACCCCGAGCGCCGCCGGGGCCCAGCGCAGGCCCTCGTTGCCGTGGTGCACGTGGATGAAGCCGAACCAGTCGTTGAAGCCGTGCTGGACGAACACGTTCCAGAGGGCGCTGATGACGAAGCCGTACAGGCCCTCGGCCACCAGGGCGATCGGGAGCACGGCCAGGAGCGCCCCGACGACCGGGTCGGTCATCGCCCACGCGGCGTCCCGCCAGAACGCGGGGTCGGTCCCGTGGAACTTGACCTTCTCCCAGTAGCCGGAGAACCCGGTGCCGAACTCCGGGGCGGCCCGGTAAGGCTCGGGGATCTCGATCCCCCGCCAGGCCCGCACCTTCCTGCGGCGCATGTCGGCCAGCCAGCGCAGGTAGACCGCGACCGGAGGGATCAGGAGCAGGCCGAGCCCGATGCCGGCCAGACCGGCCACCAGCGCCAGCGCGACGTAGCCGAGCAGCATCGGGACCAGCATCACGAAGAACCAGAACCCGCCCTCCAGGACGGCGCTCCATCGCTTGTTGGTGGTGTTCGTCATGTCCTCAAGTCTCGGGTTCGGGCCACGGCGGGGCGAGGGGCTTACACACCCAGTGTGGGGTGTACCTACCTACACCTCCAGGAGGGGTACTACAGCCCGTGACCGCCGGTGCCCCGCCCGGCGAGGCTGTGGGGCATGTGGACGACCATCGTTTCCGGCATCGCCCTCGCCGCCTCAGCGCTGTCCGGCTCCGTCGCGCACGCCGCAGCCGCCAACGCCGCCAACGCCGCCCCGGACCTCTCGGGCGTCGGTCCGCTCATAGACCAGACCGTCACCGCGCAGCTCGCGAAGGACAAGATTCCCGGCGCGGCCGTGGTCGTGGTGGCCGGCGGGCAGACCGTGTTCGCGCAAGGCTACGGCGTCGCCGACACCGCCACCAACGCTCCGGTCGACCCGGTGCGCACCGAGTTCTTCACCGGCTCGGTCGCCAAAGTCTTCACCGCCACCGCCGTCGCGCAGCTGGTCCAGCAGGGCAAGCTCGATCCGGACGCGGACGTGAACACGTACCTGAAGGACTTCAAGATCCCGGACACGTTCCCGGGCCACCCGGTGACCGTGCAGAACCTGATGACCCACACCGCCGGCTTCGACGCGGACCCGTTCGGCGTGGCCGTGAGCGACCCGAAGAAGGTGCCGCCGCTCGGGCAGTTCCTCCAGGACTCCAGGCCCGCGCGGGTACGTCCGCCCGGCACGCTCGCCGCGTACGACAACTACGGCGTCGCCCTGGCCGGCTACCTGGTCCAGACCGTCTCCGGCGAGCCGTTCGCGCAGTACGTCCAGGACCACGTGTTCCAGCCGCTGCAGATGGACGCCTCGACCTTCCAGCAGCCGCATCCGGCGGGCTACGACGCGAACCTGGCGAAGGGCTACCGGCCGGAGGGCGGAGGCTGGGTCGCCGAGGACGGCCAGTACGGCGGCTGGTCCCCGACCGGCGCGGGCACCGCCGCCACCGCGACCGACATGGGCAAGTTCATGATGGCGCAGCTGGCGAAGGACCCGCGGCTGGGCAACGGGGTCGCGGACCTGATGCAGCAGCGGCACTTCACGATGGACCCGCGGCTGCCCGGCATGGCGTACCTCTTCGAGGAACGGCCGCGGGACGGCCAGCGGATCCTGTTCAAGGACGGCGACGTCCCCGGGTTCCACAGCGACATGGCGCTGTTGCCGGACAAGGACATCGGCATATACGTGGTCTACAACGGTGACGGCACCGACCGGATCGCGCAGTGGGATGGCAAAGCCCTGATCAACCAGATCGTCGACACGGCCTTTCCGCATAGCACGGGCTTCCCCAATACCACCAGCGCCCCGACCGCCGCCAAGGACCCGAAACTCGGCAGCTACGCCGGGACCTACCGCAGCGACCAGGTGAGCCGGGAAGACGTCACCCGGGTCGCGGGGCTGGTGTCCTCGGTGACGGTGTCGGCCAACGGCGACGGCACCATCACCACCAACGGCCTGTCGCAGAACCCGAAGATCGGCGACCAGCGCTGGATCCCGCTCGGCAGCGGAGAATTCGCCGAGCAGGGCGGCCAGGACCGGCTGGTGTTCGACGGCCACGGCCACCTCGCGACGTCCATCGATCCCACCGACGCCTACTACAAACTGGACTGGTACAACTCCCCCGCGCTGCACCTGCCGATGCTCTACGGCGGCGCCGGGATCCTCGCGGCCGCTTTCCTCGGCTTCCCGATCCTCGCGCTGGTACGGCGCGTGCGGCAGCGGCCGACGCACTCCCGGTGGGCCCGGGGCGCGCGGATGCTCGCCTGGGTCGCCGGCGGGCTGGCGACGTTGTTCGTCGCCGGGTTCGTGACGGTGACCGGGGACAGCGACGCCTTCTACGAACAACTCATCCTCGGGTCCTCGACGCTGACCCTGCTGCTGGTGGTGAACGCGCTGCTGACCCTGTGCACCGTCGGGCTGATCGCCGGGAGCGCCGCGGCCTGGAAGCTGGGCTGGTGGCGGCCGGCCGGGCGGATCGCGTACTCGCTGACCGCGCTCGGCGCCGTGTCCTTCCTGGCCGTGGCGTTCACGTACAACCTGGTCTGGCCGTAGCCGCGACGATCAGAACCCTGCGATCGCGGATCAGACCTCGAAGAAGGTCAGGTCCAGCTCCGCCAGCCGCTCCGGATCGGCCAGGATGTTGATCTCCTTGATCCGGCCGTCCACCACGGTGAAGCCCATGACCGCAGCCGGCTTGCCGTCCACGACCGTCACCCGCCCCGGGGCTCCGTTGACGAGCGCCGGGCGGGCGTGGGCCGCGAAGCGGGCGAACATCAGCGCCTGCCTGGCCACCGCCTCGGCGCCGCGAAGCAGCTTGAGGCCCGCCGGGAGGCTGCCGTAGTCGGCACGCAGCACGACGTCCGGGTCCAGCACCGCGACCAGCGCGGCGAAGTCGCCGCCCCGGGAGGCCGCGGAGAAGGCCCGGACGACCTCTTTCTGCCGGCTCAGGTCCGGGTCCGGCACCGCGTCGGCACCCTGGACCCGGCGCCGGGCGCGGCTGGCCAGCTGGCGCGCGGCGGCCGGGCTCTTGTCGACGATGACCGCGATCTCCTCGAAGGGGACGGCGAACATGTCGTGCAGCACGAACGCCAGGCGCTCGGCCGGTTGCAGCGTCTCCAGGACCACCAGCAGGGCCAGGCCGACGGAGTCGGCGAGCAGCGCCTCGTGCTCGGGGTCCAGGCCGTCCTCCGGCGAGATGATCGGCTCGGGGATGTGGACCGCGTCCAGCGACTCCTCGCGGCTGCGCGCCTTCAGCATGGTGAGGGCGACGCGGGCGACGACCGTGGTGAGCCAGGCGGTCAGGTTGTCGATGGCGTCGGCGCGGGCGCCCTGCTGGCGGCTCAGGCGCAGCCAGGACTCCTGGACGGCGTCGTCGGCCTCGGACAGGGAGCCCAGCATCCGGAAGGCGACGGCCCGCAGATGGCGCCGGTTCTCCTCGAAGCGCTCGGCGAGCCATTCGGTGCTGTCCACTGCCGTCCCCTATCGGTCACACGCCCGCATCGTTTGCGGTCGTTGCTATGACCTCTCGGCAGCGCGGTTTGTGACAGCGCCTGCCAGCACGGCGGCCAGCCGGGCGGTGTCCTCGCCGAGGCCGGCCTGGTCGAAGGGGATCCAGCGGTGGTCGTCGACCTCGTCGAGTTGAAGCTCGACGGTCGCCGTGCCGGGGATCCCGTTGAGGCGGAAGGCGTAGCGGAAGTCGAAGTGCCAGTGCTCTGGTTCGTCCTTGGCCGGGTTGGCCGGGATCCGGTGCGCGTCGATGGCCAGCGGCAGGTCCGGGTCGCCCAGGAGGGTGACGTGCTCGGCGCCGAGGCCGGTCTCCTCCAGCAGCTCACGGCGGGCGGCGGCGGCCAGGCTGGCGTCCTCCGGCTCGGTGTGGCCGCCGGGATTGAGCCAGCGGCCGAGGGACTTGTGCGCGATCTGCAGGAGGCGGCCGTCGGCGTCGACGACGAAGGCGCCGGTGGTGACGTGGCCCGGGAGGGTGCGGCGGTGGGTGAGGTCGGCGCTCGTGGCCAGCGCGTCGGTAACCGGCCGGAGGCGTTCGGCCTGGTCCGGGGACTGCGCGAGGTAGCGTGCGACGAGATCGCGGATCTCGGCGTCGGACACGCGTGCGGGCGGCGGTGCTGGGTACATGCTCGTCATGGTCCCACCGACCGGGTGATCGAAAGCCGTCCGCCGAGCGTTCACCGACCAGATGGCGGACCTGCGCGCCTGCCACACATCGGGCTGCGTACAGTCGGGGGACCCCGGCGGCCGGGGCAAGATCGCCCGGAGTAAAGTGATCATCTCACCCATCCGGCACAAATCGCCCTGGTCGAGATGCGCCGGTCCGCCGCACGTTCCACGCTGGACGCAAGTCCGGCCGGCACCGCCCCGCCCACCGCCACGGGAGATGAGACAACCGCCATGAGCCGCCCCAAGATACTCGTCGTCGGCAGTGGCTTCGCGGGCACCGAGTGCGCGCACAAGCTGGAGAAGAAGCTCTCGCTCGACGACGCCGAGATCCGCCTGGTGTCCGCGGTCAACCACCAGCTGTACCTGCCGCTGCTGCCGCACGTCGCCTCCGGCGTGCTGACCCCGCAGGCGGTCGCGGTCTCGCTGCGCCGGATGCTCAAGACGACGGTCCTGATCCCGGGCGGCGCGATCGGCATCGACACCGAGACCAAGTCGGTGGTGGTGCGCAAGATCGACGGCGAGGAGATCGTCGAGCGCTACGACTACCTGGTGCTCACCCCGGGCAGTGTGACGCGCCAGTTCAACATCCCCGGCGTGGACAAGTACGCGGTCGGCGTGAAGACGCTGGCCGAGGCCGCCTGGATCCGCGACCACGTGATCGCCCAGCTGGACCTGGCGGCGGTGGCCACGACGGACGAGGAGCGCGAGTCCCGGCTGCAGTTCGTGGTGGTCGGCGGCGGCTACGCGGGCACCGAGACGGCGGCATACCTGCAGCGGCTGACCACCGAGGCGGTGAAGCGCTACCCGAACCTGGACGGCAGCCTGGTCAAGTGGCACCTGGTGGACATCGCGCCGAAGCTGATGCCCGAACTCGGCGACAAGCTCGGCGAGAAGGCGCTGAAGATCCTGCGCAAGCGCGGCCTGCACATCTCCCTCGGCGTCTCGGTCGCGGAGTGCACGGAGGACACCGTCACCCTGACCGACGGCCGCGTCCTGCCCTGCCGCACCCTGATCTGGACCGCCGGCGTGGCCCCCAGCCCGCTGATCGCCACCATGGGCGCCCCCACCAACCGCGGCCGCCTGGTGGTCAACGCCGACCTGACGGTCCCGGACCTGCCCGGCGTCTTCGCCCTCGGCGACGCGGCAGCCGTCCCGGACCTGGCCAAGGGCGGCGACGCGATCTGCCCCCCGACCGCCCAGCACGCGATGCGCCAGGGCTGGGCCGCGGCGGAGAACGTGATGGCGGCGGTCCGCGGCTTCCCGCTGAAGGACTACCGCCACAAGGACCTCGGCCTGGTCGTGGACCTCGGCGGCCTCAAGGCGGTCAGCAAGCCGATGGGCATCCCCCTGTCGGGCCTGCCTGCGCAGGTCGTGGCCCGGGGCTACCACATCATGGCGCTCCGCACCTTCGCGGCCCGCTTCCGCACCGCCGCCGGCTGGCTCCTGAACTCCCTGGTCGGCGACGACTTCGTCCGCACCGGCTTCCAGGCCGAGCGCGCGGCGTCGCTGCGCGACTTCGAGTACACGGACGTGTACCTGACGCGCGAGGAGATCCTGCAGCGGACGCGCGGCACGGCGGCGGCGATCGCGGCCGAACCCCAGACGCCTGCTTCGGCGGCCTGAGGGTTCACCGCCGACCCCGCCGCGGGGCATCGTGACCGATTCGTTATCAGCCCTATGACAACCAGTCTTCGCTCAACCCGTCATGTCGATGTGAGCAGAATCCATCACGAAGGGGTTGTCATGGCGCGGATGCGTATCGCTGAGATCATCGCAGTAGCCGCATTGGCCGGGAGCCTTGCCGCGTGCGGCAGCAGCAGCTCGAAGCCGACGGCGGCAGCCGCCACCAGTACGTCGACGAACCAGGCCGCGCCGGTGTCGTCGGCCACGACGGCACCGGGGAACGCCGCCACCAGTACGACGGCAGCGAACGCCGCCACCACGTCGCCGTCCGCCCCGCCGTCCGCCCCGCCGACCACCCAGCCCAGCGCCAGGAGCAGCTCGACCGCATCGAACCCAGGCGGCGTCGCCAACGCGGGTGACCACGTCACGATCGTCGGCACGCTGCAGTACCTCGCGCCCGGCAAGTTCCTCGTCCACCCCGACGATGGCAGCACGGACCAGGGGTTCTACGTCTCGGATGCCACTCGGATCCTGGGCGCGGCCGCGATCTGCGGCGGCCCCGACGGCAATGTGACCATCGGCGGGGACGGCTACGGCACCACGAAGTGCACTGAGGACCAGCTGGAAACCGCCGCGAAGACCGCCAGCGTGAAAGTCCGGGTCACCATGAACCGGAAGACCGGCGACGTGGCGTCGGTCGAGGAGAAGTACCACCCCTGATCCCCGCCCCCTGCGCCGCGCGCCAAACGGCACCGGCTCCGGCACCGGCACCGGCACCGGCAACTGGTGTTGCCGGCTTGAGCCGGTGCCGGCGCGTCGCGGACTACAGAGCGAACGCCACCTGACGCGGCGTCGCTCAGCCCACCGCGATCGCGAACAGGTGCTGCGACGTGGCCCCCGAAGCGACCAGGTTCGGCAGCGTCACCGAAGCCAGCGTCTTCCCCGACGGCAGCGCCACCGTGTACGCCCACACCGAGAACGACCCGCTCGCCGTCGTCGTGCTCCCGTTGTACGCCGACGTGTGCTGGTTCGCGTACGTCGCCGTCGCGACCGCCGTGTCGCCGGCCGCCGGGGTGGTGTCCGTCCAGTCCGACAGCGTCAGCGTGAAGGGCTGCGACGTGCCGTCCGTGAAGTGCAGCGTCCCGCTCTCGTTGACCCCGTGCGTCGTGCTGAAGCCCAGGAAGCCGAGCTTCGTGCCGGTCCCGCCGGCCGGGACCGCGATGGTCTGGCCGCTGGCGATGACATTGTCGGTCGCGTCCAGGGCCTGCGGGTGCCAGGGCCCGAAGTCGACACCCGCCGCCGTGACATCCGCGCCAGCGCTAAGACCAGCGTTGGCCAGCGCCGTCGCCGAGAAGCTCTTGCCGCTCTGCGTCGCCGAGTTCAGGCTTCCCGCCCAACGGTTCGCGTCGGAAGTGACCGCCGTGTCGTTCAACGCCGCCGAGAACGACAGAACACTGTCATCCCCGGATCCGTTGTAAGCGCCCCGGTTCGGGGCGGCGGTGGCGGACACCGCGTTACCGAAGAAGTCCTTGCCGCCGTTGTTCGCCACGACCACGCCGCTGCCCAGCTCCGGTGACGTCGTGTGCAGCTTGATCGCCAGCGTCCCCGCCGCGTCGTTGATCAGCTGCGGATCGGCGGTATGGGCCGCCGAGTCGCCGGACGACGGCGCCGCCACGCCTCCGAAATACGTGTTGGAAGCGAACCGCGCCGAAGAATCCGACGCCCAGGACGCCGTCGGAGCCACGAAGATGTTGTTCTGCCACACCACGTTCCCGCCGAGCGTGTCCGTGATCGGCTTGCCCGGGCAGAAGAACGTGTTGTTGTAGATGTAGTGCGTCCCGCTCCCGGTGCTGGAGTTCGTGAATCGGCAGTCGTCGCGCGAGATGTTGTACCGCAGCACCGCGTTCGTCGTCGTCGCCGACCCGCCGCAGCCGGACAGGCAGTCCAGGTAGAACCCGCCGGCGTTGTTGTACGAGTAGTTGTACTGGTACAGGCACGTCCCGGTGTTGTTCATGTCGCAGTCCCACGCCGTCGCGTCGTTCACCACCCCGGTCTGCGACCCCACGGTGTTGTACTGGAACGTCGGGTTGTTCGAGTGGTACGGCCACATCCCGGCGAAGTTCCCGGCCGTGAACGGGTACGCCCCGAGCCCCAGGTCCGTCGCCGTGTTGTACTCCACCAGCGGCGCGTCGCTGTCGTGCACCACGATCCCGTCGCCGCCGGCGTCGGTGATGGTGTTGTGCCCGATGTAGACGCCGGTGCTCATCGCCGAGGTCTCGCCCTCGACCTTGATCCCGCCGCCCCCGGTGTCGTGCACGTCGTTGTTCGTCACGGACACGCCGTTGAACACCCCGGACCCGGTCGCCACCCGCACGGCTATGCCGCCCGAGTACGAGAACCACGACGCGTTCGTCCCGGTCTTGTCGCCCCAGCCGGCCACGTTCGCGACCTCGTTGCCGGTGATGGAGATCCCGGCCTGGTTCGCCGAACCCGCGACCTCGACCAGGATCCCCTCGTGTTGCGCGCGGGTGGACGAGGAGTTCTGCACCTTCAGACCACTGATGGTCCAGTAACTCTGGTCGACCAGGTGCACCGTGGCCTCGGTCGCGCCGCCGCCCTCGATCACCGGCGCGGCGCCGGAACCGTAGGCGTTGATGGTGATCGGCGAGCCAGAGGCGCCGGAGCCCTGCGGGGTCAGCGTGCCGTCACACGTCGTCCCGGCCTTGAAGGACAGCGTGTCGCCGGCGCCGAAGACGTGTCCGTCAGGATCCGTGAGGGCGTTCCACGGCGATCCCGCAGACCCGTCGCCGTCGGAGGCGGCCGAGCAGTCCACGTAGTAGACGGTCCCGGCCGCGTGTGCGGTCGGGACGGTCACGGCCAGCAGGCCGACGGCGCCGAGGGCCATCGCCCCCAGCGCCGAGAGCGAAGCGCGCAGTTGCGCTTTCACAGGTACGTACCTCCAGTGGGATGGTGGTGCGTGAATAGGGGACTTACTTCCCCGCTCCGAGAGTCAGGCCCTCGGTGATCCGGCGCCCGAGCCACGCATAAAGCGCGAGCATGGGCAGCACCGCGATGGACACCCCGGCGAACATCACGCCGAAGTCCTCGCCGGTGAACTGCTGCTGTGTCAGGAAGTTGACCAACGCCAGCGGCAGCGTGAAGTTGTCGTTGGTCTGCAGGAACATCAGCGCCAGGAACGTCTCGTTCCAACACGCGATCGCGACCAGCGTCAGCGCCGTCATCAGCCCGCCGCGCGCCAGCGGCAGCATGATCCGCCAGAACGTCATCCCCGGCCCCACGCCGTCCAGCGCCGCCGCCTCCTCCAGCTCGCCCGGGAGCGAGGCGAAGAACGACATCAGCAGGTAGACCGTGAACGGCAGGTTCACCACGATGTAGAGCACGATCAGCCCGGCCAGGTTGTCGATCAGGTGCATCTTGGCCATGATCGAGTACAGCGGCAGCACGATGATCTGCATCGGGATGCCGAGCCCCAGCACGAAGTACATGCTCACGCCGCCGGAGATCCGGTTCTGGTTCCGGCCCAGCACGTACGCCGCAGGCGAGGCCAACAGCACCGTCCCGGCCGCGGCCACCACGACCACCACCACCGAGTTCACGAACGCCGGCCCGAAGCCGCCGTCGTGCCAGGCCTTGCTCCAGTTGGAGAACTTCAGCTCGGTCGGCAGCCGGAACGGGTGGTTCAGCACGTTGTAGCTGGACTTGAGCGAGCTGAGCAGGATGAACAGGAACGTGAACGCACAGAAGGCGACGAACACCCAGATCAGCGCGGCGCCCGGGAGCCGGGCCCAGGGCACCCGGCGGCGGCCGGCGGGGGCCGCCGCCGGGTTCTTCGGGTCCCGCTCCGCGCTCTCGGCACGGGACCCGGTCGTTGCGGTGCTCATGGTCGTCCCGCCCTCCCTCACAGTTCGAGCCGGTCGCGGCTGGTGGCCCGGCGCAGCACCACGACCACGAGCACGACCGCCACCAGCGTGACGACCGCGCCGGCGCAGGCCCGGCCGAAGTCGTAGATCGGGGAGGTGCCGCCGATGGTCTCGCCGTAGACGTACATCGCCGACGTCCACTGGTTGGTGGTCGGCAGGTTCCCCTGCGAGCCGGAGAAGGCGAGGATGAACTCGAAGATCTTCACCGTGCCGATGGTCCACAGCACCGCCGCGGTCCCCACCACGTCCCAGGACATCGGCAGCGTGATGTGCCGGAAGCGCTGCCAGGAGTTGGTCCCGGCGAGCTTGGCCTCTTCGTAGTAGTACGGCGGGATCCGGTCCACGCCGGCCATCAGGATCGTCACGTAGTACCCGGTGTTGATCCAGACGATGGCGAGCAGGATCGCGTTGAACTGCCACTGCGGCTTGAGCCAGTCCACCGGGCCCACGCCGAAGGAGTGCAGGCCCTTGTTCAGCATGCCGTCGTGGTTCAGCAGGAAGTCCCAGAACGCGGCCAGCGCCACGCCGGAGACGATGTGCGGCAGGAAGATGAAGCCCTGGATGAACTTGCGGCCCTTCATCTCCCGCAGCATCAGCATGAAGGCGAAGCTCAGGACGAACAGGAAGACGCCGCACCCGAACAGCAGCTTCATGGTGTTGAAGAAGGCGTCCTTGAACGCCGGGTCGTGCGTCAGGTGGTCGTAGTTCAGCGTGCCCTTCCACCGCGGGTTCGAGAACCCGTCCCAGCTGGTGAAGCTCGCGTAGAACGAGTACACGGTCGGCACCATGAACAGCACCGTGTACAGGATCAGCGCGGGCGCCAGGAACGGCCCGAAGACGCGCCGGCGGCGCCGGGCCAGGGGCGAGCCCTGGACCCGGCCCCGCCGGACACCGACGGTGGCGCTGGTCACGACGCGGACTTCCAGTAGTCGATCGTGCCCTGCTTGCCGTTGGCGACGAACTTCGCGGCGTTGTCCTGGCCGGTGACCAGCCGGATCATCTCC
Organism: Catenulispora sp. EB89; assembly: GCF_041261445.1. Lineage (NCBI taxonomy): Bacteria > Bacillati > Actinomycetota > Actinomycetes > Catenulisporales > Catenulisporaceae > Catenulispora > Catenulispora sp. EB89. Next base: position 19,059 of record NZ_JBGCCU010000017.1, read on the forward strand.
GGGTTCAGCATCTTGTTGGTCCAGTCCGCGTAGTCCACGGACAGGTGCGCCTGGTCGGCGTAGACGGTGCCGGTCAGCGCCTTGCTCATGGAGGCCAGCTGGGCCGGCGGGTCGATGTCGGTGCGCGGGGTCAGGTTCAGCGCCTGCGTCGAGATGCCGGACAGCTCCTCCTTCTTCATGAAGAAGGCGATGAACTTCTCGGCGGCGTCGGAGTGCTTGGCGGTCTTGGGGACCGCGAACCCGAAGAAGTTGATGCCGGTGTCGGTGTTGCCCGAGTCCAGCGCCGGCAGCTGGATGCTGTCGAACTTGAAGCCGGCGGTGGCGTTCGGCGCGGCCTCCGAGGGCACCCAGGTGCCGGACAGGTAGAAGGCGGCCTGGCCCTTGGCCCAGTCACCCTCTTCGTCGATGCTCTTGCTGGACTCGTAGCCCTTGAGGAAGTCGCCCTTGTCCCGCAGGTCCTGGACCAGCTGCGCGGCCTTGAGCACCTTCGGGTCGTCCCAGGCGGCGCCGGTCTTGTCGCTGGCCAGCTTCTTCAGGCCGTCGGTGCCGAGTTCGCGCTGAAGGGTCAGCAGCACCCAGTACTTGTCGTCGCCGGGGACCGCGACCGGCGTCATGCCCATGCCCTTGGCCTTGGCGAACAGGGCCAGCAGGTCGTCCCAGGTCTTCGGCGGGTTCGCGGCCAGGTCGGGGAACTTGGAGGCGTCGAACCACAGGCCCTCGGAGGAGACCTCGTAGGGGGCGATGAACGGCTTTCCGTTCTTGTCGTTGAGGAACGGCTTGTAGCTGTCCGGGATGATCTGCCCGATGGTCTGCGACTCGCCGGTGACCGGCGTGCTGTACAGCGTGCTCAGGTCGGCGGTCGCGTCCTTGGCGACCAGCGCGCCGAGCGCGTTGACCGACTGGTCGACCAGGTCCGCCGCGGAGCCGGTGCGCAGGGTCGGGGTGAGCTTGGTGATGACGTCGCGGCCCTGCCACTGGATGTTCACCTTGATGCCGGTGGCGGCGGTGAAGTCGTCGGCGGCCTTCTTGATCACCTTGGCCTGCGGCTCGTTCTGCTGCCACATCGACCAGTAGGTGAACGAGGTGCTGCCCGAGGCCTGGCCGCCGGAGGACGTACCGGGCTTGCTGGAGCTGCCGCAGGCCGACAGGCTCGCGGCCGAGACGGCCACCGCGGCGGCTATGACGCCGGCTCGGTGGACGTTCTTACTGGTACGCATATCGGGTCTCGCTCTCTGGTGAGGGTGGCACACAAGATCTATCAAGATGCTGTCACGCTATGGACGGCAGGGTCTCAGGTCGCACCAGGCCGAGCAGGTCCTGCCCGGTCGTCAGGCGCAGCAGTTCGGCCAGCACGAAGTCGCCCAGGCGCCGCACCTCGCCGCCGATCGAGCCGGCCACGTGCGGGGTCAGGGTCAGGTTCGGCAGGTCGAACAGCTCGGAGTCGGCGGGCAGCGGGTCCGGGTCGGTGACGTCGGCGACCGCGAACAGCCGGCCCGCCCGCAGCTCGTCGGCCAGCGCCGCGGTGTCCACCAGGGCGCCGCGCGCGGTGTTGATCAGCGTCGCGCCGTCCTTCATCAGGGCCAGCCGGCGCCGGTCCATCTGGTGCCGGGTCTCGGCGTTGCTCGGCGCGTGCAGGCTGACCACGTCGCAGGACGCCACCAGGTCGTCGAGCCCGGCGGGTACGGCACCGAGCTTGAGGACCTCCTCGTCCGGCACGTAGGGGTCGTGCACGAGGACGGTCGCGTCCAGGACCCGCAGCATCTCCACGACCCGGCGGCCGACGCGGGACAGCCCGACCACCCCGATGACCCGCCGGTGGTTGCCGACCGGGCCGAAGTCCAGCGACCAGTGCTGCCAGTCCCGGCCGTCCCGGCCCGCACGGAACGCGCGCTCCATCTCCGGCAGCCGCTTGCCCGCGCTGATCACCATCGCCAGCGTGTACTCGGCCACCGGGACCGCGTTGTCGGCGACCGCCGAGGAGACCACCAGCCCGCGGGCCCACGCGGCCTCGGTGACGTGGTGCTTCACGCTGCCGCCGGAGTGCAGGACGGCGCGCAGCGCCGGCATCCGGGCCAGCGCCGCCTCGTCCAGCACCGGGCAGTCCCAGCCGGTGACCAGCACCTCGGCCCGCTCCAGCGCCGCGGCCGCCCGAGGATCGCCGAAGTCGGTGACCACCAGCCCCGGATCGGCCTCGGCCAGCCCGGCCAGCCGGGCCTCGGCCGCCGCGTCGAACAGCAGCGGACGCAGCGCCGGGCGCATGGCCAGGACGACGGTCGGACGATCCATGCTGCGGTGGCGCCTTTCGGATCTGACGGCAAACGAACAACGGGGACCAGTGTCAGAACAAGGTAACCGGAAGTCAATACGTTCGATGAGAATCGATGAGAAACAAACAAAAACGTAACTCGGACTTGCCGGAACGCCAACGCACCCCCATGCTGTGAACGGTTCTGACTGATAGCTTCTGCTCCAGGAGGTGGTCCGTGCTCGCCGCCAGACGGCACGCCCTGATCCTTCGCCTGGCCCGCGAACGCGGGTCGGTGCAGGTCGCCGAGCTGGTCGGCATCCTGGGGGTGTCGGACGTGACCGTCCGCCGCGACCTGGACCAGCTGGCCAAGGCCGGACAGCTGGACAAGGTGCACGGCGGCGCGGTGCTGCCCGCCTCCGCCGAGCCGGCGGCCCCGGCGCGGCCCGCCCAGGACCCGGCCGAGGAGACCGACCTGCCGGTCGTCGGCGCCCTGATCCCGAAGTCCTCGTACTACTTCAACCGGGTCGTCGACGGGATGCGCCGGGTGCTGCGCGAGCCCGAGGGGCGGCTGCTGGTCGCGGTCTCGGACTACCAGTCCGGGCAGGACCTCTCGCTGGCGATGGGGCTCGTGGACTCCGGGGCGCGGGCCGTGCTGCTGGCGCCGACCGACGAGGTGGAGTGGGCCGGCGCGCTGGGCGTGCCGACGGTGCTGGTGGAGCGGCGCTCGTACGGCCCCGCCGCCGCGACCACGTCGTGGGTCCGCACCGACCACGAGACCGGCGCCGGGCTCGCCGTCCGGCATCTGCACGAGCTCGGGCACCGCCGCATCGCGATGTTCGCCCGCGGCGAGACGCCGACCTCGCGCAGCGTGCTGAGCGGTTTCGAGCAGGCCTCGGCAGCGCTGTCGCTGCCGGAGATGCCGCGCATCATCGGCAGCACGGACCTCGAGGGCTGGCCGAAGTGGGGGCCGGAGCAGATAGACGCGCTCGCCGAGCGGCTGCGCGCATCCGAGGCGACCGCGCTGCTGGTCCACTCGGACGAAGACGCGTTGGCGCTGCTGCAGAACGGCTTCGCGACGCGCTTCGCGGTGCCGCGCGAGATCTCGATCGTGGCGTACGACGACGAGTTCTCGGCGTTGACGCGGCCGGCGTTGACCGCGGTGTCGCCGCCGAAGGAGTCCGTCGGCGAGCTGGCGGTGCGGACGCTGCTGGATCTGGTGCGCGATCCGAGCGCCCCGGCCCGGCACGTGGACGTCTCACCGCGGCTGATCGTGCGCGAGTCGACGGGGGTCGCCCGCTCGGCGTAAGGGGATCGGCTCGCTCGCCGGGTGCCATGGTCGGGGTCGGGGTCGGGGTCGGGATCGGGATCGGGATCGGGATCGGGATCGGGATCGGCTACAGGGTGCCGCGCCAGCCGTCGTCCCCGTGGTGCCGCCTCAGGATCCGGGCCGGCACACCGCCGATCAGACAGTGGTCGGGGAAAGATCCGCGCACCACCGCACCGGCCGCCACGGCCACGTTCCGCCCGAGCGTGGTCCCCGGCAGGATCACCGAACCGACGCCGAGCCAGCAGCCGTCGCCGATGGTCACCGGCTTGTCCTCGGGGTCCTGGCGGCCGATCGGGGTGTCCAGCGCGGTGTAGGCGTGGTTCTGGTCGGTGACGTACACGTACGGCCCGAAGAAGACGTCGTCGCCGATGTCCACGCGCAGGTGCGCCACGATGTGGCTGCCGCGCCCGATCGAGCAGCCGCGGCCGATGCGCAGCACGATCTCCTCGCCGAAGTCCTCCCCCGGCCAGCCCACCGCCAGGCTCACGCCCTCCCCGACCAGCGTGCCCTCGCCGATCGCCATGTACTGCTCGTTGTAGAGCGCGCCGAGCGGGAACGACAGCGCGGCGCCGGGGCCGAGATGCGCGAAGCGGTAGCGGCCGGGGCTGGTGGAGGTGACGCGGCCGCGCACCCGGGCCCAGTCCCAGACGCCCCGTATCGCGGCGGCGGTGAGACGGTCGATCCAGCGGGGACGACGGGGCACGGGGGTCTCTTCTCGGCATGATCACATCAGGGGGATCGCGGTCAGCATACGACCGGCGCGGACGGGCCGCGCTTTGTGGTCGGGGGCCTGCATTGTGCCCGCCGCAGGCAGGTCGCCGCACGGTAGGGTGTGCCGTCCCGTTGCGCCGTCCGCTGCTTTCCGATGCTCCGCCCGGAGGACTCCCGCCGATGACCGTCCCCGACGCGACCGTGCCGGTCACCACGTGTTACCGGCATGACGGGCGTGAGAGCCACATCCGCTGCACGCGCTGCGACCGGTACATCTGCCCCGACTGCATGCGCAACGCCTCAGTCGGGTTTCAGTGCCCTGAGTGTGTACGGGACGGGAACAAGGACGTGCGCCAGGCGCGGACGGTGTTCGGAGCGCCGGCGGCCTCCGGCGGCGCGCGGCCGGTGGTCACGATCGCGCTGATCCTGCTCAACTTCGCGGTGTACGCGGCGGAACTGATGCAGCACTCTGTCGTGGACAAGCTCGGCATGCTCTCCGACGCGTTGCGCGGGCCGAACAACGCGCTCTACGAGCCCATGGCGTCGCCGCCGCCCGGATACCACCCCATCGGCGTGGCGCACGGCGAGTGGTACCGGATGATCACCTCGGCGTTCGTCCACATCCTGCCGAACCAGCCGCCGCTGGGGCCGATGCACATCCTGTTCAACATGCTCTCGCTGTGGATGTTCGGCGTGGTGGTCGAGCAGCAGATAGGGAAGGTGCGCTACATCGCGGCGTATCTGCTGTCGGCGCTCGGCGGATCAGTGTTCTGTTACTTCCTGACCGCGCCCTACACGCAGTCGATCGGGGCCTCGGGCGCGATATTCGGCTTGATCGGCCTGTACTTCGTCCTCAGCCGCAAACTGCACTTCGATCCCCTCGGCGGTCAGCGCCAGCTGATCATCGCCGTCCTCTGGCTGGTCCTGGCCTCGCGCTTCACCTCCTGGCAGGGACACCTCGGCGGCCTGGTGACCGGCGCGGTGATCGGGCTGGTCTACGTCTACGCGCCGCGCGCCCGGCAGGTCGCCGTCCAGACGGTGGGTTTGGTCGCGATACTGGCTGTGTTGATCGGCGCAACGGCAGTGCGGACATCGGTGCTGCACTCGTCGGACGAGGAGGGCTTGGTGACGCATGGAAGAGCCGCTGATGTGGCAGGTGGTCCAGCAGCAGAGGGCCTGGCTGGACTCCCACCCGGACACTGACCCGGCGCTCGCGGTCCCGCTGCGGGTGCTGAAGGTCGCGGAGGAGGCCGGCGAGGCCGCGGCCGCGCTGATCGGCACCACCGGCCAGAACCCGCGCAAGGGCCGCAGCCACACGGCGGCCGACCTGGCGGCAGAGCTCTGTGACGTCATCACGGCGGCGTCGGTCGCACTGGCGACGGTGGTCCCCGATCCCGAACGCGTCCTGCGGGACCACATCGGGCGGGTCTACATGCGCTCGGTGGAGGCCGGCGCACCACGGCTGTCGGAGATCGGCACCGGCCAGGACCGTGCGGCGTGGGCCGCGTCCCTGCCGAAGGTGGTCGTGGGCGCGACGATGCTGTTCTTCGACGAGGACGGCAAGGTCCTGATGGTCCGCCAGTCCTACCGCCGCGACAAGACCTGGAGCTTCCCCGGCGGCGGCGTCGAGGAGGGCGAGTTCCCCGCCGCGGGCGCCCGCCGCGAGGCGCTGGAGGAAGTCGGCCTCGACGCCGAACCCGGCGCACTGCTGATGGTCGACTGGCGTCCCCGCGACGGGGAACGCCCGCCGCTCATCCACTACCTCTACGACGGCGGCGTCCTCGGCGCCGAGGACATCGCGCGCATCCGGCTGCAGGACGGCGAGATCGACGAGTACGGGTTCTTCGACCTCGACGGCGCGCGCGACCGGCTTCCCCCGCACGCGTTCGACCGGCTGGCGCACGCGCTGGCCGTGCGGGAGGGGCGGATCCCGGTGCAGGATCTGGAGGAGGGGAAGATGCGGCGGACGGGATGATGCGGTGAGCGGCGTGAGTTGGCGCGACAGTCGGCAGATCGGCCCGCGCATCACGCAGCGCTCGTTCACCATCGACCGCCCGCCGGAAGAAATCCCCGGCACCGTCTGGACCCCGACCAGGCGCTCGGGAACGCCGCCGCCCCTGGTCCTGCTGGGGCACGGCGGCAGCGGCCATCGCCTCAGCGACCGGATCGTGGCGATGGCGGCCCGGTTCGCCGCGGCCGGCTACGCGGCGGCGGCGATCGACGGGCCCTTCCACGGCGAACGCGTGCGAGCACCGCTGACCCCGGCGGAGTACCAGGCGCGCGTCGCCGCCGAAGGCATCGGCGCTGTGCTGGACCGCATCGCCGCCGACTGGGTCGCGACGACCGCACACCTCGCGGAAGCCGGGATCGCCGACGGGACGCGGGTGGCATACGTCGGACTGTCGATGGGCACCCGATTCGGCCTCCCCGCCGCAGCCGCACTCGGACCGTCGCTGCGATGCGCGGTCTTCGGGAAGTTCGGCCTGACATCGAGCGCAGCGTTCAACCCGGCGCTCCACGTTCCGGACCGCGTGCGCCGCGACGCCGCGCACATCACCGCACCGGTCTTCTTCCACATGCAGTGGGACGACGAGCTCTTCCCGCGGTCAGGCCAACTCGATCTGTTCGACGCCTTCGCCGGCGCCGACAAGGAACTTCACGCCTTCGCGGGACGCCACAGCCACACGCCGCAGCATGCTCCGGGGCTGTGGCGGTCGTTCGTCGAACGGCATCTCGCGCCGGCCTGAGGCCGGTGAGGCGCGCACCTCACCCCGACCTCGACCGCTGCCGAGGAATCCCGCCCAACCGCTCCCGCACCATCTCCGCCTCCGGCCGCCGAGCCGCCTCGAAAACCGCCAGCGCCTCGCGCCACGTGGCCCGGGCAGCGCCGTGATCGCCCCGGTCGCGAAGCGCGTCGCCCAACCGCATGGACGACAGCGCCGCCTGCGTCCGGTCCCCCTCGCCGAGGCACGCGTCGATCGCCCGCCGGTAGCAGGCCAGCGCCTCATCCAGCTCGCCGAGCCGGTGGTGCACCAGCGCCAGGCTGTCCCACAGCATCCCGATGTGGTCCAGCCGGCCGGTCGCGAGCTTGAGCCTCAGCGCCTTGCGACAGCACGCCAGCGCCTCGGGCAATCGCCCGAGGTGCGCGTAGCTCCAGCCCAGCGCGTTCAGCCCCGACGCCTGCCCGTGCGGATCCTCGGCGGCCTCCGCGTATGCCAGGTACTCGTGCAGCAGCGGCACCGCCGCCGCCAGATCCCCCTGCACCACGCGCACGTTCGCCACCGTCCGCTTGGTCTCCGCGATCCCCTGCGCGTGCCCGGCCGCGCTGTACAACTCCAGCGCGAGGTCGAGGTGGCGCAGCCCGCCCTCGGGATCGCCCAGCCGCGGCAGATCGCGGCCGAACATCCGGTGCACATGCGCCTCCGCGACCGGATCCGCCAGCCGTCGCGCCGCGTCCAGCGCCAACCGCGCGTTGGCGACGTCCTCCTGGAGGCGCCCGATCCGCGTCAGACCAGCCGACAGCGCGCACGCCAGCTGCCACACCTCGACGTCCAGACCCGCCGCCGCCACCGCCGGAACCAGAGCACTGAGAACATCACGCTCCCCGTCGAACCACGCGATACCGCCGGCCGTGTCGGTGATCGACGTGCTCACCGTGTCCGGGGCCGGCGGCGGCAGGTCCGCCGGAGACGGCAGCGCGACCGTCGAGCCGAACATGTTCGCGCTGACCGCCGCGCGCAGGTAGTGGTCCACGAGCCGCCGGAACGCGGCGTCCCGCTCCCCTTCGCCTTCCTCCGCCGCCAACCGCTCGGCGGCGAACGCCTCCAGCAGGCCGTGCCGCCGATACCGGCCGTCCGCGTCCGCCGTCGCCATGTTCATCGACACCAGCTCAGTCAGCGTGGCCTGCGCGTCGGACACCGGCACCCCGGCGAGTGACGCCGCCGCGCCCACCGCCGAGTCAGGGCCCGGATGCAACGCCAACAGCCGGTACAAGCGCGCCGCCTGCGGGCTGAGCTGGTGATACGACCACGACAGCACAGCCCGGACGTTCACCGCCGCGTCCCCGCCGTCCAGCGCGCCGAGGCTGCTGCCGATCTCGCTGAGCTGCGCAGCCAGCTCCTCCAAGGGCGTGTGCGGCCGGACCCATGCCCGCCCCGCCGCCACCACGAGCGCCAACGGCAGGTGAGCGCAGTGTTCTGCGATGGCCGCGAGCGCGCCCTCGTGACCGTCGGTGCGCGCGGCTCCCAACCGCAGGTTCAGCAGTTCCCGCGACTCGTGCGCCGCCAACGGCTCCAGGCTGACGCTGCGCGCGAAGTCGATGGTCACCAGGCTGGCCAACGCGTTCCGGCTGGTCGCCAGCACCTGCGCGGGGCCGGCCGGCGGCAGCAGCGGACGCACCTGGTCGGAGTGCCCGACGTTGTCCAGCACGATCAGCACCCGCTTGCCGGCCAGGACCGCGCGGTACAGCGCGACCCGACCGGCGGCGGTGGCCGGCATCCGATGCTCGGGAATCCCGAAGCAGTCCAACAGGATCCGCACCGATTCGTCGATGGTCAGCGGCGCTCCGCGATCCGCGAACCCTTTCAGATCCAGGTAGATCCGGCCGTCCGGAAACGCCGGCGCGGATCGGTGGGCCCAGGTGAGTGCCAACGCTGATTTACCGACGCCGGCCATCCCGACCAGCAGCGTCAGCCCCGGCAGCTCCGGCGGGTGGTTGCCGTCCATCGCCTCGGTCAGGCGCGCCAGCTCGGCGGCGCGGCCGACGAAGCGGCGCGGCGGCGGTGGCAGCTGGTCGGGGAACGGCGGGTCCGTCGAGAACGGCTCGGCGTCGCGGACCGCGGCGAGCGCCCCCGGCATTGGCAGCTCCGGGACGGCGACCACCGGCCGGGACAGGCTGCGCGGGCCGAGCAGTTGCTCCACCAGGGTACTGACACCGGCGCCGCGCAGGGTCTCTTCGTAGAAGCGGCGCAGCGTCGGGGAGGGTTCGGAGCCGAGCTCCTCCCGCAGCCGCAGCCGGACCTGGCGATACCACTCCTGCGCGTCGGCGTGCCGGCCGGCGCCGTACAGGGCCAGAAAATGCCGCTCGTGGAATGGCTCATTCAGGGGATGCGTACCGGACAACGCGCGTAAGGAGGGCAGGATCGCGTCGAAGTCGCCGCAGGCCAGGTGCGCGTCGATCCGCAGCTGCTCCAATCGGATCCGTAGTTCGTCCAGATACGGCAGGTGTTCGCCGCGCAGCTCGTCCGATTCCACGTCCGCCAGCGGCTCGCCGCGCCACAGGCCCAACGCCGTGGTCGCGGCGTCCCGGGCCGGCGACCAGCGGCCCTCGGCGGCCGCGGCGCGGGCCCGGCACTCCAGCTCGGCGGCGTGCACGTGGTCGATCTCGTCGCCGGATTCGGGGGCGAACAGGTAGCCGCGGCCTTCGTGCCGGACGCGGGCGGCGCCGTCGGGGCCGAGGACCGCGCGCAGCCGGGAGACGTACGTAGCCAGCCCGGAGCGCGCGCCGGCGACCGGGCGGTCCGCCCACAGCGCCCCCACCAGCGCGTCGAACCCGACGACCTGTCCGGGGCGCAATAACAACGCGGCCAGGACCGAACTCTGCTTCCCCGCGGGTACCGAAACCTCAATGCCGGCGTCGTCCCAGACTTTCAAAGACCCCAACACCGCGTAGCGCACGTCCCCGTTCCCTTCGACCCCACTCGGCGCCCGCGCAATGCGCGCGCAATCCGGTGCCGCCATCATGGGCAAAAACATTGTCGAATGTCGAGGAGGTTCCACCATGGCCAGCCAACCCGCGTACCAGCTGACCACCCAGGTGTGGCGGATTCCGGCCGGACCATTCGATTTCGTCAACAGCTTCGCGATCGTGGAGGACGACGGCCGGGTCTCGCTCGTCGACACCGGCATGCCGAGCTCGATGAAGCGGATCGAGGCCGGGCTGAAGGCGATCGGCAAGGGCGTGCCGGACGTGCACCGCATCGTGCTGACCCACGCGCACGGCGACCACGCCGGCGGCGCCGCGAAGCTGAAGGAGCGCACTGACGCCGACATCTCGATCAGCGCCATCGACGCCCCGTTCGCCCGCGACGGCTTCGCGCCGCCCCGCGACGGCTCCACGGTCGGCGGCAAGTTCCTGAACCTGCTCGGCCGCAGGGGCAACAAGTTCGCCAAGGTGATCATCGGCGAGGAGTTCGCCGACGGCGACGTCCTACCGGTCGGCGGCGGCCTGCGCGTGGTGCACACCCCCGGCCACACGCCGGGGCACGTGGCGCTGCTGCACGAGGCCGACGGCGTCCTGATCACCGGCGACTCGATCTGGAACGTCCGCAAGATGGGCTGGGGCGTCCGCGCCTTCTGCACCGACATCAAGCTGAACCAGAAGACCGCGGACGTCCTCGGCGAGATGGACTACGAGATCGCCGCATTCACCCACGGCAAGCATGTGACCCAGAACGCCCGCGAAACCGTGCGGCGATTCCTCAAGGAGGCAAAACGCGCATGACCGACCTGCACACCGACCGGCTCCGCCTGCACCCGCTCACGGTCGAGGAGGGACGCCGCATCGTGGACACCACCCCCGCCGCCGCCGACACCTGGGCCGAGGACTTCCCGATGCAGGACGACCGCGACGGCGTGAAGGGCTTCCTCGCCGCGGCCGAGGCAGGCCACGACGCGGGCCCCTTCGGCTGCTACCGCATCGACCGCGACGGCGCCGCGATCGGCACCATCGGCTTCTACGGCCCCCCGGACGAGGACGGCCAGGTGATGTTCGGCTACGGCCTGGTCCCCGGCGCCCGCGGCGCCGGCTACGCGACCGAGGCCCTGGCGGGCCTGGTGGCGATGTGCCGTTCGCACGAGGCGGTGCGGGCCATGGTCGCCGACACCGAGGCGAGCAACGTGGCCTCGCAGCGGGTGCTGGACAAGACCGGGTTCGCGCTGGTGAAGGAGGAGGGCGGGATGTACTACTACCGGCTTGAGGTGGCCAAGGGCTGAGCGGGCGAGCCGACTGAGCGCCGGGGCCGCGGACGATTCGCTGCCCCGGCTGCTGCTTTCCGGCACATGTGGAGCCCGGCGACAGGCGATATCGGCCCGCCGGCACCCGTGAAATCGCCGAGGCTGCGGCGATCCGGTGCAGCGCCTGCCGCCAGCACCACGCCAGCCGACCTCACCGCACCCCGACCGTCGACTCCCGCACCACCAACTCCGTCGCGATCGCCACCGGCCCCGCCGCGTCCACCGCCCCCGCGGCCGCGGCCGCAGCCGCCGCCCCGCCGTCCAGCGCCGCCGCCAACAACCGCGCCGCCTCCGCCCCCATGTCGCGCAGCGGCCGCCGCACCGCGGTCAGCGGCGGTGCCGTGAGCGCGGCGTGCCCGGCGTCGTCGAAGCTCGCCACCGCCACGTCGTGCGGGACCGGCCGGCCGACCTGGGTCAGCATCTGCAGCACGCCCGAGGCCGACAGGTCGTTGTGCGTGAACACCGCGTCGAACTCGACGCCGTCCGCCACCGCGCTCGACACCGCCACGCGGCCCGACTCGCCCGAGTAGTCGCCGGGGAACCGTGCCTGCGGCGGTATCGGGAAGCCCGCTTCGGCGAACGCGTCCGTGAAGGCCGTGATGCGCGAGACCGCGCAGTCGTAGCCCTCCGGGCCGCCGACCACCAGCGGCCGTCGCCGCCCCAGCGCCAGCAGGTGCTGCGCCGCCTGGCGGGCGCCCGGCTGGTTGCCGGTCGCCACCACCGGGGTGCCCGGGCCGGCCTCGCGGTCGCTGATCAGGACCACCGGCAGGCCGGCGGCGGCCATCTTGGCCACCGCGGGCGCCGTCTCCTCCGGCTCGATCACCAGCAGGCCGTCGAAGGCGTTGGCGTCGACGTGGCCGGCGAAGCGGCGGAAGGAGTCGTCGCCGAGGCCCCGGGTGAACAGCATCAGGCCGTGCCCGCTGCGCTCCATCGAGTCCGCGACGCCCTGCATGACCTGCGCGATCCACGGCCGCGTGAGCGTCGGCGCGAGCACCCCGACCACCCCGGTCCGGCCCTTGGCCAGCGACACCGCCCGGGCGCTGGGCACGTAGCCGAGCTCCTTGACGACGCGCCGCACCCGGGCCTCCGTGGCCGCGTCCGTCTCCCCCTTGCCGTTGAGCACCCGCGACACCGTGGCCTTGCTGACCCCGGCCCGCAACGCCACGTGGGCGATGGTGACCCGCATTCCGTTCCCCCGTCCTACATAAAATCCCCGACAGGATTGTGGCACGCCGAACACCGCGCGTGGCCCACATGGTGAAACCAGTGACGGCGGAGCCACGCGTGGTGGCTCCGCCGCACGGCCCGGGCTCCGTCGGGGACCCGAGGTGAACGGTGGATCAAGTGGTTCGGGGAGAACAGCCAGATCAGTAGGAGGTGGTGATCGTCACCCCGCTGAAGGCGGTCTGCCCGTAGAGCAGGTAGGAGTTCGTGGCACCGAGCAGGTCGATGTGGTTCAGCGCGAAGCTGTTCAGCGTGTCGATGACGCTCGGGTCGGCGGTGACGCTCGGGTCGGCGGTGACGGCCGAGACGAACGCCGAGAACTGGTGCCCCCGGAACAACGGCGTGTAGACGTCGTGGTGAGGATAGATCCAGCTCCGAGTAAGGCAAAGCACGAACATTGAGGGACCGGTGGCATCCGCGCCACCGGCCCCTCGAATATCAAGCTTCTGTTTCCTCCGCGCCGCTAACCGCCCGGCTGGGAATCCATCGGCCGTAGTTGTCCTCCTCCGGCGTCGAGGATGCCGAGTCCGCTCCCCGTGGTGGCTGCCGCGCCGGTCAGCACGACGGCCGCGGTGTGCTCGGGCGCCGCGACCGTCTGCCGGACGTTTCCGGCGGCGTCCGCGACCGCGACCTTCACGACGTGCCGCGTTCCCGCCACCAGCAGGTAGACCTTGCCGTCCGGGGCGCGCCAGCGGGCCTGCGCGACGACGTTCTGGCCGAGCGCCGAGCAGGTCCGGCCGTTCGCCTCGGTGCCGGTCACGGTCGCCGGGGCCTGCGCGGACGGCGGCAGGAACTCGCTGGCCGCCGAGCCGCTGCCGGACCACTGGTCGGCGCGCAGGCAGACCCATGACGCAAGGCCCTGAGATTCCGGCAGCGGCTGCTGCGCGAAGACCCAGGTGTCGATCTGCTTCACGTCCTGACCCTGGAGCGCCGGCAGATCGCAGGCCACGCGCGACTCGGCGCCGTAGGTGTCCGGAGTCGCGACCTCGCGCGGGGTCTGGGTCGGGTCGCCCTTCGGCGGTGCGGTGTAGAGCAGGTGGGTGCCGGTCACGCCGCCGAGGTCCGTCAGCGCGAACGTCTGGCCGCCGACGGTCGCGGAGGCGTGCAGTTGGAGCGCGGGCCAGGAGCCGCAGCCGGAGGCCGGCGGCCTGGGCAGCGCGTCGGTGACGCCGTCGGAGATGGTCGCCGGGGACGCGGCGACGGCCGGAGTTCGCAGATCCCTGACACTGACGCCGTCGACCCACGGGGCGACGAGCCACCGGTCGCCGGCGTCCGTCGAGCGGAGCACGACGGCGCCGGCGGATGTCAGGTCCGAGTCGTCGGCGCGGACCACGTCCAGACGGACCGGGTCGTCGGCGGTCGGGGCGTCGGGGAGCGTGTAGCGGGCCAGGCGGGTCGAGTCGAAGAGGAGGACGACGGTCGCGCCGTCCAGCTGTCCGTTCCACAGCACGTGGACCGGTTGGAGCGGCGGGCCGGCGGCGGCGCCGGGGCCGAGCTTGAGGACATCAGGGTGCTGTGTCGTCCAGGCGTCGAGGGCCGGGCCGACGGCTGCGGATGACGTCCCGTCACCGCGCGCCGGCCAGACGCCGAAGTCCAGCCGCGGGCTCTGCTGCCACGCGCTGTCGTCCACCTGGATCGGCGCGTGCGCGGGCCCGGCGCTCGCGGCGTCGGCGGCGGCGTCCGCACCGGTCGACCCCGAGCCGCTGACCCCGATCACCACGGCCAGCACCAGCGCCAGTGCCGCAGCGCCGGCCAGCGCCGCACCCCGGGCCTGGCGCCGGCGGCGTGACACGTCGGCGGGGCGGGTGCGCAGCGTGCAGGGGTCGAACTCGGACGATTCCAGGACGTCGGCCGGGTGTTCGGCGAGCAGCCGCTGCGCCGTCTCCATCGCCGCCGGCACGCCGCGCACGCCGGCACCGGAGAGCAGCCCGGCCACCTCGTCGGCGCCGAGGTCCTCGAGCGCCAGCAGCACGTAGGCCATCCGCGCCGTGACGCTCAGCCCGCGCAGTGCGGCGTCCACTTCCAGCTCCTGCGATCCGCCGCCGAGCGGGAAGAGTCGCAGGCCCCAGACATAGGGCTGGTGCAGCGAGCGCGGCCACCAGGTCCGGCGCAGCACCGCGTTGACGACCGCCTGGCGCAGCGTGGCGTACGAGTCGCCGTCCGCCGGCCCCGACGAGCGCCGCAGCCAGCGGCCGGGCAGGCCGAGCAAACCAGCCGGGCCAGCCGGGCCCGCGCCACGGCCGGACAGCGAGCGCTGCGCTATCGCGTGCGCCGCCAGCACCCGGCCGTGCCGGTCGCCTTCCGGCGGCAGCGCCAGGTACGCGATGCGGACCAGGCGCGAATAGTGCAGCACCAAAGCCGCCTCGAGATCCTCCCGCCCGCCTGCGGGGCGGTCGCGATCGTCGAGCACGAGGGCTCTCCCTTCTCCGGGTTGAAGAACGAGTCAGGATGCGGATGGTCACCACGGACATCCGCGCCACACACCCGCTACCCCAACCCTGTCAGACCAAGAGCACTTCTTGTCAGCCGTTTGCCATGAGTGATCGACACCCCCTTTGTCAGAGCCGTGCACGAGACTGTTGACCCATGGCTACCTGGCAGCAGTTCGCAGACGCCGCCCCCGACCTCGCCACCGCGGTCCGGGCCCGCCTCACAGCAACGAAGCACCACGTCCTCGCCACCCTGCGCAAGGACGGCGCACCCCGCGTCAGCGGCACCGAAGTCGACCTCACCGAAGACGGCCACCTCCGCCTCGGCTCAATGGCCGACGCACGCAAAGGCAAGGACCTCAAGCGCGACGGCCGCTTCGCCCTCCACGCCAACCCCGGCGACGGCTCCATGGACGCCGGCGACGCCAAGCTCTCAGGCGTGGCGACCGCACTGCCGGGCGCCGGCCCCGACGACGCCTTCGAGCTGGACCTACGGGAGGTGGTCCTCACGACGGTCGAGAACGACGAGCTGGTGATCCGGCTCTGGACACCCGAGGGCGGGGCACGCGAGATCCGCCGAAAGTAGCACTTGCGCGACGCGGCGCGGCACCGGAACTCAGGCCGCCGCGTAGCACTCAGCTGCCCGCCTGGCTCAGTGCCGAACCGGTTCGCGCCGGCCCTCCGCGAGCAAGCCGCCGGTCTGGCATGGTGTCGCGCGCCCTGCTACTCGCCAAGTACGGCTCGGCAGTCCGGCTGGCTCGGCTGCACTCAGCGACTCGCCTGGCTCAGTGCCGAACCGGTTCGCGCTGGCCCTCCGCGAGCAAGCTGCTGGTCGGGCGTGATGTCGCGCGCGCCCTGCTGCTCGCCAAGTACGGCGCGGCACTCAGCAGTCCGGCTGGCTCGGCGCGCCAGTCCGCCGCGAGCAGACCTCCGGTCTGGCACGGTGTCAAGCAACCCCGCTGCTCGGCTCACGCAGCGCGGCACTCGACTGACTCGGCTCGCGCAGCGCGGCACTGGCTGGCCTGGCTAGCTCGGCTCGGCGCGACACTCCGCGGTCTGGCGGTCTGGCGGTCTGGCGGTCTGGCTGGCTGGCTGGCTGGCTGGCTGGCTGGCTGGCTGGCTGGCTGGCTGGCTCAGCGAACCGCGCGGCCGCTCCCCCGCAACCCCCTCACCCCATAAGAATCCGCCGCGTCCGAGCCGGCGCCCCCGACGGCAGCTCCGCGACAATGTCCCCCAGCGACACCGCCGCCAGGCTCGCGCGCCAAGCCGCGTGCGCCTCGGCCATCGTGCGTGCCAGCGGGCAGGTCTCGCGGCACTCCGCTGCGGCCAGTGCGCCGCGTCCCTGTTGGCGGATCTCGCGGCATTCGTACGGGGCGGCCGCGCCGTCCACCGCCTCCACGATCTGCAGCAGCGTGACGTCCTTCGCCGCGCGTGCCAGGCGGAAGCCGCCGCGGGGGCCGGTGGTGGCCGCCAGGATGCCGGCGCGGGTCAGTGCTTGGAGCTGTTTGGCCAGGTAGGGGGCTGGGAGGTCGTAGTACGCGGCCAGTTGGGCCGCCGACGCGGTGTCGCCGGGTTGCAGCTGGGCCAGGGAGGCGGCGCAGTGCAGGACCCATTCGGTGCTGGTCGGCAGCTTCATGGGTGGGATTCTATCTCAGATATTGCGGATCCATTTAGTCCGAGATAGAGTCGGCGGCACGATCCCGGGAGCAACAGGGTCTTGCGAAAAGGAGCACCATCATGCGCATCGCCGTCGCCGGAGCCACCGGCAACATCGGATCCCTCACCGTCGCGGCGCTGGAGCGCGGCGGGCACGAGGTCGTGGGCATCAGCCGCGGGCAGGGCGTGGACCTGGTCAGCGGGGCGGGCCTGGAGCAGGCGCTGGCCGGCGTGCAGGCGGTCGTCGACGCCAGCAACGGGCCGGTCGGCACGCTGGAGGAGACCGTCGCCTGGTTCGGCGGCACCACCGCGAAGCTGCTCGCCGCCGAGGAGCGGGCCGGCGTGCGGCACCACGTGCTGCTGTCGATCGTCGGCGTCCACCGCGTCGAGGGCAACGCCCACTACGCCGGCAAGCGCGAGCAGGAGCGGCTGGTCCAGGCCGGCACCGTGCCGTGGACGATCGTCCCGGCCACCCAGTTCCACGACTTCCCCGCCATGGTCGCCGGCTGGACGGCGCAGGACGGCGTCGCCCCGATCGCCCCGCTGCTGCTGCAGCCGATCGCCCCCGCGGACGTCGCCGCCGTCCTGGCGATGGTCGCCACCGGCGAGCCGAAGGCCCGCTTCGCCGACGTCGCCGGGCCGGAGACCCAGGACCTGGTCGACATGGCGCGCCGCACCCTCCAGGCCCGCGGCCAGACCGTCAAGCTGGTGCCGACCTGGGACGGCGGCATCTTCGGCGTCGCGATGGCCGGGAACACGCTGCTCCCCGGGGAAGGCGCGCACATCGCGCCGACGACGTTCGACGCGTGGCTGGAGCAGGAGCGCGAGGCCGCGCAGAAGTAGCGGCCCGAGCACTCCGCGGCCGCAGCCTTACCGCCCCGCCGAAGCAGCGGCCGCGCAAACCTCCGAGTGCCCCGCGGCCCCGCTCGTCAGCTCACGCCCAGATACCGCAGAACCGCCAGCACGCGCCGATGGTCGACGTCGGTCTGCGGCAGGTCGAATTTGGTGAAGATGTTGGCGACGTGCTTCTCCACCGCACGCTCGCCGATCACCAGCGTCCCGGCGATCGCGGCGTTGGTCCGGCCCTCGGCCACCAGCGCCATGACCTCGGCCTCGCGCGGCGTGAGCCGTTCGGCGCGCCCGGGCCGCCGGTTCGCCCCGACCAGCTGCGTGACGACCTCCGGATCCAGCGCGGTGCCGCCGGCGGCGACCCGGTTGAGGGCGTCGATGAAGTCGTCGATGTCGACCACCCGCTCCTTGAGCAGGTACCCCACGCCCTTGGAGCTGTGCGCGAGCAGATCGGTCGCGAAGCGCGCCTCGACGTACTGCGAGAACATCAGGATGCCGAGACCCGGATACCGCCGCCGCAGCTCGACCGCCGCCCGCACGCCCTCGTCGGTGTGGTCCGGCGGCAGCCGGATGTCGACGACCGCGACGTCCGGCCCGTGCTCGTCCACCGCCGCCAGCAACGCCTCCGCGTCCCCGACCGCCGCGACCACCTCCTGCCCGCGCGACTTGAGCAGCTGCACGAGACCGTCCCGCAGGATCGCGGTGTCCTCGGCGATGACGATGCGCACGGTGTGGTCGCCCTTCGGTGCGGCGTTATACGGCGGTGGCTGTGGTGGGCTCCACGGTAGCGTGCGGTCTGTGAGCGAGGACGAGTTGGAAATCGACGGCGCGGTGCTTTCCTGGGACGGCGAGTCGTCGCTGGAACGGACCCCGCAGATGCGTTTCTACGCCGACGCCACCGCAGCCGGCGGCAAACGCTCGGTCGTCACGATCGACGCCGCCTGGCTGAACGCGGGCATCGGCGGAACCGAGATCGTCGTCTCGCCGGACGAACAGTACGCGGCCCTCTACCACTACTCCGGCCAGAGCGAGGAGGGCTACAACGCGTTCCGCCTCCGGCCACAGCTGGAGCACGTGGGCGGCTGGGACGAGTGCGGAATAGGAGACACCCCGGTCTTCTCGCCGGGATCGCAGTACCTGGCGCACATCCTGATCACCCGCCAGGGATTCCTCTCCCCATCGGGCGAGCCGGACTCCGAGTTCGACTTCTTCGAAGTCCCCGCCACCAGGCCGCTCGTCTTCGAGTACGCCGACCTCCGCGTCCACGAGCTGCCCGACGGCGGCATCAAGCGCTACCCGCTCCGGGTCCACCTGCCGGCCGACTTCGACCGGTTCCTCGCCGACCAGAACACCTCAGCCGAGGAATGGCTCGGCGAGTCCTTCATGACGCAGCTGGAATTCATCTCGGACCAAGTCCTGCGCATTCAGTGCACGAAGCTGGCCGAGCCGGTCGATGTGAAGCTGCCGATCACCGGCCCGGTCGTCGTCGACATGTCCGGGCTCTAGCCCTCACGCCTTCATCGGCAGCGCGACCGTCACCACCGTCGGCCCACCGGCCGGGCTCTCGATCTCGATCGTCCCGTCCACCGTGCCGACCCGATCGGCGAGCCCCGCCAACCCGCCCCCGGGCCGCATCCGCGCACCGCCGCGACCGTCGTCCATGACGCGCAGCATCAGGTGGCGGCCATCGGCCTCGACCGTCACGGTCGCGCACATGGCATGCGCGTGCTTCGCCGCGTTGGTGAGCAGTTCCGCGGCACAGAAGTACGCCATGGTCTCGATCGCTGCGGCCGGTCGCGGATCCGGCACCCGCACGGTCAGCGAAGTCGGGATGGGACCGTGGGCGGTCAGCGTCCGCAGCGCCGTCTCCAACCCCTGGTCCAACGTCGGCGGATGAATGCCGCGCACCAGGTCACGCAGTTCCGCTATCGCCGTCTTCGCCGTGAGCTGCGCCTGGTCGACCAGGCCGCGACTGTGCTCCAACCGCGCGTCCTCCGCCGACTCCGCCGACTCGGCCGACCGGCCGTCCAGGCTGTCCTTCAGCATCACCAGCTGCATCCCCAGCGCGACCAGCCGCGCCTGCGCCCCGTCGTGCAGGTCGCGCTCGATCCGGCGCAACGTCGCCGCCGAGTCGTCGACCGCGTAGCTGCGCGACCGCTCCAACTGCTGCACGCGCGCCGCCATCCGTCCCGAGCCGAGGACCACGCGATAGAACCGCAGGTCCAGCGCCACCAGCTTGCGCGCCGTCCACGCCGCCAGCGCGACCACCAGCAGCCCGGCGATCGTGAGCAGGAACGAGCGCTGGAGGGTGTCGAACCAGAACCCGAAGATGTGGAGGCCCCGGTGGACGGTGCCGTCGGGTTCGCGCGTGTAGAGGTCGTCCCAGTTCCGCATCAGCGGCCAGAACACCCACAGCAGTCCGTAGAACCACAGCCCGACGCCGACGATCAGGTTCAGCAGCGCGATCGGCAGCCGTACGGACAGGAACGCGGCCTCCGTCCAGCCGCCGCCGTCGCCGCCGAGCATGAAACGGCGCCAGGCCAGCGCCCCGCGCTCGGTCCGTTCGGCCGGCGGCTCCAGCCGCGCCCCGAACAGCCGCAGCACCAGCCCCCGGTACAGCACCCCGAACCCGCGCGCCGCCGCCACCGCGAGCGCGAGCACCCAGGGCCCGATCGGCGTCACCGTGAGCACCACGCCGAGCAGCATCAGGACACTGACGCCGACGAACGCGACGGCCCACAACACGGAGCTGGCCACGAGGTAGAGCGCCGCCGCGACGAAGCCGATGTGCGGGGCCTCGGGGGCGGCGGCGTCCTCGGCAGGCTGCGGTGGCGTGGTGGGCATGACCACCATCATGATCCACGGCCGGCCCGGAACCCAGGGGGCAGGCACGTGGGTTGCACGGTTCGGTTAACCGCCCCCTCGCGGTCAACCGCCCCCTCGATCAACCTCAGCTAGACGTGCAGGGTGCCGGTCAGGATCTCCTTTCCCCAGCCGCCGCCGGTCACGTACGCGTCGGCGACGGGGATCTGCCACACGCCGCATCCGTGTGCGTGACGCAGGCGCCCCGTGCCGCCCGTCACCACGTACACGTACTGCGCAGTGCCTGGCGTCTTGCACAGGCTGCCGATCGCCTCGACCTGGATCGTCGAGCCGTCGGCGGCGGTGAAGTCGCCGTGCTTGTCGATCGGGCCGCAGTCGGCGCCGCCGAACTCGCCGTAGTGGATGTCGACCTCGAAGTGGCCGACGACCGGTCCCACGCCGGGCAGCGAAGCGCCGGTCAACGTGTCCGACAGGCAGAAGTCGCCGGACGCGTCCCCGGCCGGGCAGGCGTGGTAGGTGAACACGCCCTCGAACGTCGCGTCGACGTGCGCGCCGTTCACGCCGTTCACGCCGTTCGCCGGAGCGGCGGCCTGCGCCGACGGCATCGCGCAGCACACCGCCGACAACACTCCCGCCGCGAGGCCCACGGCCGTTCTCCTGGTACGCGCCATCGTCGTTTCTCCTTCGGGGATTCGCGAGAACAGAACGGGAACTGATGTCCGATCGCCGGTCCAGACTTGCGCCGGGCCCACGGCGGCGTCCAATACTTGATCCGGGCCGGGGCATAAGCGCCGCTTATCAGGCCACGTCGAAGGGCCGGAGCCGTGATCGAAGTCCGCTTGCTGCGCTCGTTCGCGGTGATCGCCGAGCTGGGGTCGTTCACCGAGGCCGCGCGGCATCTGCACGTCTCGCAGCCGGCGCTGAGCCAGCAGATCAAGGCCCTGGAGCACCAGCTGCGGACGCCGCTGTTCGTCCGCTCGTCCGGCCCCACGCGCCCCACGCCGGCCGGCGAGCAGCTGCTCCGCCACGCCCTGCGCGTCCTGGCCGCGGTCGACGACGCCACCGACGCGATGCTCGGCCTGGCCTCCGCGCGCACCGGGCGCCTGCGGGTCGGAGTGGTGGTCGGCGGCTTCTGGGACATCCTGCATCCGGTGCTGCGCGCGCTGGCCGAGGAGGTGCCGGAGGCCAGGTTCCGGGTCCGGCAGATCCCCTCGCAGGACCAGCTGGCCGCGGTCCGCCGGGGCGACGTCGAGGTGGCGCTCTACCGCCGCATCGCCGAGGAGTCCGAGGACGGCCTGGTCGTCACCCCGCTGCGCGGCGACCCGCTGATCGCCGTCGTCGCCGAGGACCACCCCGCACTCCGCCCCGACGGCACGCTCCCCCTCGCCGACCTGGCCGGCGAGCGCTTCGTCGCCTTCCGCCGGGTGTGGATGCCGCTGACCTACGACCGCTGCCTGGCAGCCTGCCACGACGCCGGCTTCACCCCCGACATCGCAGAGCACTGCGAGGACCCGCTGACCATGGCCTTCGCCGTCGCGGGCGGCGCGGTCGCCCTGACCGGCGCGGGCATGGCCGGGCGCTATCCGGGGCTGGCGTACCCGGTGGTCACGCCGGTCCGCTCAATCGCGGAGGTGTCGCTGGCCTGGCGGCAGGACGCCGACAACCCGCTGCTGCCGGTGTTCGCCAAGCAGGTGCTGGCGTTGTGCGGGGATCCGGTCGAATACTGGCGATGACGGCTGAGTTCTGCTCGATGCGGCTCAGCCCGACTCGGCGCTGTCCGACTCGGCGCTGCTCAGCTCGGCGCACCCACCGGCGCACCCACCGGCGCGGCCGGCGCCGGACACGTCGCACCCTGCGGTGCGACCGACAGCGACAGGTTCGGGACCTGCAGGGCACCGAGGATGGTCAGCTCCTGGACCTGCGCCGTCACCGGGCCGAACTTCGCCACGCCGGCCTTGATGCCCCACCAGCCCGGCTGGCCGCCGAGGCCGGAGCCGCCCCAGCCGGTCAACGGCGGCGTGCCGACGGTGATCGCGGCGGAGTCGTCGCCGATCAGCACCTCGGGGTTGGTGAAGCCGGATGTGCCGACCACGCCGTTGAGGTTCAGCTGGCCGGTCGCCCTCGTGAGGTCGATGACGATGTTGGAGGCCTTGATCTCCCAGGTACCGGGGTTGTTGTCGTTCGCGGTGATCATCAGCACCACGCTGAGCGGCCCGACCGTCTGGGGCACCGCTATGCACAAGCCGTTGATCTGCCCGTTCGCGAACGCCATGCGCAGCACGTCGCGGGTCCCGCTGCTGCCGTCCGGCTTCGTGTACTGCTCCGGGGCGACGACGAGCCCGAAGTCCGTGCCGTAGAGCGAGCTGGTGGCCAGGGTCCCGCTGCCGCCCTCGACGCTGACCTGGGTGGCGAGCGTGCCGGTGGCGATCGCCGTGCCGAAGCCCGCCGCGATCGTCAGGGCCGGGACGAGAACCAGCGCCGCGCGGCCCCAGCGCGTGCCGCGGCGAGGCGGCGGTGCGGACTCGGCCGGGTTCACGGGCTGGTCACCGTCAGTGTGGCGGCGGGGATCTGGACCGGGTCCGGCGGCGGCGTCGTGCCGGTCGCGTAGGAACGGATCGCGTACACGGTCGCCTGGAAGTCCTTCACCGTCGAGGAGACGTTGAAGAACGACGAGGCCGCGTCGACCAGTCCGGTGTCGTTCGGCGGCGGATTGCTGGAGCAGGTGATGATGATCAGGTGCAGCCACGGGATGCAGACCTGCGTGATGGCGCCCCAGAAGTCGGTCGTCACGCCGGGCGCGCCGAGGGTCATGCCGCTGGAGCTCGAGGTGAGCGAGACCGTGTAGGCGCCCGCGCCGTCGCTGGTGGTCAGCTTCAGGTTCGTGACGCCGGTCAGCGCGGTGAACGTGTAGTGGTTGAGCTTGGTGGTCAGGCACGCACCGGTGGAATCGGTGCCGGCCAGCGTGATCGTGACGCCCTGCACGGTGCCGAGGCTGTTCGCGGAGAGGCTGTCGGCGGAGATGGTCATCGGATGCGGGCTCGGCACGAAGTCGGGCTGGTCGCTGCCGGTGGCCGGGACGCACGTCGCGGTCGCGGCCGTCGCGGCGTGCGTGGCGGCCGCGCCAGGCAGGACGCCGACCACTGCGAGCAGCGCCGCCATTATCAAGGCCCGACGACGTGGCACCATCAGCGCGCCCCTGCGGCTTCAGCCTGTTTCCGGTCCCGCCGCCTCGGCTTCTTGTCGCCCCACCCCAGCGTCATCGACGCACCGACCACGCCGACGAACATCCCGAGGAAGAACCCGCCGAGGTTCGACCCGATCAGCGACCCGATCGCCAGCAGCGCACCGATCGCGCCGAAGGTGAAGCGCTGCTTGGGTGCCAGCCACACGATGAACCCGCAGGCCATCAGCCCGCCGCCGAACAGGTAGCCGCCCATGCCGGTCAGGCCGTGCGCGACCAGCAGCTGGATCGGGGCCATCGCGTAGTGCAGAATCACCCAGCCGCCGGTCATCATCCAGGCGCCGCCCCAGAACGGACGCGTCCGGCGGAAGGCGCGGAACCACTTCCGGACGCCGTTCGCCCCCTGCAAGGCCGACCGCCCCGCCCGGCTCAGCATGGCGACGCCGGCAGCGTGCCGGTGTAGACGTTGACCGTCAGGTTCGGCAACGTCAGCTGCCCGACGATGTCCGCGTCGTACGCCGTGGCGTTCAGCCCGGCCAGGTCCACCTTGGCCCCGGCCGTCGTCCCGGTGGCCGCCGAGACACCGAACGCCCCGGTCGTCACCGGCGCCAGTCCCGGGCCGGTCGAGGTCTGCGTCCCCAGCGGGACGCCGTCGACGGTCACCGTGTCAGCACTCTGTCCCAGCACCGCGTTCGCCAGGTTCGTCGTCCCCAGCGCCTTCAGCCCGGTGGTCTGGAAGAACAGGTCGTTCGCCGCGATCGGGTTCGCCGCGGCCGGCGGCGTCCCGGTGAACGTCGGCGGCGACGCGGTGATGCTCGGCAGCACCTGGTCGCCGCCCTTGAGCACCAGCTCCACGTTGACCGGCACCGCGGACGTGCCGAAGTTCTGCGACACGATCGCGCAGAACCCGTTCAGGCTCGCCTTGGCGAAGCCGACGCGCGCCATCGGCGTGCCGGAGGCGGCTCCGGACACGGTCTGGTTCACCAGCGCGGCGCCGAACCCGCTCGTGTTGTAGACGGCGTTGGAGTACAGCTGGAACTGCGAGTTGCTCACCATCAGGTTGACCGCCAGCGCCCCGCTCGCCACCTCCGCGCCGAGCCCGCCGATCGCCGTCATCGACGGCACGAACGCACACGCCCCGCGTCCCCACCGGGTCCCGCGCCGCGTTCCATCGTCGGCCATCTCCAGCATCCGCCGGTTCCACTCGCGCACCGCGCCGACGACCCGCGCCACGGGCCTCGACCCCGACCCCGCCTTCTGCCGCCAGCTCATATCCCGGCTCCCGGCTGGATCCTGCGGAACCACCGACGCTTCTTCTCAGGCTTCTTCGGCATCCAGCCGAACGCCATCGACCCGCCGAGCACCGCGAAGAACATCCCGACGAAGAAGCCGCCGAGGTTGCACAGCGGGAACGACACGACACCCAGCACCACCGCGATGACCCCGCCGACGTACCGCTGCGACGGCATCACCAACACCAGCGCCGCGATCAGCCACAGCGCGACGCCAGCACCCATGCCGTAGATGCCGCCGACGCCGATGTGCGGAAGGTACTTCGGCGGCGATTTGGTCAGGTAGAACAGGATCAGGCCGCCGAGCGCGATCCAGACGGCGGCGTAGAACGGCCGGGTGCGCCGGTACGCGCGGAACCAGCGGTAGAAGCCCAGCGCCAGGTTCGGCAGCAGGAGGCCCGCGACCAGCAGAGCCAGCGCGAGCGCGGCGGCGTACAGGTGGATGATCGCCGGCTGCTTCCCGAACGGGCTGATCGCCACGTAGAAGAGCAGCCACGCGGTGCCGGCGATCCAGATCGCGGCATAGCGCGGACTGGTGCGCCGGAAGTGGCGGAATCCACGGGCAGGCTCCGCCGGCTCGGGTTCATCGGTCTCGGGTTCATCGGTCTCGAGTTCATCGGACATGTCAGGCCTCGCATCACGATGTCGGGGAGGGTGACGGGGCCCGGACTGCCGGACCCCGTCCGCTGGAACCTCAGTTACAGACCGGTCCCGCCGTGCTGCCCGCGGAGTTCCCCGGCTTGTTGATGCCGAGGCCGAAGTTGGTCAGCGTGGTCGTGGTCGTGATCGCGGCCTGCTGCGGCGTCGCGTTCAGCCCGCTCACGTCCGCGGCCGCCTGGGTCGCGTCCAGCTCGAACTGCCCGGCGCCGTCCTGCACGCCGGCCGCCGCGTTGTTCGCCGCCGCCTCGCCGAGGTACACGGCGCTGGTGTTGGAGTTCGGCGTCAGCGTCACCGACGGCAGGCTCAGGCTGGTGGTGTTCAGCGCCAGCCCGGAGAACTTCGCGATGTTCGCGTCGTTGTTGACCGTCGCGTACGTCGTGTTGCCGTCGTTCGGCGTGTAGATGTACAGGTTCACCGGCACGCTCAGCGTCCCGATCGTGAAGGTGTGCGACGCGTGCACGCACAGCCCCTCGATGTACGCGGTCGGGATGCCGACTTCGCTACTGGCCGCGTTGCCCGAGCCGACAGTGTCCGGCAGCGCCACGATGCCGCCGGGCGCGGCGATGTGGCCGGAGCTGATGTTCATCGAGTCGGTGGTCAGCGAGATGCTCGAGGCGAGCACGCCCTCGTACATCGCGAGCGTCATCCCGATCACGGCGGCCATCGCCGGCATGCCGACGATCGCCGAGCGGCGCCATCTGGTGACGCCCTTTGCTTCGGAGCTCATTGCTTGGTCCTCCCTAGACGTGTGACCCATGAAGAACCACCGCCGGCGTGGTGAGAGGACGATGTCACCGGCGTTTCAGGCCGCCAACGAACAAAAGATCGATTTACTCTCCCTTTGCCGAGTGTCACATCGGAGCCGTGGTCTCAGTGAGCGTCGGCCGGCCGCCGATCCCCCACGACAGCGAGAGCGGCCAGGTGTGCATCGAGACCCGCCCGATCACCTTCGGGACCTCGCCCCACCCGAACTTCCGCGAGTCCGCCGAGCCGTCGGGGTTGTCGCCGAGGTAGAAGAAGTGCCCGGCCGGCACGGTCTGCACCTGCGCGACCGTCGACCCCGAGCCGTCGGCCTTGCAGCACGTACCGCCGAACGCGTCCTGCCCGGCCCACGCCGGAACCCGCACCCGATACCAGGGGCCTGATCCGGCTTCCTGAAGCAGCACCTGGTAGGCGTCGTCGGTCGAGGAACGGATCTCGACCTTGTCGCCGGGCACCCCGATGACCCGCTTGACGATCGTCGTGTTCCGGACCGATTCGTTGAACACCACGACGTCGAACCGGTGCACCTGATCCGCCGACCCCGGCGTGACCAGGAACCGGCTGCCGTTGCGCAGCGTCGGCTCCATGCTGTGGCCGTCCACGGTCCGGCTCTGCGTGGCCAGCGCCCCGACCGCCGTGACCAGCAGCACCACCAGCACGCCGACCACGGCCCCGGCGATTCTCAAGGCACGCATGAATCCCCTCCCTACCGACCGGTAATGATTGGCGAGCAGGGTAGAGGCGCGAACGGCAGGAAGAGAAGAGCCCGGAAGCTCCGGACCTACTCGCGGTCGGGAAGCAGCGCCACGCGCGTGACGATCCGCGCGATCCGCTCGGCGGTCCGCTCCGGGGAGTCGACCGGCTGCACGATGTTGCTGACCGTCAGCCGCACCACGCACTCCACGGCCAGCTCCCGCGAGTAGTCGTCGACCTCGGGCCAGGCGTGCGCGGCGTAGGCGCCGAGCATCGCGGTCGCGGTGTCCAGCAACGGCTCCGACCGCGTCGTCAGGTGTGCGATCAGCTCGCCGTCGCCGCCGCGCTGGCTGGTGATGACCGCCTTCAGCAGCTCGTTGTCGGCCGCGGTGCGCAACGTGAACTCGATGCCCGCGGTGACCCCGGCACGCAGGTCCGCGCCGTGTCCGTCGAGCACCTCGCGGATGCCGTCCAGGAACCGGTCGACCTCGCGCATCACCAGCGCCTGGCCCAGCGCGTCCTTGCTGCCGAACTCGGTGTAGCAGGTCTGCCGGCTCACCCCGGCCCGCTCGGCGACGTGCGCCATGCGCAGCCCGGCCCAGCCGGCGTCGGCGACCAGGCCGTACGCGGCGTCGAGCACGCGGTCCCGCAGGCTGGTGCGGACCGATTCGGTGTAGCGAGTCATCCCTGGCGATTGTATTCAACCCCGGCCTCCGGGCCGTCGCCGACTGCTTGACACTCCCAATGTTTCTGTCTAGTTTCTGGACACTGCTCGCACTTTTGTAAGGCACTTCTCGATTCACGAGGGAGCGGACCATGACGGCGATCGCCGTGTCCGGACCCGCCGAGAGCTCCTGGCGGGACGGCAAGAAATACCTCTGGCCGCTGGGCCTGCTGGTCCCGATGATCCCGTGGATCGCCTGGGGGCTGGCCGCGGCCACCGGCCTGGGCGTCGCCTGGTTCGCCGGACCGATCCTGGTGTTCGGGATCTTCCCGTTCTTCGACTGGGCGATCGGCAAGGACTCCGACAATCCCCCGGACTCGGTGCTGGCGTTCCTGGAGAGCCAGCGCTACTACCGCTGGTGCACGTACCTCTACCTGCCGCTCCAGTACGCGGGGCTGGTGACGGCGGCCTGGATCTGGTCCACCGGCCGCCTCGACACCGTCGACGCGATCGGGCTGGCGGTCAGCGTCGGCACGGTCGGCGGCATCGGCATCAACACCGCGCACGAGCTCGGCCACAAGAAGGACGACCTGGAGCGCTGGCTGTCGAAGGTGGCGCTGGCGCAGACCCTGTACGGGCACTTCTACATCGAGCACAACCGCGGCCACCACGTGCGCGTGGCCACTCCCGAGGACCCGGCGAGCTCGCGGCTCGGCGAGAGCTTCTACCGCTTCTGGCCGCGCTCGGTCGCCGGCAGCTTCCGCTCCGGATGGCATCTGGAGAAGGCCCGGCTGGAGCGCTCGGACCGCCGGCCGTGGACGCTGCGCAACGACGTGCTCAACGCCTGGGCGATGTCGGTCGCGGTGTTCGCCGCGCTGATCGCGGTGTTCGGCGTGCGGATCGTGCCGTACCTGCTGATCCAGGCGGTGTTCGGGTTCTCGCTGCTGGAGGTCGTGAACTACCTGGAGCACTACGGTCTGCTGCGGCAGAAGAACGGCGACCGCTACGAGCGCTGCGCGCCCCGGCACAGCTGGAACAGCAACAACATCGCCTCGAACGTGCTGCTCTACCACCTGCAGCGGCACAGCGACCACCACGCCAACCCGACCCGGCGCTACCAGGCGCTGCGGCACTTCGACGACGCGCCGGAGCTGCCCGGCGGCTACGCGACGATGATCGTGCTGGCGTACGTGCCGCCGTTGTGGCGCAAGGTGATGGACCCGAAGGTCGTGGCGCACTTCGACGGCGACGTACGGCTGGCGAATCTCCAGCCGCGCAAGCGGGAGAAGCTGATCGCGAAGTACGGGGCGACGGCTGGAGCACGCTCCGGGGCCCGGGCATGAGCGCGTATCAGTGCCCGGTCTGCGACTACGTCTACGACGAGCGCCGGGGCGACCCGCGCGAGGGCTTCCCGGCCGGGACCGCCTGGTCCGAGGTGCCGGACGACTGGACCTGCCCGGACTGCGGGGTCCGGGAGAAGATCGATTTCGAGCGGCGGGACGAGGCATGAACCAGGAAGCGTACAAAGTGTGGGAGTGCCAGGTCTGCGGCTTCGTCTACGACGAGGCGGTGGGCTGGCCGGACGAGGACATCCCGCCGGGCACCCGGTGGGCCGACATCCCGGACGACTGGTCCTGCCCGGACTGCGGTGCGGCCAAGGCGGACTTCGCGATGGTCGAGACGAGCCGTGCCTGAGCGGCCCGGGCAGCAGCGACCGGCACGCTTCGCCCGTCCCGAGCACACGGTCATCGTGGGCACCGGCGTCGCCGGGGCGACCGCCGCACTGACCTTGCGTACCGAGGGATATCAGGGCCGGATCACCCTCGTGGGCGCCGAGCCCGAGGCCCCCTATCGGCGTCCGCCGCTGTCGAAGGACGTGCTGCGCGGCACTGTGAAGACCGAACGCATCCGGCTCAAGCCCGACGCTTTTTGGAGCGACCACGACATCGACCTGCGCACCGGTACCACGGTGACCGCGATCGACACCGACACGGCGACCGTCACGCTGGCCGACGGCACTGGCCTCGGCTACCGCAACCTCGTCCTGGCCACCGGCAGCAAGCCTCGCGAACTGTCGGAGGCGGCCGGCGTGCCGGGTGTGCACCATCTCAGGAGCCTGGCATCAGCGAAGGCGCTGGCGGCCGCGTTGGCCGATCACCCCTCGGTGGTGGTGATCGGCGGCGGCCTGGTCGGTCTCGAAATCGCCGCCTCGGCGCGAAGCCTCGGCTGCTCGGTTTCCGTTCTGGAAGCGGCTGATCGGCCGATGAGCCGCGTCCTCCCGGCCTGGCTCGCGGACCCGCTGGCCGCTCTGCACTGGGACCGCGGTGTCGAGATCCACACCGGCGTCGCCATCACCGGGATCGAGCGCAACGCGCGCCGTGGCAGCAGCTACGGCGTGACCGCTTCGGACGGCCGCGCATGGCATGCGGCGGTCGTCGTCGCGGCGGTGGGCACCGTCCCCGAAACGTCGTTGGCCGAAGCCGCGGGGCTGCTGGTCGCGGACGGTATCGTCGTGGACGAATACGGCCGCACCTCCGCCTCCGGCGTCTTCGCCGCGGGCGACGCGGCGAACCTCCCTGACACGCTGCACGGCGGCCGGCACCGCGGCGAGCACTGGAACGAGGCGATGGAGCAGGGCGCGGCGGTGGCCAGGACGATCGCCGGGCAGCTGACGCCCTACCCGCGGCTGCCCTGGTCGTGGTCCGACCAGCACGGCGTGACCATCCAGGTCTGCGGCCGGCCGGAGCTCGGCACCGAGCACGAGGTGCAGGGCGACCCGGCGGCGTGCGACGCCTCGGTGGTGTTCCGGCGACGGGACAAGGTGGTCGGGGTCGTGGCGATGAACCGGCCGGCGGAGTTCCGGGCGCTGCGGCAGCTGGCTTTGGCCGCGCAGGAGTAGGGGCTCGGGAGTCGGTGTCCAGGAGTTGGCGGCACTCACACTTTCCCGCCTCGGTCATAGTCCCGCCACAGTGATCGCCCCGACCCTTGACGCAGCTCGTGAGCGGGGCGAGAGTAGCGCCCATGGCTGCTGATCATGACCGCCTGGTCGTCGCCGGCACCCGACGGTACGGCCGACTGCCGAGCCGTCCGGCCGTCGTCGACCCGCTCGCCGAGTACCAGGGCCTGGCCCGGGCCCGCCGCCGACTGCGGCTGAAGGAGTGGGTCGGCTTCACGCTGCTGCACCCTGAGATCTATTCCTCGCTGATCCTCCAGGACGCGCACTATCTGGCCAGCTCCGAGATCTACGTCTACGACCGGGCCTCGGCGCGCCTGCACCAACACGCGGCGAACGCCCTCGGCGGCTCGCTGAACCTGCCGCACAACCTGATGGACAACAGCTGCGCGATCGCCCAACGCGGCTACCAGATCGCCTACGACTTCTCCGAGCAGACCGGCCGGCACCACATCAAGGTCGACATAGCCGCGTCCGCCCAGGCCCCGGCGATCACCGCCGATCTCACGCTGGACGCGACCGCGTCGAGTGCGCCGCTCTCGGTGAGCTCGCTCCTGCCCGGCGGGCAGATGTACACGCACAAAGCCCTGTACCCGGTGTCGGGCACGCTCTGCGTCGGCGACACGAAAGTCACCTTCTTCCCCGAGCGCGATCTCGCCGTCCTCGACGAACACCGCTCGCTGCTCCCCTACCGCACGCGCTGGGTCTGGGGCACGTTCGCGCTCCCGACAGAGGACGGACCGGTCGGCGCGAACTTCGTCAACCGGCCGGAGATCATCGGCCAGCCCGAGGAGTCCTGCCTGTGGGCGCCGGGCTCCTGCGAGCCGCTGTCCAACATCAGCTTCACCAAGCAGGCCGGCGGCACGAGCGCGCCGTGGCGGATCGCGTCGGCCGACGGGCGGCTGGACGTCGTCTTCACGCCCGAGGGACGCAAGACGGTCAAGCACCACCTCGGTGTGGTGGCGATCGACTACTTCCAGATGTTCGGCAGCTACACCGGCACCCTACGCACCGGGGGTGGTAGCGCTGGCAAGGACGGCGGTGGCACCGCCGACGGCACGGTCGTCGAAGTGAAGGACGTGCACGGCGTCTGCGAAAGCATGGACGCACGGATGTGAGTCGCTATCATGGATCGCGCGTGACCTACGCCGAACCTCCTGCGGCCGTCCCCAGCACGGCCTGACCACCGGAGGCAAAGGGACCCACCGTCTCAGGTCGCTGTCGAGGTGCCGCCGTTCCGGGCGGATCGCTGGGGGATCACCGTTCGGGGCGTGGAAGGCCGAGATGACAGCGAACAAGAGGTTCAAGAAGCGGGTGCGTTCCCGCGCCGCCAAAACCGGCGAGTCCTACACCGCTGCCCTCCGGCACTTCCGTACAGCTTCAGGAGGAGCTGAGGTGTCGCAACAGCGATCAGAAACAACGGCAGGCAACGGGAAGCGCGTTTCGGTGGCGGTGGCGCAGACCACCGTCGCGGACGACCCACGGGACGTCGCGGCGCTGCGGGCCGCCGGCGCGCAAGTACGGGACCTGATGCGGGAGGCGGCCGGGGCCGGCGCGCGGCTCGTGCTCTTCCCCGAGGGCGCGATGTGCGCGCCGAACAAGCGGGTGATGTCGTCGCTCCCGGACGAGGTCGGCCCCTCGGACTGGTCCCGCTTCGAGTGGGACGTGCAGCGCGAGGAGCTGACGGCGGTCGCGAAGCTGGCCGGCGAGCTGCGGCTGTGGACGGTGCTCGGCGCCGTGCACCGGCTGACGCCGCCGAACCGGCCGCACAACAGCCTGTACGTGATCTCCGACCGCGGCACGGTCGAGGGCCGCTACGACGAGCGGCTGCTGTCGAAGACCAAGGTGACGCACATGTACGCGCCCGGCGCGACGACCGTGACCTTCGACGTGGACGGCGTCCGCTTCGGCTGCCTGCTCGGGATGGAGGTGCACTACCCGGAACTGTTCGCGGCGTACGAGCAGCAGGGCGTGGACTGCGTCCTGTTCGCGACGACCGGCAGCGGCACCGACGACTGGGAGAAGGCCTTCGCGACCGAAGCCCAGGGCCTCGCGGCGGCGAACGGCATGTGGGTGGCCTTCGCGGCGGCGGCGTCGCAGGGCCCGATCACCCCCTCGGGCCTGATCGCCCCGGACGGCACCTGGTCGGCACGCTGCGCCGCCTCCACCGCCGCCGCGGTCGCTGTCGGAGAGATCGACGACGGCGCGACGGCCGTGGAGATCGCGGTGCGGTACGCGCGACCGTGGCGCCGCGAGGCGCGGAGCGGACTGTACGACGCGCACCGGGTGGTCGCGGATCCGCGCAGCGAGGCGCGGAGCCGCTTCTAAGACCTAGGGAAGTCAGAACCTAGGGAACGCTGGGCCGAGCAGGCGTGCTCTCCTGCGCGGGCATGCTGTTCGACGTCGGCAGCGGATACGGGATCCCCACATCCAACGTCCCCGTCAGCGCGTTCAGCACCGCCTGCTCGGCCACCGACGTGTCGCCGATGTTCACCACCGGCAGCGTCGGGAAGCCGGTGTCCGGCGGCGCGGTCAGGTTCAGCGCGCCGGTGAAGTCGCCGGTGACGCCGCGCCGCCAGGCCGTCAGGTTCGGTACCTCGACGCCGAAGCGGGACTCGATGAACCGCAGCACCGAGGTGTGGTCCAGCGTGCCGGAGTACTTGTAGCCGCCGGCGCTGAACGGCGAGATCACCAGCGCCGGGGTGCGGAAGCCCAGGCCGATCGGGCCGTCCACGCCGCCGGCCGCCGCGGGCAGCGACGCCAGCCACTCCCCGGCCGTGCCCTGCGGCGCGGTCGGCGGGGCGACGTGGTCGAAGAAGCCGCCGTTCTCGTCGTAGACCACGAACACGACCGTGCGGGCCCACACTTCCGGGTTCGACACCAGCGCGGCCAGCACCTCCTGCACGAAGTACTCGCCGTAGTACGGCGGCGCGGCCGGGTGCTCGCACAGCGCGACCGGCGGGATGATCCACGACACCGCCGGCAGATGGCCGGAGGCGATGTCGGCCTTGAAGTCGTCGGGGTAGTTCGGCGTCAGGCCGCGCCCGATCAGCTCCAGACCGGTGATGGAGAAGGGGTTGTCGTAGTTCTTGAAGTACAGCAGCGGGCTCAGCGCCAGCAGGCCGATCGGGTCGTTGTAGACCTTCCAGCTGACCCCGGCTTCCAGCAGCCGCTCGGGCATGGTCTCCCAGCTGAGCTTGCCGGTCTCGCCGATCCGGTTGCTGAAGGTCTCCACCACCGGGCCGCCGTGCGTGCCCTCGGGGTCGATCGAGGCGGACATCAGCATCAGCCGGTTGGGGTCGGTCGGTCCGAGCACCGAGCAGTGGTAGCCGTCGCAGATCGTGAAGGCGTCGGCCAGCGCGTGATAAAAGGCGAGATCCGAGCGCGTGTAATAGCCCATGGTCACCGGGCCGTTGCTGGCGCCGTCGGCGGCCAGGTGCGCGGTGACGAAGGAGTCCATGGCGCCGTCGTTCCAGCTCTGGTGCTGCGTGGCCCAGCTGTGCGAGACGTCGTTCGTGGTCTGCCCGTTCTCCAGCGGCGGGTTGCTCACCAGCCGGAACGGCTGCAGGTACCCGCTCGCGGAGGCGCCGATGCCGGGCGCGAAGCCGAACTGGTTGAAGACCGGGTACTGCGTGCCGCCGACGGTCTGCGTCGGCACCGCCGGGTCGGAGAACCCGCGCACCCCGGACAGCGTCCCGAAGTACTGGTCGAAGGACCGGTTCTCCTGCATCAGGACCACGACGTGCTCGACGTCGCTCAGACTCGCCGCGCCGCTCGCCGACGCCGCCAGCGCCGTGTCCAGGATCTTCTTCTGCGCGTCGGTGGGCTCCCCGCTGTGCGCCCCGACGCCAGCCAGCGCGGCCGCACCGAGCGCCCCCGCCGATCCGGCTATCAGTTCCCGGCGGCTGACGTCGTGGTGCTCCGGACGTGCGGGTTCCGGACGTGCGGACTGGTCGCTCATGGGTTCCTCCGGTGAAGACGGTTCCGATGGCTGCGCTACGCGTCAGTAACCTAACCGTCCGAGGCGTATTGACAAGCCCTGCGACCGGTCAGTGCGGCGACGATCCGGTGAAGGGGAATCGCCGTGGCACCGGGACGCGGACGGCAGCACCGGCAGGGGCGCCCCGCTCGTGACGAACTTAGTTCGTACCGAGGTAGAGTGGAGCACATGGCCCCCGACCCCAAGCAGCGCCGCGCCGCCCGCCACGCCCAGCCTGAGGACGCGACTGAGAACGCGGCCGAGAACGCGACCGCCGCGAAGCCCCGGACGCCGATCACCGTCGGGCGCATCACGGACGCCGCATTGCAGGTCGTGGCCACGGAGGGCTATGACGCGCTGACCATTCGGCGCGTGGCGAACGTGCTGAACACCGGTCCGTCGTCGCTGTACGCGCACATCGTCAACAAGGCCGACATCGACGACCTGATCATCGGCCGGCTGTGCTCGCAGATCGTGCTGCCGAAACCGGACCCGGCGCGCTGGCAGGAGCAACTGCGGGACGTCTACGCGCAGATGCGCGACCTGTACCTGGAGTACCCGGGGGTCTCCAAGGCCGCGCTGGCGATGGTCTCGACGAACCTGGAGATCCTGCGCGTCGGCGAGGGCATCTTCGCGATCCTGCTCGCCGGCGGCATCGAGCCGCAGACCGCGGCGTGGGCCATGGACGGCATGACGCTCTACGTCGCCGGCTACGCGCTGGAGGTCTCGCTGGTGCAGCAGCGGCGGAAGGACCAGGACGCGACGTGGGTTCTGAGCCAGGACGAGATGGTCGGCCGGCTCACCGCGCTGCCCGAGGACACGTTCCCGCAGACCCGGCGTTATGCGACCGAGCTGACGTCCGGCCACGGCCACCAGCGGTTCGACTTCACGCTGTCGCTGCTCATCGAGAACCTCACGCGCGGCGGCTGAAGCTTCCGGGGTGCAGGACGCTCATCCAGATGTGGGTGAGCACGTCCACCAGGGCCTCCTCGTCAGCGAACGGCTCGACCCCGATCGCCGCCAGGTAGTACAGCCGCTCGCCGAGCCAGGTGAGTGCGGCAGCGAGATCGCCGGTGTCCACTGCGCTGCTCGCGCCGCTAGCTCGTCGAAGCGGCGCTCGTCGAGCAGGCGGCGCGTCGCGGCGGCCAGGCTGCCCGCCCCGAGCAGGTCACGCGGGTCGCTCCCGCTCAGAACCCCAGCTTCTTCAGGCAGCAGATCATCGGCCGCACCTGACTCGAATACGCGTCAACGTTCAGCCAGTACCCCGCCGCCACGCCGGAGACGGCGGTCGCCGCGTCGGTGAGCTGGAGGCACGTCGCGCCGTCGGAGGGCGGCTTGCTGCGGCCGAGGCCGGCGAGGAAGAGCGCGTTGGGGTTCGCGGTCTTGACCTGGTTCGCCACCTTCGTTGTGATCGCGGAATAGGTGGGTGCGTCCAGCTCCAGCTGCTGGCCCTGGTACTCGAAGATGTCGCCGGGCGCCAGGTACTGGGCCGCGGCGGCGAGGCCGTGACGGACGAAGGCGTTGTAGTCCATCCCGCCGTCCGACGACTTGAGCGGATACTGCGGACGCCTCCCGGGGTAGGCCGGGTTCGGGGAGTCGTTGCACAGGTCGTTGCCGGGAGACAGCACGACCTTCAGGTTGTGGCTGTGCGCCGTCGCGCAGAACTCCTGCGCGTAGCTCACCAGCGTGTGCCGATTCAGCAGCCACGAGCCCTGCTCGACATCCGGCGTGTCGGCCCACGACTCGGCGTCGTACTGCACGGCCGTCACCCACGACGGCAGCCCGGCGGCGATGGCGTCCACGAGCCCCGTCGACCCGTTCTGGTAGCTCGCGAACTTGAGGACGGCCACGCCGCTGTAGCCGGCCGGAACAGGCGACGCGATGGTGTTGTCGCCGGTGTACGAGGCAATGAACCACGTACTCCCGCTGCCGAACGCGCTCTGGCAGACCTTCGGACTGCCGTCGAGTACGGGGTTGTTGAGATTGTCGAACGCCTCGCGCGCCAGCAGCCACGTCGGCCCGGTGCTCTGCGCTCGGCGGGCGGCGGCGGTGTTCGTGCTGAGAGCCGAGGCGGCGACGACGATCCCTGCCGCCGCACCGGTGTCACGAATGAACCGCCTGCGAGAGACAGAGCTCTGAGTAACAGAGCCCTGAGTGACAGAACTGTGGTCGAGGGACCTGCGGTCGACTGACATGAGTGTGCCTTCCACTTCGTCGGGTCAGGAATTCGGTGCAGATGAGCCATGCGACCCAGCGGCCGCGTCAGAAGAAGGAGCGAAAACACCCGCCAACCGCGCCACCCGCCCGTCGCTCAAAGCAGCGACCGCAACCTCCGGCCGAGGCGCATTGCACTTCGGGCAGTCGCTCCCCTTGCCCGGGACGTTCACCCAGAACCCCGTCACCTGCCCCGCCGCCCCGAGCATGGCGGCGACCAGCATGTCGGGCGTGATCGCCGATCCGTGCGGATTGGTCGACAGACCGGCGAGCACGGTCACGTTCGGATTGGCCGCCCGAATCTGCGCAGCGACCCGCGTGACAAAGCTCCGGTAGGCAGCGGCATCGCGCTCCAGGCTCTGAGCCTGAATGTCCACCACGTCAGCAGACCGCGCTGCATCCGCCCCGATCCCCCGATCCACAAAAGCCGTCGCCGGATCCGCCGCCTTCCCCCCGCCGGCGTTCACCAGATCCATCGCCGGCGTCGCGATGAAAATCAGCCCATGCGCATGAGCGATCTGCGCCGCACGCTGGTAGAACGTGGCAGGATCACGCTGCTCGTCAGTCGGCGTCTGCGCCCAATGCTCCGCGTCATAGATGACCGCGCGGATATCCGGACGCAGCGCACCCCGATCGAGCGTGTCTTCGAGGACTGCGAAGCTCTTGAACGACATCGTCGGCACGACGGGCAGAACCGTCGCCGGACGTTCGGCGTCGGTAAGAATCTCGAAGATCTGAGCCCCGGCCAACTGCCCACGCACATGCGAATCCGCGGCAAGCGCATTCAACGCCGCCTTGGTCAGGATCCAACTCGGCCGACCACTGCCGCCGACCGACTGCACCGCCGGCGCCTGGGACGCGCGACGCATGCGCGCATGCGTACCGGTAGAACAGCCCGCAAGCTGAACCGCCAGCGCCGACAAGACGAGCGCCACAACCACCCGCCAGATCCGCGAAGCACCCCACCTCATTCGGTCGCCCCCGCCCACCGAGCACGCCCAGCGCGCCGACCACGCCGAGCACGCAACCGCCAAGGCGCCTTAACCGGCCGCATCCCGAACGACAGAAACGCCTCGATCATGAAGAACCGCTTGAGAAACGAGAACGGAATCCACAGCACCAACCACGGCAGCAGCCGCAGCCGCCGGTAGTACGCCATGACAAGCAGCCGCGGAACGAACGAACTGACCTGGCTCGCCAGCAGCAACACAGCGAATCGCAGCAGGTTGTGACGCACAGCCGGTTCCAGAATCGACAGCTCCAGCGTCAACAACAGCATCGCCGTACCGAACGGCTTGAGCAGCCCCTTCCCCGCCCCGAGCGGCATCTTGAACCAGTTCCGAGGACTCGGCGCACCGCACCCGAACGGGGTATACGCAGCGAAGCTCATGATCCCGCCCTTGCACCACCGGAACCGCTGCACGCGCAACTGACGCACCGACGTCGGCACGTCCTCGTACGAGATCACCCGCGGATCGATCGCCGCCCGGTATCCAAGCCGGGCCATCGAGCACGTGAAGAACACGTCCTCCCCGAGCGTCCCGTGGACGAAGCCCCCGATGGCCAGAGCCGGCAGCCGCCGGAACGCGCAGAACGTACCCGGCACGCACGGCACCGCGTCGACCTCCGCCAACATCACCCGCGCGAACCCGAAGCTGAAGATCATCTCCAGCGCCCGCATCCGGTCGATCCAGGTGGTGTAAGGCTCCTTCGGCAGCACGAACGCTCCGACCAGCCCGATATCCGGGTGCGCCAAGAAGTGCGGCACCGAGTACACGAAAGCATTCGCGTCCAGCGCGCAGTCCGCGTCCACCCGGTACACGTAGTCGGCGGTGCACTCGGCGAGCGCCAGGTTCAGCGCCGCCGACTTTCCAGCGTGCCGGCCCTGGAGCACTTCCCCCGTCGCGTGCCTGAACTCCGCGATGACGCCTTCAGCCAGCGCGCGGGTGTCGTCGGTGGAACCGTCGTCGCACAGGATCACCCGGACGCTGCCGCCGTACGCCGCGGCGGCCCGGTCGATGGAGCGCAGCGTCCGCTCGATCACCACGGCCTCGTTGTAAGCAGGAATGATGACCTCCAGCGGCGGCCGCCGCTCGTCGGGCCGCGGTGCCCCGGGACCCGCGAACCGCACCAGGCCGAGCAGCACGTAAATGCTGTCCATGACGCCGGAACGCAACGCCCGCACCACCAAGAACGCGACGAGCAGGTTGGCGCCGGCCTGCGCGATCAGCACAACAGCCAGACTCCCCATAAGCGACAGCGACGCGACGAGGCACAGCAGCAGCACCAGCGCCTCCCGCCGCCGGCCCGGTTTGACGGCCGGCACCTGAGTCACCCGCGGGAACTGGAAGCTCGTGAAGGCGAAGCGGAACACGACGAAGAACGCGACCGACTCCTGCAACACGAGGTCGATCAGCGGCAGCGGCCCCACCGACGCGTGCAGGGCGTGCGCGACGAGCGCCAGAACGGTGGTCGTCACGACCGACACTGCCAGGAACAGCACGCCGTGCCCCGCGATCATCAGCCGCCGGCCCGGCGTCGCCGGCAGAACCAAAGCGGTGATCACCATGAATTCGAGCACTGTCGTCGGGACGAGCGGCACCAGCTTCGCCGCGTAGTAGGTGGCGAACGCGGGGTCGTGGATCACCGAGTCCAGCAGCCGGGCGACGAGGGCCCGGTACAGCTGGACGAACGGTGACGTGCGGAACGCCACGATGACCACGTTCGCCGCCACGACCAGCGTGAGGAAAGCGGTGACCCGGGGCAGCGAGGGGCGTTGGAACGGCGGCAGCCTGACCACGGCGCCCGCGCCCCGGTCGGAGTCGTCGAACCGCCGCCCGAGCGGCTGCAGGACCACGACCATCAGCACCGCGATGTCCAGGATCAGCAGCACGAGGCCCGGTGCGCGCGTCATGAGAGCAGGCCGACGTTCACGGTCATGCCGCACAGGACCCCGGGCGGCGTGGTGGCCATGGAGATGACGACGTCGTAGTAGACGCCGGTGGACACCTTCGCCGGATCGAGCAGGATCTCCTGGACGGTCCCCTTCGCCGTCGCGCCGGCCGCGGCCACGGCCACCGTCACCTGCTGCCCGGTGTGGATCCGGCCGATGCTCGTTTCGGGGACCTGCGCGGTCACCGACATCGGTGCCGAATACAGGGTGATGAGCGGGGCGTAGCCGCTCGGCTGGGTGGCGCGGGCGTCGCCGCCGGCCGCCGGCTGCCCGGCGAACAGCTGGAACCCCTGCTGCTGGCCGGCCGTCGTCCCGGTCTGCCCGGGCGGACCCGCGTACTGGTGGACGCCGTCGGAGTGCACCTGGTCGCCGACAGCGCCCGCGGTGTCGGCGACGGTGCCGTCGGCGGGTGCGACGATCGAGGCGTTCTTCAGGATCTGTTCGTCCTTGGCGACCTGCGCCTGGGACGCGGCGAGCTGCGACTTCGCCTGCGCGACGGTCACCGCGACCGGGACGGATCCCGGGCTCGACTGGCCGAGGACGGTCTGTTGCAGGGACTGGGCCTGGGTCAGCTGGTCGGCGTCCCGCTGCTGCTCGTCCAGTGCGGCGGACTGGATCGAGGTGAGTTGGGCCTGCGATTCCGACAGTGCCGCGCTGTCCTTGGCCGCTTCTGCTTGCAGCGTCTGGCAGAGCGTTCCGTTGGTGGTCGGCGCCGCGGGCGGGTCCGACGGGCTCACTCGCGCAGTCGGCGTCGTTCTGACGGTCGTCGTCATGGTGACTGTCGTCGGCCGACGGCTCGGTGGAGCAGTGGACGGAGTCGGCTCGGGGGTGGTGGCTGGGGTGTCGGGACCGGTCGGCGAAGGGTTCTGCGATACGGAAGGAGCGACAACCACGTCTGCGGGACCGGCGGCTTCGTCGGCTGTTGTGCTGGTGGTGCTCGTCGTGCTGGTCGTGCTCGTCGCAGGACACGACGATGCGAGCCGCGCGTTGTCGTCGTCCAGGATGTGCTGGCGGCCGGCGACCACGGCGGTCTGCAGGTCGGTGCTGTTCTTTCCCTTGCTCTGGGCCAGACTCAGCGCACTTTGGGCGCTGCTGACCGCCGAGGATGCTTTGGCCGCGGCGAGCTTGGCCTGGTTCTGCTGAACGGTGCTGGTCTGCGGATTCTGGGCGGCGGCCAGTTCGGTGGTGTCGGCCTGCACCAGGGCCTGCGCCGCCTGGAGGTCCGACTGCCCCACCGAGGTGTCCTCGGTGGCCAGCAGCTGCCCGGCCTTGACCTGCTGGCCGGGTCGGACGTTCAGGGCGCTGAGCGTGCCGTCGTCGCCGAAGTTGAGGTAGTACGCGTGCGCCGGCGTCACCTGGCCGGTGATGGTCGGCGCGGGGTCGGCCATCGCCCGGTAGGTCAGCACCACCGAGGCGGCGCCGACCGCCACGACGACGACCGCCACGAGCAGCTGCCGCGGCCGCAACGGCGCGCGGGCCGGCCGCATCTCGCCGACCCCGGCCTCGCCGCTGGTCAGGGCCGCGTTCATGCCGCGGACCCGGTCCTTGGTCACCATGGTCTTCTCCCTTCTCCGATGCCTGATCCGAGGGCTGATCCGAGGGCTGATCCGAGGGCTGGGCTGATCCGAAGGCTGGGCTGGTCGCCGGGCCGACCCGTGGGCCGATCGCCGGACGCGATCGCTGGTCCGATCGCGTCCGGCGGTTCAGCGGTCAGTGGCTCAGCAGTCAGTGGCTCAGCAGTCAGTGGCTCAGCGGTCCACGCCTCAGCGCTCGGTGGCCTCGGGCATCAGGTCGTCGGCGGTCGCCATCCCGGACCGCCAGACCGAGCGAGCGATGATCTTGCTCAGGTCGGCACGGTGGCGGTGGCGCACCGCGATGTCGGTGCACTCCTCCATCAGCCCCTCGGACAGCGTGGTCGGCTTCAGACCCAGGGCCAGGAACTGGTCGTTGCACACGTTCAGGTCGTTCCGGTCCGCCTCCTGCCGCGGGTTGGGCAGGTTCGCGACCTCGACCCCGGTCATCTCGCTCACCAGCTTCGCCAGCTCGGCGACCCGGTAGGTCTCGGTGACCTGGTTGAACACTCGCGGCCGGGGCCGTCCGGCGGATTCTCGATGGCCAGCTCGACACACCGCACGGTGTCCCGGATGTGGATGAACGCCCGGGTCTGGCCGCCGCTGCCGTGCACGGTCAGCGGGTGGCCGATCGCGGCCTGCATGAGGAAGCGGTTGAGGACCGTGCCGTAGTCGCCGTCGTAGTCGAAGCGATTGACCAGGCGGTGGTCCAGGACCGTCTGCGGGGTCTGGGTCCCCCACACGATGCCCTGGTGCAGGTCGGTGATGCGCAGCCGGTCGTTCTTCGCGTAGAAGCCGAACATCAGCTGGTCCAGAGTCTTGGTGAGGTGGTAGACCGAACCGGGGTTGGCCGGGTGCAGGATCTCGCGCGGGATGTCGCCGGTGGGCGTCGGCACCTTCACGGTCAGGTAGCCCTCGGGGATCGGGGCCGATCCCGACCAGCCGTACCCGTAGACGCCCATCGTTCCGAGGTGCACCACCGCGGCGTCGACGCCGGTGGTGACGAGCGCGGACAGCAGGTTGTGCGTGGCCCGCACGTTGTTGTCGACCGTGTAGCACTTGGCCTGCGGCGACCGCATCGAGTACGGAGCCGCCCGCTGCTCGGCGAAGTGCACGATGGCCTCGGGCCGGAGCTCGGCGAGCAGCGCGGCGAGCCGCTCGTACTCGGTCGCCAGGTCCAGGCGGACGAAGCCGATGTCGCGGCCGGAGACCGACTTCCAGGCCCGGAGCCGCTCGCCCATCGGGCGGATCGGGGTCAGCG
The DNA here is from genome assembly GCF_041261445.1 of Catenulispora sp. EB89. Classification (NCBI taxonomy): domain Bacteria; kingdom Bacillati; phylum Actinomycetota; class Actinomycetes; order Catenulisporales; family Catenulisporaceae; genus Catenulispora; species Catenulispora sp. EB89. Next base: position 61,523 of record NZ_JBGCCU010000017.1, read on the forward strand.
ACTCGACTTCGAGCTCGAGGTCGATCACCCGCCGGCTGAGGTTGTCGACGATGGTGACGTCGTGGCCGCGGTCGGACAGGTGCAGGGACGTCGGCCAGCCGCAGAAGCCGTCGCCGCCGAGAACGAGGATGCGCATTCGAATCCACTCCTTGAGATCGTTTGAACGGGGGTCCCGGCGCGGCGCTCGGGGCGCGGGCGGGCCGGACGTCCGTCCGGCGGCCGGGGTGCGGCCTGCCGGAACGATGATGAGTGGACTGTTAGGAAACCTTCTTTACTTGGACTCGGGGGCACCGTAGGGCAGCCGTCGAGGGCGTGTCAAGGAGCTGCGAAAGACGATCTTCCGGCTGCTCCTGGCGCCGCGTCGGCCTTCCGCACTGTGGAACCGCCGCCTCGGTAGCGGGGCGGAAGGTCACAAAGGCCTGGTATGCACCGCAGGACAGTCACCGTACGCAGCGATGCTTGACGGTTCCGTCACGGGCGAGTATCACTGGTGGTGGGCTTGTTAGGAAACTTGCTTAACTAAATCCGGCCCGGCGCCCTGATCCTCCCACCCTTCTCGGGCGCCGCCGGCCGACTCACGCCGTCAGTACCGGCACTGACCGCGTCCCGCGTCATCCGCCACCTTCCATCACGCCCTGAATCTCAGCGCCGGACACCGGGCGTACGCCTGCAGGAGTCTGCGATCCATGCCATCGACATCGCGCGGCACCATGGCCGCGACCACCCTGGACGCCTTGGAATCCGAGGCCGTCCACATCTTCCGGGAGGCGGCCGGCGAGTTCGAACGACCGGTGATCCTGTTCTCCGGCGGGAAGGACTCGACGGTGCTGGTGCACCTCGCGGTCAAAGCGTTCTGGCCGGCGCCGGTCCCGTTCCCGCTGCTGCACGTCGACACCGGCCACAACTTCGAGGAGGTCATCGCCTTCCGGGACCGGGTCGCGGCGCACTACGACCTGCGCCTTGAGGTGGTGCGGGTCCAGGACTGGATCGACGACGGCCGACTGGCCGAGCGTGCCGACGGTCTCCGCAACCCGCTGCAGACGGTCCCGCTGCTGGACGCCATCAGATCCCTGCGATGCGACGCGGCCTTCGGCGGCGGACGACGGGACGAGGAACGGGCTCGGGCCAAGGAGCGGATCTTCAGCCTGCGCAACGGATTCGGGCAGTGGGAGCCGCGCCGGCAGCGTCCGGAGCTGTGGAACATCTACAACGGCCGGCACCGGGTCGGCGAGCACGTCCGGGTGTTCCCGCTGTCGAACTGGACCGAGCGGGACGTCTGGCGCTACGTCGAGCGGGAGGACATCGAACTGCCGTCGATCTACTACTCGCACCGGCGTACCGTCTTCCGCCGATCCGGCATGTGGCTGACGGCCGGTCCGTGGGGCGGCGCTCGCGAAGGCGAGGACGTTCGGGAACTGACCGTGCGCTACCGGACCGTCGGCGACGGCTCCTGCACCGGGGCCGTGGAGTCCTCGGCCGCGACCGTGGCCGAGGTGATCGCCGAGGTGGCGGCCAGCCGGCTCACCGAGCGGGGTGCGAGCAGGGCGGACGACCTGGTGTCGGAGGCCGCGATGGAGGACCGGAAGCGATTGGGGTACTTCTGATGGCTGCCGAGTACATGCACCAGGACCTGCTGAGGTTGGCCACCGCGGGGAGCGTCGACGACGGTAAATCGACACTGGTCGGCCGCCTTCTCTACGACACCAAGTCGGTGCTGGCCGACCAGTTGGACGCGGTCCACCGGGCCAGCGTCGACCGCGGCCTGACCACCCCGGACCTGGCGCTGCTGGTGGACGGTCTGCGCTCGGAGCGCGAGCAGGGCATCACGATCGACGTGGCGTACCGCTACTTCGCCACGGCGCACCGCTCCTTCATCCTGGCCGACACGCCGGGGCACGTGCAGTACACCCGGAACACCGTCACCGGCGCGTCCACCGCACAGGTGGCGATGGTCCTGGTGGACGCACGCAAGGGCGTGGTGGCGCAAACCCGCCGGCACACCGCGGTGCTCGCCCTGATGGGAGTGCCGAAGCTGGTGCTGGCGGTCAACAAGATCGACCTGGTCGACCACGACGAATCGGCGTTCGCCCCGATCGCCAAGGAGTTCCTGGCGCACGCGACGGCGCTGGGCTACGCGGAGTCGGACGTGCTGGCCGTCCCGGTGTCGGCGCTGGTCGGCGACAACGTCGTCGAGCCGTCCCCGCGGACGCCCTGGTACACCGGGCCGACTCTGCTGCGTCACCTGGAGACCGTGTCGGTGGCGCCGGAAGTCCACGACGCGCCGCTGCGCTTCCCGGTGCAGCACGTCATCAGGCCACGTACTTCCGAGCATCCGGAGTACCGCGGCTACGCCGGCCAGATCGCCGCGGGCACCGCGACCGTCGGCGACGAGGTTCTGGTGCTGCCGGCCGGAATTCGCAGCACCCTGACCGGCATCGACACCATGGACGGTCCGCTGACCGAGGCCGGCGTCGGCCGTTCGGTGACCTTGCTGCTCGCCGACGATCTGGACGTCTGCCGGGGCGACGTGATCGTCGCGTCGAGCGCGCCGCCCACGGTGACGGACGAGTTGGACGCCACGGTGTGCTGGCTGTCGGAGACGCCGTCGCGCCCCGGTGCTTCGGTGCTCCTCAAGCACGGCACGCGGACCGTGTCGGCCGTAGTCGTCTCGATCGACGCCCGGTTCGACGAGCAGAACCTGTCGACGGTCCACGACCCGGAGTCGCTGCGGCTCAACCAGATCGGCCGCCTCACGCTGCGCACGTCCGAGCCACTGCCGGTCGACGACTACACGACCAGTCGGCGTACCGGTTCCTTTCTGCTGATCGACCCGGCGGACGGGGCCACGCTGGCCGCCGGCCTCATCGGCGCCCCGCTGGCAGTGCTGGAGCGTGGAAGGAGGCCTTCGTGAACCGCAGCGGAACCGCGAACAGAACCACGAACAGAACCACCAGGGCCTTATCCGCCTCGCCGATAACGCGCGAGTCGTACCGCCAGGGCGCCGTCGGCCCCGCCGACCCGTGCGACCCGTCCGGCCGCGACCGCGTCGACTGGACCCGGCTGCACGCACTGGAGACGCTGTGGGACCCGGGCAGCCGCGACATCCTCACCAGCCTCGACATCCGCCCCGGCTGGCGCTGCCTGGAGCTGGGCGCCGGCACCGGATCGGTGGCGCGCTGGCTGGCGCACCGATGTCAGCGCGGAAACGTCGTCGCCACCGAAGTGGACCTCCGCTTCCTGCGCGGAGACCGGGTACCGAACCTGGAGATCGTCGTCCACGACGTGGTGAACGGCAAGGACTTCCCCGCAGAATCCTTCGACCTCGTCCACACCCGCGCCGTCCTGGCCCACCTCCCCGACCGCGACCGCGCCGTCGAACGAGCAGCCCGCTGGCTAGCCCCCGGCGGCTGGCTCGTAGTGGAGGAACCGGCGCTCTACCCAGTCGACTCCTCCCCCCACCCCGACTTCCGCCGCTGCCTCAACGCCTACGCCCACATCATGGCCACCCACCAGGGCACTGACCTCCGCTGGTCCCGCCACCTGCCATCACTCCTGGACCAGGCTGGCCTCGCCGAACCCGGCCTCCGCGTGACCACGATGGTCGTCGGCGAGGGAGGACCCGCCGACGACTTCTGGCGCATCAGCCTGGAACAGGCCAAACCAGCGATCGTCCACGAAGGCCTCCTAGCCCCGGACGACCTCCGGCACGCCATAGGCTTGCTCGACGATCCATCGTTCCTGGACCTGTCCTTCGCCCTCGTCTCCTCCTGGGCCCGCAAACCCCGACCGGGTGAACTTCACCGGACGTTGTGACGGAGCGCCAGACCGCCGACCTGGGTATTCGCCGGCGAAAAGCAAACGGTCGGATGTTCACTCGAACATCCGACCGGCGGCGACTTCAGCTGTGCCACCGAACTGCGGAAACGTACTCTCGCGGACCACGCCGTTCGGGAACGAACTGCTACCCAAACTGCTACCCCATTCGAGCACCTTGCCGAACCACCTATCGTGCTACTTCGCACCGTCCAAACGGCGAAGGAAACGCTGAAGGGCCTCAGTGAGCTCGTCAGGACTGTCGAGAACCTCGACCGGGATGCGGTCAACGAACGCAACCCCAGCATCCATGAGGAGGTGGTCGCGGGTTCTATCCATAGCCCGCCGGCCGTTGTGATGAGGTCCGTCGACTTCGATCACGCCCGCACGCCCCTTGTAGGTGACCAGCACGTCCGGTTCCCACGTTCGACCTGGCACACGCCCGCCCGCGAGTGGATAGATCCCGATCGTCTCTTCGGACCGCAGCACCGAATCTTGTAGGCGCTTCAGCGCGCGGTACACCGCCAGTTCTCCGGCGTTCGTAAACCAAAGACCGTCCTCGGTAAACTTCGGCGGCGCAAGGCGCACCCTTCGCCCCTGGTTGGTGGGTCGTTCCCCATCCGCCTGAGCCTTGAGTTGGCTCTGCCACCCAGGTCCCACTTCCGGAAGTACTTGGCGGACGCACACCCACCCGACCGGGTAGCTACGCCGTTCGCCGATGTCATTGAACAGCCGCTTCAACTGTTCGATGGTTTCTTCGGTGTATGCGGGTTGATCCTCCGGCAGGACATCGATCCATAAGTTGTCCCAGCTCTGATCTTCTGGATCGAGGCCGTAGCGAACACTGACAACGTTGGCGAGCAGCATCGCGAGCTTCCGATCGCCATTTCGCGCCAGAACCGTCGCGGCGACCCCGAGTATGTGGTCGCCGATGATCCGCCGCTTGTCCTCGTCCTTCGTCCTGGGATCGTCCAATATCTCGGCGTAAGTTCGGGCCACTTGAGACGTGTGTGGCAACTCGTGAGACCAGCCGTTACTCATAGTTCCCTCCGCACGTCAGAAGCACCGTACTGAAACGATAGCCGTATTAGCCGACAGGGAACCCCATTCATCAGGGTCCTCATATCGACTGCGGTCGCACCTGAGCAACCTACGGTGATCGCGAGTGGCGTCGACCTGGCCGCTCCCCATGCATTGCGCAAGTTCGCGCAAGTTCGTGGCGTCGAGTCTGAGCAGCATGCAAGGGTTCTCATATCGATAGCGACCCCCGACGCGAGGAGGGCACCATGGCGCTTCAATACATCGGTATCGACCCGGACACCGGGCAGGGGAACTGCCCGACCGTCTGGGTCGACGACAAGAACGATGACCTCGTACTGCAAGGATGGCTCGTCGACGAGACGACGCTCGCCGAGTGCCTGGCCATCGGCGACGTCCCCGAGACCGAGGCGGTCATCCGCGTCCCGGCCCGCATGGTGCCGCTGATTCGAGAGGCTTGTGATGTCGCTGAGCGTGCGCGTACCTGACTTCGCTGAGCTGCTGAACTCGGCGAAGACGTCGGCGGTCCACTTGGAGATGCACGATTCCTACGCTGTCGCGGACGAGGCGGAGGACTTCGCCGAGTGGCGCCGCAGCGGCCGGCGAGATGACGACCCCGATTCGGAGTACTGGCGCCCCTGGGTCGACCTCGTCCAGGCCGCCGTGACCCGCGGCGTCGTAGTCAGGCGAGCCCGTATCGTCGCCGAACCGGTGTCGGACTACATCCGATTCGAGCATGCCGGTACCCCAGTGAACATCACAGCCGGCGAGCAGGTGCGTTGGCTGCCGCGCCGCCTCGCCTCGGACATCGCACTTCCAGGAAACGACTTCTGGCTGATCGACTCACGGGCGGTGCGGTTCAACCTGTTCACCGGTGAGGGCGACCTCGCGGAACCGCAGTACACGGAAGACCCCGCGACAGCGAAGCTATGCGCTGACGCATTCGAAGCCGTGTGGGAGCGTGCGACGCCGCACGAGCAGTTCAACATCTGATCGGCCTTCGCCGTGACGTCATCCCCGTCGTCCAGCGCCCAAGCGGCGCGTGACGCTCTCGCCCTGCGCCTGCGGGACTTGATGCTGGACGCGGGGATGACCGCTCGCGCCATCGCTACTTCGGCCGGGTGGCACGAGTCCAAGTCCTCCCGGCTGTTAAACGGGAAGTCCTCCCTTTCTGACCAGGACATCAAGGACTGGTGCCGCGTCTGCGATGCCGAGGAACAGATCGCCGACTTGATCGCGGCCAACCGCGCCGCAGAATCCGCCTACGTCACCTGGAAGCGGGTGCACCGAGCCGGGCTCCGACGATCGCAAGAGTCCACCGTGCCGCTATACGAGCGCACGAACAGCTTCCGGGTGTACTGCTCGAACGTCGTGCCCGGCCTACTCCAGACCCCCGAATACGCCGCCGCGCTCATGTCGGCCATCACGCGGTTTCAGGGAACACCTGACGACGTCGAACAGGCCGCAGCAGCCCGAGTCGCGCGCTCACACGTCATCCGCGAGGGTAACCACAAGTTCGCGCTGCTGATCGAAGAGTCTGTGTTGCACAACCACTTCGGCGACGAGCAAACCATGGCGGCACAACTCGGCTACCTGCTGACAGTGATGTCCCTGCCACGAGTGAGCTTCGGCATCATCCCGGCTGGAACTCGGCGGGATCAGTCAATGTGGACGCTGGAGACCTTCATGATCTTCGATGACGTCGAGGTTCAAGTCGAGTTGCTCGCGGCCTTCGTCACTGTGACGGCGCCCTCGGAGATCGGCGCATACGTCAAGGCGTTCACCGAGCTCGCCGACCTGGCAGCCTACGGATCGAAGGCTCGCGCCCTGATCACTTCGGCGATCGACACCCTCGGCTAAGAAATCGGCACGCAAGCTCGCGCAAGTTCGTTGAGCCCTGATATGCCCGATCTCTAGCGTCGGTTTCATGGCACCTCAGCCCGCTCCGAAGCTCTCGGTCCCGCAATACGCGCTGTGTCCGGAAGTGGAAGGAGTTCAGATCTTCCGCTCCATCGACGACCCCAACCGGGCGCCCGGCTTCCTGGTCCGCTGCCGTTGCGGCTACCGAGCCGGTTCCTACGCGACGGTCGAGATGGCCGAGCGGATGCGAAGCAACCACGAGACCGTGTGCCTCTGGCCGCACTGAGGACCGATCAACCGCCCATCGTTCGAAGGAGGAACCAGCATGCCCGTCAACCAGTCGCCCGCCGAGGCCTCGGCCGAGGACGGCCTGTTGCTCGCGGTCGAGACCCTGAGCACGGCGCACGACCGCAGCGAGTCCGAGCGCTCGGACATCACCTCGTCGCAGAACAGCGCCGGCGACGACGGCGAGAACCGCGACCTGAACCTGCCGAGGGAGTAGCGCGACATGGAGCACCGGCTCGTCACCGCGATCGAGAAGGCGCTCGGCTGGGACGGGCCGGCGCTCCTCGGCGCCGGCTTCGCCCAAGGCGAACTCCACGACGCCGATCTGCCTTCGCGCCTCATGACGCCCAATCGGCTTCTCGACCTCGTCGAGGGCAGGCACCTGGCCAACCCGCAACTCCGTATGTACGCCGAGAGCGAGGAACTGCACCCTTCGCGCTAGCTGACTGAGGCGGTCAACCGCCGACGGCAGGCTGTGAAGCAGGCTGACATGGCCGCGGTCGGCGTCGTTCTGAACAACGGCGGAACCCTGGTCCTGGACAGCGTCGACACCTTCGACCAGACGATCCAGGTGGCATGCCGGGCGCTGGGCTGGTGGTCGGGCGAACTGGTCTCGGCGAACATGTACCTCGCCGTCGGCGACACTGCCGGGTTCGACCTCCACTGGGACGACCACGACGTTGTCTGTGTCCAGCTCGCGGGACAGAAGTCCTGGGAGGTCCGCGACGCGTCGCGATCACATCCGATGTACCGCGATGCCGAGCGCAACACCGAACCCGCCGAGAACGTCGTATGGGCCGGCACCATGAACCCGGCGACGTCATGCACATCCCCCGCGGCTTCTGGCACACCCGCCACCCGCGTCGGATCCGGCGAGGGCTACTCGCTCCACGTCACATTCGGCATCACCAAGCGGACCGGCGTCACTTGGCTCAACCATCTGTCGGATATGGCACGCGCTGACGACGCGTTCCGTACCGACTTGGAAGGCGCCGCAAACATCGACCCGAAGCTGCTGGTCACCCGGCTGGCCAACATGGCAATAGACCACAATCCCGTGCGCTACCTGGATGACTTGCGAGCGACCACCCCATCGCCCCGGCACCTGCCGTATGTTCCAGCGTTCGGCGCGCTCGCTGGCGTCTCGACCATCACCGAGTTCGCCCCCGTCATCACGGTAACGAGCAACGCGGTCGAGGTGGTCACAGCCGGAAAGCGCCTGACGTTCGCCGCACACACCGAGTCAGCGCTCCGAACGCTGCTGTCGGGCCACCCCGTCGAACTCACCGACGCCGACGAGGACACGAAGGCATTGGCTGAACACTTGATCGAGGAGGGGCTGTGCGAGCCGCTGACCGCCGAGTCGTCCTCGGGCTATACCGATCTCGTCCCACTCGTGACCTGCTCGAAGCAGCCCTCGACTGTGGCGTGACCGCGCTGGACACCGCCTACAACTACAGCGGCTTCGCCTCTCATCGGATGCTCCGTACCTCGGCAGGAAACCTGCTCGACGAGTTCGACCTCTCGACCAAGGTCGGGTTCTTCCGCGACGGCCACGATCTCGAACCAACACGGCTGCGTATTGCAGTCGAAGAGTCCGCCGAGCATCTGGGGCGCCCGCCCAACACGGTCCTGCTCCACAACCCGGAGACCTCACCGGCAGGCTTCGCCGCCGCCTGCGAAGCCCTGGCCGCCATGCGCGAGGCCGGCTTGTTCGAACGGTGGGGGATTTCGAGCTGGGACCCGCGGCTGCTTCTGTGCCGTCCTTACCGAGGGCCGAGGCCCGACGTTCTCATGGTCCGAGCCGGCCTCATGGTGCCGACCGCTGTTCTGGAGGCGGCCGACGCCATGACCTACGCGGTACGACCGCGAGAACGCTGGGGCATGGCACCCTTCGGCCACAACGCGAGGAACCCTGTCTGGAACGCGGTCGACGCTTCTGTGTTCCTCGCCCCGGAACAGACGGCGTCCATGATCCATGCCGCTTTCGCTGTCGCATTCAGCCTTCCGACCGTCACCCGCGTTGCGGTGGGGACGACGAATCCAGACCACCTCAGAGAGCTCAAAGCCGCTTGCTCGCTCGCACTGAACGACCAAGCCGTCGGTCGGTATCGCACCATGTTGCATCGCAAAGCTACCTTTGGTGTGGTGCACGCACACCAGCCCCCACCAGGAGTTCGAGCATGACCGTGGACACCGTCCCCGCTTCTCAGCTCTACGACCTTCGGCGCGTCGAGGTCGATGACGTCATGGATCGCGTCCAGAAGTCGCTTCAGCTCCTCCTTCTGCCCGAGGGCGCGGTGCGCAAGCGCCGTTCGATCGGTGCCGCCACCGACCGAGGTACCTGGGTACGGATCGAGTGCCGCGGTCTCGAACGCCTCGACGCCCAAGGGTGGGGCATCGAGGCCGCCGAGGCGCTGCGCGACGTGGCCAAGCCGGAGTGGTATGCCGGGGTCTCGTGGTTCGACCCAGCACGCCGCGTGATGTGGCGTGCAGATGAGACGAGCTACGTCGAAGAGCAACCCGTGGGCAACGCCGCAGCGGCGACCGGCTTGCCGGATGCCTGGTGGGCGGCCCTGGACGCCTCACTGGACGCTATGGCCGGGCACCAGGTGGCGCGTCTCGCGACGCCCGACTGCGAGCCGATCACGCAGGAACGAGTCAGCTCCGTGATCGAGAAGGTTCTCCCACATCGGGTCGACTCGACGATCAAGGAGTGGACCACCGCGCACGCGGACCTGAACTGGGCCAACCTGACCGGCCCGAACCTCTACATCCTCGATTTCGAGGACTGGGGACGGGCACCTCGCGGCCTCGATGCCGCGAACCTGTGGCGCAGTTCTCTAACTGTCCCCGAGGTGGCAGACAGGGTGTACCGGCAGAGGCGCGCGGATCTGGAGTCCCGCACCGGCCAAGTCATGATGGTGTTCTATTGCGCTGAGATCATGAGCTGGGCCGACGAAAGCGAGCCTGCTCTGGCCCCAGCCAAGACCACAGTTCAAGGGCTCCTGAAAGGGCTCGCACGCTGAAACCCGGCCGAACGACGAGTCCGCCCGACCGCTCGGTCACACGACTGGGTGGACTTCAACAAGCTCTGCGGCCACGCTCGTGTGACAACCACACAGCTTTACACGCACGTCGCTGAAGCGGTCGTCAAGGACGCCGCGGACCAGATGGGCGCAGCCCTGTTCCGTTGACCTGCGATTTTGTGAGTTCGCGGGAAAACTGCAACGGGAACTGCAACGGAGGCCAGATCGAACACAATGAGGCCCTTCGCTGGGTTAGAGCGAAGGGCCTCATCAACGCGGAGGCGGAGAGATTTGAACTCTCGATGGGGTTTAAGCCCCAAACCGCATTAGCAGTGCGGCGCCATAGACCGGACTAGGCGACGCCTCCAAAACCCACAGCCACCGGACCACCGGCGCTTGTACGGTCGCCGATAGCGTACCCGGTCGGCTCGGTGGAGACAAAAGCCTTTGCCGAGGGGGTGGGACGCGGGGGATCTCGGAGGCGGGGGAGACGGGCTCGGGGTGCTTGTGGGATAGTCGCCTATCGGTGACCATCGCCACCTTTTCTTCCTCTGCCGTCAGCTCTGGTGCCGGTGTGGGGCGGGATGGTGGGCCCGGCGGCGAGTACCTGTCGCGCGTTGGGGTAGTGGCGCCTGACGCACGCCACGAGGAGGGCCACGGCTGGATGGACCGTTCACCGGTGCGGGGTGTCGCCCGGTTGGCGGCGATACTCGACTCGCTGCCCGAGGCGCTGCTGCTCGTTGACGGCGGCGGGCGCGTGGTCAACGCGAACGCCGTGGCCGTCGGTTGGTTCGAGGCGCCGGGTGCGCCGCTGGTCGGCCGGCCTGTCACTGATCTGCTCTCCGGGTTCGGCACCGCCTTGGCGCGGGTTGCCTCGCCCGATCCGACGGCTGGGGTGTGGACCGATCCGGGCGAGTCCGGGGCGGGTTCGGTGTCCGGCGGCGATGCCGGGGTGCCGACCCGTATGGTCGCCAAGCTCGCCGACGGTTCGGCCTTTCCGGCCGAGGTCGTGCGCTCCTTCCTGCCGGCCGGGCACGGTGGGCTGGAGGTCGTGGTGGTCCGCGACGTCTCGGGGGTCGCCGATGCCGAGGCCGAGCTGCGCCGCCAGCAGCGGCAGACCGAGCTGATCCTGCGCGCCGCCAGCGAGGGCATCGTCGGTGTCGACACCGGCGGGCGCGTGGTGCTGGTGAACCCGGCCGCCGCGCGTGTCCTCAAATACCGTGCCTCCGAGCTCGGCGGGCTGGAGTTCGACGCGCTGATCGGCGGCTCTGCTCCCGGCGAGCCGTCGCCGGTGGCCGACACCCTGCGCACCGGGCGCAAGCACCGCCTCGGCAGTGAGGCCGGGCTGCACCTGATCGCCAAGGGCGGCGGCACGGTGCCGGTGGAGCTCTCGACGGCCCCGGTGATGGAGGACGACGCCCTGGTCGGCGCGGTCGTCACCTTCGTGGACCTGTCCCGCTTCCGGCTCCCCGCGGTCCAGACCCCGCAGGCTCCCAACGGTGCCGGCGGGCCCGGCGGCCACCCCGGCGTCGGCGCGTTCAACGGGGCCAACGCCTTCGGCGGAGCCGGAATCGGCGGCGTCGGCGGCACGGGCATCAACGGCGCCAACGGCTCCGTCCTGAGCGCCGAGTCGGTCAGCGCCCTGCGACGCCCGCTCGACGCCGCCCGCACCGGCCTGGCGCGCCTGGCCAACACCGGCGACGCCCTCACCCCCGGCGCCCGCCACCAGCTGGCCCACGTCACCGCTGAGCTCGCCGAGGCCGCACGCCTGGTCGAGGAACTGCTCGACGCCGCCGCCGGCCCCACCGGCCTGCGCAAACGCCCCGCCGAGCTGGGCCGGATAGTGCACGCGGCCACGGACGCCGCGACCGACCTGGCCGGCGCGGCCGGCATCGACCTGGCGGTGCACACCGGCCCGGCCGAGGTCGTGATCGACGCCGAACGGATGACCCAGGCGGTCCGCCACCTGCTGGTGGACACGGTCCAGGCCTCTCCCCCGGGCTCCACGGTCGTGGTCGCCGCCGCCCGCCGCGGCCCCATCGCGCGCATCGAGGTGCGCGGCGCGGAGGTCGCCGGCGTGCCGGAGCACCTGGGCTTCGCGCGCACCGTCGTGGAACGGCACGGCGGCCAGCTGACCGTGCACCGCGTGGACGGCAAGGGCGTCACCTATGTGATCGAGCTGCCGGTCGGCGCCGAGGGCGAGAACGAGCTGGCCTCCGGCAATTCCTCGGCCTCGCGCAACCTGGTCGAGGAGACGCGGATCATCCCGATCGTCCGCGAGATCGAGTCCGCGGAACCGGCCGGTGCGCTCGGCGGACGGCGCCGGGGCGACTCGGCCGCGGCCACGACGACCACCATTCCCCGGCAGATCGCGCCGCCGGAAGAACTGGGAGACCGAGGAGAGCGCGCGGACCGCGGGCACCTCGGCTTCAGCCAGACCACCCACGTGCCGGCCGTCGCTTCGGCCTCGGGCAACGGCGTGTCGTCGGCGTCCAACGGGTCCGGAGGGATCGCGTCACCGGGGTCGACCGAGACGGCGCCCCGGGGACGCCGGCGCGCGGCGCAGCAGGCGGCCGCGGCCAACGACAACTATCTGATCCAGCACGTCGAGTCCTCGGGCGACGCGGCGCTGCGCACGTCCGGCTCGTACCAGGACGAGGCGGCGCTGGCGACGTCGGGGAACTTCACTCCCGAGGCCCAGCAGGCCCAGCAGGCTGCTTCGCTGTACGGCGATCCGGTGTTCCGGGAGCCGGGCGGCGGCGACTCGCGCTTCGGCGCGCCCCGGGCTGTGGGGTCGGGGTCGCTGTACGGGCCGGATCCGGCGCAGCCGTTGTTCCGCGACGAGGTACCTGGCGCCGACGCCACAGGTGGAGGCCATGGTGGCTTCCCTTCGAGCACCGGCGCGTTCGGCGGCGGCGAAGCGGCGAACGGGCAGCAGGCGGGCACGATGTTCGCGGGCGACGCCCGGGGCGAGCTGTTCTCCGTGCCGAAGACGTCCTCGCCGTTCGGCGACATGGCGGGCTTCGGGAGTCAGGCAGCCGATTCCGTGTTCGGGACCGGGGCGCAAGGTTCCGAGTCCCTCAACGGAAGCCAGGGTGTCGCATTTCCGCCAGTCGGCGATGCGCCGGCGCCTCTGCCCTTCTTGACCGAGGCTCAGGCTCAGAGTTCTGGGTTCCCGGTGCCGGAGCCGTTCGATCAGAACAGTAAGAGTTCTGATCGTCAGACCTCCGGGCTTTCGCCGGCCGTGTTCCCGCCTCAGGCGTCCCCCGCTCCCCAGCCGCCCGCGCCGTTCCTGACCGAGGCGCAGACCGCGTCGCCGTTCGGCGCGCTCCCTCCGTCGCCGTTCGCGGCGCCGAAGCCGGCCGTCAGCGAGGCGGCGGCGTGGCCGAACCCGGAGGAGCCGGACCCGGCCCCGCAGGCCGCGGACGCGTGGCCGGCGCCGGGCGGCGAGCCGCGCGGGGCCGCGCCGACGCTGCTGGTGTGGCCGACGCCGGAGACCGGTGCGGAGCAGGTGCTGGCTGCGCAGGGGTACGCGCCCACGGCGTTGAAGGCACCCGCACAGCTCAGCGAGGCCGGGGCGGCGCGTCCGGTGGCGCTGCTGGCCGACCCGGTCGGCGTGCCGGTGACGCGTGCCGCGCTGCACACGCTGCGCGCCGCGGCGGCCGACTCGGGCATCCCGCTGTTCGTGACCGCCGGGTTGGGCGCCGTGCCGGCCGCCGCGATGTCGGCGACCGCGCGGCGCGGGGCGGATCCGTCGGCGCTGCTCAGGGCCCTGACACCGGAGCAGGTGTCGGCGCCGCGGGTGCTGCTGATCGAGGAGAACCCGGATCTCGCCGCCAGCTTCGCGATCTCGCTGGAGCGGGACGGGATGCGGGTGATCCAGGCCGCGAGCGAGAACGACGCGATGGCGGCGATGGTCGCCGAGCATCCGCAGCTGATCGTCATGGACATGACGTTGGTGCGGCGGCGGCGCTCGGGGGTCATCGACTGGCTGCGGACGTACGAGCGGCTGCATCTCGCGCCGACCGTGCTGTACACGGTGCCGGCGTCGATGACGACGGATGCCGGGGTGCTGCGCGCGCTCCGGTCCGGCGAGGCGGTGGTGCATCTGGTGGACCGCGAGGTCGGGCCGGAGGCGGCGCAGCGGATCGGCGATCTGATGGGGAAGATCGTGGATTGAGGCAACTGAGGCGGGGGTTCCGTTTCTGCTCTGCGACTCCGCTCAACTTCTCGGTTCTGTGTCTCGGTTCTGTGTCTCGGTTCGGCGCGTCTGCTCGGCGTCCCGGCTCTAGTGCCGCGGCAGGTAACGTTCGCCCTGCGTGGACTGCCGGGTTGAGAGCGGGAGGTATCTGAAGCTCCGTGCTTCATGTGGTTGGTATCGTTCCCGGTGACGCATCGGCACGTAGGCAAGGCGGGGTGGTTCCATGACGGATGTCGTTGCTGGGGTCGCCGCGCTGGCGGCGGCGCTGGTCCTGGTGGCCTGCGGTCTGGCGATTCGGCGTGATGCCTTCGGGATCGTGTCTAGGAACACGCGAATGGCCACGAAGGTCTACGGCCGGCTGAAAGACCCTCCCGAGGTGCGGGCGACGATGGAGCGCAATGCGCGACATACCTCGATCGGGTTCATCGTTGTGGGCGGCGTGATGGCCGTGGTCGATGCGCTATGGCTGGTCAAGGCACTGGTCTAACGCAAGGTCAGGCGACGTTCGCCCGGGCGACGACGGCGCAGACGCGGGTCGGTGACATGACCGTTCCGCCAGAGGATGTAGCGGCGGATCATGCTGGCCTGGGCTTTGTGGCTGGCGTGGTCGGTGCCGTCCAGAGCGAAGTACCGCAACGCGGTGAACTGCGCCTCGATCCTGTTGAGCCATGAGCTGTTGGTCGGGGTGTAGACGAACTCGACGTTGTTCGCCGCCGCCCAGTCCCCAACGCGGGTGTCGACCTTCGTGGTCAGGTGCGGGCTGTAGTCGTCGCAGATGATCGCTATTCGTGTCGTCGGCGGGTGCAGGGTGCGCAGGTAGCGGCAGAACTCCAGGAACCGGACCCGCTTCTTGCGGGGTTTGACGTGTCCGAACAGCTTGTCATCGATCAGGTTGTAGGCGGCGAACAGGTGCCGGACGCCGTCGTTGCGGTTGTAGGTGGCCCGGCGTTTCGGACGCGGGTCCCGGTCGGGATCGGTGTTCTTGCCGCTGATCGCGGCCCAGTGCCGGCCGGGGTGCGGCATCAGATTCAGCGGCCCGAACTCAGCCAGACACCAAATCACCCGCGGCTCGCCCGGTTCCGGGATCACCTCGCCGTCGGCGATCGCATACAGATGCTCCACCCGGGCCTTCTTCGCCTGGTAGTCCGGGTCCTTCGAGGTCTTCCAGGTCTTTATCCGTTGAAACGAGATGCCTTCATCACGAAGCAGGACCCGCAGGCCCTCGTGAGAGATGTCGTCGGCCACCCCCTCGGCCACCAGGAAATCCGCCAGCTTCGACAGGCTCCAGGTGGAGAACGGCAGGCCGTGCTCGACCGGCTTGGACTTGGCGATCTTCTTGATCTCCCGACGCTCCGGCAAGTTGAACACCCGCGGACGTCCGCCGGCGTACTTCGGGTAGAGCGAGTTGAAGCCATCGGTGTTGAAGTTGTGGATGACGTCCCGGACCCGGTCCTCGCTGGTGAACGCCACCTCCGCGATCTTCGCGACGGGCATCTTCTGCGCCGAGAGCAGCACCATCTGCGCCCGCCGCCAAGTCACCACCGACCCGGTCCCGCGCCGCACTATCCGAAGAAGCCGACGACCCTCGTCGACATCGATCTCCCGCACCTGCACCGGCTCGGCCATGCCGAACAGTGTCCACCGACAACGCCGGCCGGGAACGGATCCCGACCGGCGCGTCGCCAATCACCGCGCAAACGTTGCCTGCCGCAGCACTAGCGCAGTTCCGCTGTCGTGATGAGGCGAATCGCGGCGTCGGCCCACGCGTCGAACGCCGCGCGTCCCGGGTCGGGGCCGAGCGTGCGATTCAGGGCACGAAGATCCGTCGCGCAGCGTCCCAGGCCTGCGGAGTCGAGGCGGTCGGCCGTCGCGTCCAGGCGTGCGGCGAACGAGGGTGGAAGGTGGCGTGCGCCTCGGTGCGTCATCTCGGCGAGGAGTTCGAAGGCGTTCTCGATCGCGGCGGTGAGGCGGTCGGGCAGCAGGGCGGCGCCGTCGTCGAGGTCCTGGGAGCCGTCGCCGGACGCCAGGTCGGGGACCACGACGCGGCCCTCGGCGACCACCGCGATCGGGGTCAGGACCAGGCCTCCGCGGCCGCGCCGGACGGTGGCGGAGACGTAGTCCGGGTCGCGGCGGAGCGCTTCGGCGAGGGCGTCGAGGGCGCCGGGCGCGACGGAGCGGTACTCGGAGACGATGCGTGCGGTGCCGCCCGCCGCGCCGCGGATGACTGCGGACAGGCGCTGGCTGCCGGGCTCGTACCAGAGGTGTTCGACCTCTGCGATCTCCACGACGCGCACGTCCTCGGCATCGACGCGCGGCCGCACCAGGCGCGGCGGGAGCCGGTCGAACTCGGCGGCGAGCGCGTCCAGGTCGCGGGCGAGCAGCGTGCTGGGCAGGTGGCCCCACGCGCCGCCGGACTGGCTGACGGTCGTGCGCGCGACCCGGTTCACCGCCAGCCGCAGCCGCCGATCGGCGCGCCGGTGCGCGGTCTCGGTCACGACGTTGCCGCCGGCCAGCACCCCCACGGTGCTCCCGGCCAACCGCCGCCCGACGAGATCAGAGCCGGTGGCGGCGCCCTCGTAGCGGCCGTCGAGGGTGAGCACGACGCCGGCCGCCGGATCGGCCAGGAACACCAGAGCCCTGCGATCCCCGCCGACGGCCAGCACACGGCACCCGAGCGCGGTCAGCCGCAAGCGCCGCAACGCGACCTCGGCCGCCTCCTCGGTCCCCAGCACGCGCGACTTCGGCTGGCCCACCGCCGACCCCGCGACCCGAGCGCGCGCGACAAGCTCGGCCAGCAGATCGGCGACCAGCACCTGCTGATGCCGCGCCGCCCGATCGGCATGCGCGGCCACCTGGTCGGCCAGATCCTCGGCGGCGAGCAACGGCCACCGCAGGCTCGCGGAGTCGAGATCGCGGCGCACGCGCGCCAGGCGCGGGGTGAAGCCGGCCGCGAGGTTCGAGACGCCGGTGAGGAAGATGTCGGCGGCGAGGTCTACGGCGGAGGCCAAGGCTTCCGGGACGGCGGTGCCGAGATCCGCGCCACCGCCAGCACTCGCACCAGAACCAGAACCACCATGCCCAGCGCCAAGACCGCCAGCCATGCCCCGCGCACCTGCCGCGCCATCGCCCGGACCAGTTGTGCCGCCAGCACCGGAACCGGCGCCGACTTGCCCAACGCCAAGACCGCTGATGCCAGGCGCGCCAGCCACGCCATCGGCTCCGGCGCCGCCGCCAGCGGCAGAACTGGAACTGGAACTGGAACTGGAACCGGAGACAGCATCACCACCGGGATCGCCAGCCAGGTCCGGCGCACCTGCCATGCCGGCAGCACTGCCGGGGCCGGAGCCGACTTCCGCGCGCTCGTCCGCACCCCCCACCGCGAAGTGCCGATCCCCCGCCGCGCTCCCCAACGCCTCCCACGCACGCCAAGCCCACACTGCAAGCGCGATGGCCTCCTTCGTGTCGCGGGCGTCGCTGCGGGCGTAGGCCAGGTCGTGGGGGACCAGGAAGCGGACTGAGCAGTTCGGCAGTTCGACCCAGGGGACCTGCTCGGTCGCGGTGGCCGGGTGTACGCGGGCCAGGTAGCCGGTGCTGTGGCGGCGGCGGGCGGTGGCGAAGCTGCGCTTGCCGAGGAGGGCTTCCAGTTCCTCGTCGGTGAACTCCGATGGCTGCCACTGTTCGAACTCGTCCGTGCCGTCCGAGGCAGTGGCCTGGTACGCCAGCACCACCGCGACCACGTGGCGGCAGGCGCCGGAGGCGCCGCAGGTGCAGGCCGCCGCTTCCAGGCCGCCGGGTGGGAGGGCGCAGATGACGCCGTCGGGGAAGGTGCCGCGGACGGCGTCCGGGTCCTCGGCGATGGTGGGGCCGGTGCCGGCTGCGGCTTCCTTCGCCGCGCGCTTGTACAGGCCGCGGTTGGTCAGGGAGACCAGGGCGTCCTCGGTGAGGGCCAGGAGGTCGGCGCGGGTGGTCATGCGTTCACCGCTTCCGCGACGAACGCCGCCAGTTCGCCGGGGGTCATGGCGCCGACGAAGGCGCCGAGGTCGGCCAGGCGTTCGCCCATGTCGCGGTCGAAGGCGGGGTTGGCGTCCTCGTCGAGGGCGCACAGGGCGAGGAAGCGGCAGCCCTGTTCGATCAGGGCGCGGGCGCCGCGGAGCAGGCCTGATTCGCTGCCGCCTTCGTAGAGGTCTGATATCAGGGCCACGATCGTACGGCGGGGGTTGGCGACGAGTTCGCCGGCGTAGCTCACGGCGCGGGAGATGTCCGTGCCGCCGCCGAGCTGCACCTTCATCAGCAGGTCCACGGGGTCCGTGACGTCGCTGGTCAGATCGACCACCGACGTGTCGAACGCGACCAGGTGCGTGCGCACGCCGGGCAGCCCCCACAGGCAGGCCGCCGTCACCGCCGAGTGGATCACCGACGACACCATCGACCCCGACTGGTCCACCAGCAGGATCACCTGCCAGTTGTCGACGTGCCGCCGGGAGCGTGTGAAGAAGTGCGCGTCCTCGATGTAGAGCTTGCGCTCCTGCGGCTGGTAGTGGCCGAGGTTGCCGCGCAGGGTGCGCTTCACGTCGAAGTTGCGCGCCAGCCGGACCTGCGACGGACGCCGCAGCCGGGTGCCGGAGAACGCCACCCGCACCTCGGTCGCCAGCTTGCGCATCATCTCCGCGACCACCGCCGCGACCAGCTTGCGGGCCAGCTCCAGCACCTTCGGGTCCATCAGGTGCTTGGTCCGCAGCACCGCCTTCAGCAGCGCCGGGCTCGGCTCGACGCGCTCCAGCACCTTCGGGTCGGTGACGATGTCATGGATCTGATACCGGTCCACCGCGTCCCGGGTCAGCCGCTCCACCGTCTCCTTGGGGAACAGCCGCGTGATCCCGTCCAGCCAGTCGACGGTCGTGAGCACCGAGTCCTCGCTGCCGCCGGGACCCTTCGGGCCGCCCGACGTGGCGCCGCCCTTCCGGACGCCGCGCTGCGCCAGGTCGTCGTCCCGGCCGTACAGCCAGTCCAACGCCGCGTCGCGCGAGGCGTTGTCAGGGCTCAGCGACGTACCGGAGGAGGCGGGGGCGCCGAGGATCATCCGCCATCGCTCCAAAGCGGCGGCCGCCGCGTCATCAGGCTCCTGAGAAACAGCGCTCACCGGACCAGCCCCTCCCGCTCCAGCACCGCCTGCACATGGCTGTCCAGCTCCCGTCCTCGCGCCAGGGCCAGCGGATCGTCCAGCTTCCCGCGCACCATCGACCGCGCCGAATCCTCCACCCCGTACAACCGCAGCACCTGCCCGGCGATCGTCTCGCGTTCGCGCGGCGGGAAGTACGCGAACGCCTGCCGCAACGCCGGCAACGCGACCAGCAGGTCCCGATCCGTCATCGCGGTGACCAGATCGTCCAGCACCGTCAGCACCGGCGCCTCCTCCAGGCACTGCTCCCGCGCCAGCGCGAACAGCCCGCCGAGCCAGTCCCCGAGGCTCGCCGGATTCCCGGCGGCCCGGATGGTGCGCTCGGCGTCCGCCGGCGGCGTGCCCAGCGACCAGCCGAACCCGAACGCCGCGCCCCGCAGGTCCGGCCCGGCCTCCGCGTTGTCCGCGATTCGCGCCATCACCTCCAGCGCACGCGCCGGGTCCAGACCGAGCCGGGCCGCCGCGTGCCGCACCGCGTCCCGTACCGCCCGAACCGCGGCGATCCGCCGCGGCGCGGCAGGCGCGCCCGGAGTGCCCGGCGCCGATTCCACCAGCCACAGCAGCCGGTCCACGGCCGCGCCGATGACGATCCCCAGCGTCTCCGACTGCTGAGCGTCGAGCAGCTGATCGTGCCGCCACAGGCCCAGCACGGCGGCCAGCACCTCGCCCAGCGGCTCGGGATCGCTGCCGGTGGCCACGGACAACGACAGCGAGGCCAGCACCTCCCGCGACCAGTCCTCGATCCCGCACAGCACCGCGTCGAACAGCGCCTTCGCGGCGGCGTCCAGGTTCCCGCCGCCCTGCACGCGCTCCCCCAGCCGCGCCGTCGCCGCCAGCTCGACCGTCGGGCCGTAGCCGCCGGCCTCGATCAGCGCGGCCAGCCGGTCCTGTTCGGCGCTGATCCGCCACTCCTCGGTGAACGTGCTGTCCTCGGCCGCCGGATCCGGCCCGGAGAGCCGGCGATAGCCCGGGATACCCAGGACCCTGAGTCGGTGCAGCAGCCGCGAGGCGTCACGCTCGGCGACGACCGTGAGGTCGAGCGTCACAGAGTTCTTATCCGCCAGCCCGTGCCGCTCCAGCTCCGCCTCGGCGTCGTGCACCAGTGGCGGCAGCGGCGTGTCCTTGTGCAGCCGGCCGACCCGGTCGCCGGACAGCGCCGCGACCATCTCCACGACCGCCGGATGCGTCCCCGGCGCCAGCAGCCGGCGCCCGGTCCAGGGCAGCGGCTGGTCCAGCGCCTCGCCGACCAGCGCCGACACCAGGCCGTCGAGCAGATCGGCGCGGGCCGGATGACGGTGCCCGCGCACGGCCGCCAGGCCCTCGCCGTTGACCCGCGCCGCGATGAGGTCGGCGGTCGAGACCCGCTGGCTGCGGCCGCGCAGCCGCTGCACGACCTCCTCGGTCAGCGCCGCGGCCGCCGCGCGCGGCCCCAGCTCCCACAGCCGCTGGTAGTAGCCCGGGGAGGGCATGCCGGACTGGTAGCCGTCGAAGGCGTCGAGGCGCTTGAACGAGTAGGGCACCAGGTAGCTGACGGCGGAATCGACGGGTACCGGTTCGAGCTCAGGCCAGCCGGCAGCCGCGACAACTGCCTCGGCCTCGGCCTCGCCCGCGAGCCGCAACAACGCCGGCCGGTGGAATCCGCCGCACACCACCAGCACCGGCCGATCAGGACTCTGACGCAGCGCGGCCGAGATCCAGCGCGCCATGTACTGCTCACGGATCTCGTCGGACGTCGGCTCGCTCTGGTCGCCCGGCTCCCGGTCGGCGTCGGACGCCGACCTGACCACGTCGAAGTACGTGTTCAGCCGCTCGCCGAGCTCCGCCGACGGCACCTCGGAAGCCTCGATCTCCGCCATGTGGTCCCACAGCGTGTCGATGTTGTCCATCCCGAACTGCCGGCACAGTTCGTCCACAACCTGTGTGTAACGCAGCTCGGCGTCGGCGTACCGGTTGGTCAGCACCGAGAACGCCGGATGCCAGGCCGGCAGGTCCATGAACCGCACCTCGGCCCCGGCCCGCGTGCCCTCGGTCAGCGCGACCCACTCCGGCGAGTACTCGCAGAACGGCGACCACGAGCCGCGCGCCATCGAGCCGTCCCGCACCGACGTGAACACCGCGACCGGCAGCTCGTGCCCGAGCAGGAACTCCCCGATCCGGTCGTTCATGTCGGACGGGCCCTCGATCAGCACGTGCGCCGGCCGCAGCCGCTCGATCGCCTCGCGGACCAGGCCCGCGCACGCCGGGCTGTGGTGTCTGACGCCGACGATGGTGAGGTTCCCGACGGCGTCCGCGGTCGGCGTCGAGCCCGGCGTCGCGGCCGGCGTCGAGCCCGTCGGCGGAGCCACCTTCTCAGAGGACGCCATCAGCCGGGCAGCCGGTGCCGCGCGTCGTACAGCTCCTGCCACTGGTCGCCCTTGCGCCGCTGCGCGTGCTGCTCCAGATACGTGCGCAGCTTCGCCAGGTCGTCGGCGTTGTCCTTCGCCGCGGTCCCGGCCAGGCACTCCACGATGTCCGTGGCCGTCCCGGCGTCACCGCGCAGGAACCAGCCGCGCAGGCCCACGGCGTGCGCCACCGAGACCGCCTCGGCGGTGCTCATCACCGACGACAGCCGCTCCATCGCGTCGCCCCGGTCGGTCTTGCCCTCGCGCAGTTCGCGGAACGCGGTGACCAGCACCTCCAGCACGTCGCGGCGCGGCGGCACGGTGACGCCGGAGCCCTCCAGCAGATGCGTCGCCTCCTGCTCGACCAGGGCGAGTTCGGTGGCGAAGTCGGTGATCGCGAACACGGTCTCGAAGTTGAAGCGCCGCTTGAGGGCCGCGCTCATCTCGTTCACGCCGCGGTCCCGGGTGTTCGCCGTCGCGATGACGTTGAACCCCTCGCGCGCGAAGACCAGCGCGTCCTCGCCGGTCAGCTCCGGGACCGCCATCACCCGGTCCGACAGCGGCGAGAGCAGGCAGTCCTGCACCTCCAGCGGGCAGCGCGTGATCTCCTCGAACCGCACCACCCGGCCCTCGGTCATGCCGCGGTACAGCGGCGCCGGGACCAGCGACTTGGTCGAGGGGCCCTCGGCGACCAGCAGCGCGTAGTTCCACGAGTACTTGATCTGGTCCTCGGTGGTGGCCGCGCCGCCCTGCACGGTGAGCGTCGAGTCGCCGCTGACCGCCGCCGCCAGCAGCTCCGACAGCAGCGACTTGGCGGTACCGGGCTCGCCGACCAGCATCAGGCCCCTGCTGGTGGCCAGCGAGACCAGCGCGCGGTCGATCAGCGAGGGGTCGCCGACGAACTTGCGGCTGATGCCGACCCGCTCGTCGCCGAGGATGAAACGCCGCGCGGCGCGCAGGCTCAGCGCCCAGCCCGGAGGCCGCTCACCGGAGTCGTCGGCGCGCAGCCGCGCCAGCTCGTCGGCGTAGCGGACCTCGGCGGCCGGGCGCTGGACGCGCTTGCCGCCGGCGCCCGAACCCGAGTCCGAGCCCGCGTCCCCGGCACTGTTCTTGGCGGTCACTGTGCGGTCACCTCAGTCAGATCGCGAAGTATTTCGGATGCGGTCACAGGGTCGAGTGTGCCGAACGGGTCCGACCGTTCGGGAACCGGGAGGCAGTAGCCGGTCCCGTCGCGGGATATCCACACGCCCTCGAAGGTCTGCTCCTCGGACTCCGCGATGTTTCCGACGGCGATCCCGGGATCGAGGGTCGCGAACAGGACGCGGCCATCGGGCAGCGGCCGGGCGATGTACACCTCGATCCCGTTGTCCCAGGGCTCGCCGCGCACCCAGCCGCGCCGGGTCAGCCCGGCCACCTTGCCGGCCGGCATTTCGATGTCGTCGAACCGGTTCAGGACCAGCGCCGCGCGCTCGGCGTCGGTGAGGACGTGCGGCTGCCGGCCGAGCTGCGCGAACGGCTGCAGGATCTGGTAGTCGGCCAGCACGTCGGACCAGCGTCCGACCAGCTCGCCGAGGTCCAGCGGATGCGCGACGCCGACCACGGCGCCGTCGGGCAGCGTGAAGACGTCGTCGTCGAGGTCTGCGAAGGTCAGGTCCTCGGCGACGCGGAAGGTCTCGACCAGCACGCCCCGCGCGTCGAACGTCCCCCACACCACCTGCCGCGCGATATGGCGCACCAGCGGATGCCGCACGAAGAAGGCGGTGAACTCCGCCGGCTCCCAGCGCCGCCGCAGGACCATGGCCCGCTCCAGCCGCGCGACCTGGTCCGCGACCACGGTGCGGGCCTGCTTCTTCAGCGCCGAGAAGTCTCGGACGGCCGCCGCGGCCAGGTCGGGATCGTCGGTCGCGGCAGGCTTCGGCAGGGTCTTGAGACGCCTGCCGGACTCGTCACGCACGGAAGGCTTCAGCTCGGCGTCGAATTCGACGACGAACCGCCGCGGCCCGAAGTCCAGCGTCATCGCGCCGTTCGCGTCCAGGCCGAGGTCCGGGACCACGCGATCGGCGAGCTGTTCGGCGGTCAGGCCCAGACCCTCGGCGATCTCCGCGATCTTCTCCGCGGCCCGGTCCTTCAGGGCCTTGAACTTCAGGCGCTGGGCGATGCCGGCCAACGTGGTCAGTGCGAGATCGGTGCCGATCGAGGCGAAGACGTCCAAAGCCTTGACCGCGCGGGCGTGGCCGTTCTCCCCCGGCCAGGCGCGGATCAGCGGATCCAGGCGGTGCACGGTCTCGTCGTCGCCGAACCAGCACAGCGCGAGGAGGACCCACGCGGACTCGCTCGGGTAGCCGGCCAGCCGCCAGTTCTCCATCAGCGCCCAGGAGTACTCGCGCAACGAGACGGCGTCGCAGAGCTCTTTGACCGTCTCGATGCCGTCGTACGGATCACCGGGCTTGGACAGGGTCAGCATCTGTCCGAGGTGACGGACCGCTTCTGCAGGCAGCCCGGCAGTGCCGTCGGCGAGCACGATCTGAGGCAGAGTAAAGGATTCCGCCCACCTCGGTACCTCTGGCAGGGTCTTCGGCAGCTCCTCGCCGCCGGCGGAGTCCATCAGAACTCTGATGGCCGCTGCTGCCTGATCGCCGTAGTTCTCGGCCGCGATCGCTATCACGTCGACGCCCGCCTTGTCACCGAGCCAACGCACGGTCCGGGCTGCTGCCTGGCGGTCCTTGCCAGGCTTGCCGACGGCTGCGGGGATCAGCTGTTCGGCGGCGTAGTCCGCATGGCGCGTGAGCCAGCGGACAGCGTCGGCGCGGCCGGTCGTGCGCTGCGTGAGGGCCACGGCGACGGTGGCGGCGATCTCGGGGCTGCGGAACGGCTGGATCAGGCCCAGGCGATGCGACGCGGTGGCCTTCAGCGCCATGGGAAGCCCCAGAACCTCGAACCGGGCCAGGTAGACCCGGGCCCATCCGTCGCGTTCGCCGACCGGGGGCTGCCGACCGGCCGCCAGCAGCGGACGGACCAGTTCGTCGGCCGCCCGGCAGAAGAAGCGCCGGTAGTTGATCTGCCGCCAGACGCCGTCGATCTCGCGCCAATCGCTGCGGTAATCGCCCCGAGCGGCGATGAAGGCCGCGATGACGGCGTCATCCGGCTCGGTCGGGTGGCGCTGGTCGCGAAACCGCGTCGCCAGCCATTCCTCGCGCTCGCCGTCGGCCCACACCGCACAAGCTCCGGCCGGGGCTGTCAGGCCTTTGACGACCACCGGCGCGGCGGCCGCGTCGCGGTTGACCCATGGCGGCGCGACGAGGACCGCCGGCAACGTCGCCGCCGCAGCATCGGGAAGAGCACGCGGAGGATCGAGCGCCGTCTCGGCCCGGGCTCGCGCGGCCGGGCTGAGAGTCGGCAGCTCCTCGCGAGCGAGATCGGGATAGGCGTTCGCGTGGAGGGCCAGCGCATGTGTCACGTGCTTGGCCCAGAGTGTCCGATCCCGGTCTGCGACGGCCTCGCCCGGCGCGCCGGGGTCGGTCTCGGCCAGGACGCGGAGTGTGCGGCGGGGGAACAGCTTGCCGCCGGCAAGCAGGTAGTGCCGTACCCCCTTCGTGCCCAGGTGGTCTGTCAGGGCCCGAATGGACTCCTCACTACCCAACTCCGAGAGCAAGGTAAGCAAGTCACTGTCGACACGCCATGACTTGTCGAGCCACGGCACGAACACCGGTGCCACCGCTGGGCCGACCGACGCCAGCAGTGTCGGCACTATCTCCTCCTGCCCGGGCCAGTTCAGCCACGGCTGACGCTCCGCGTACTCCCGGGCCTGAACGCTCGTGGTGAGTGCGGCGGCCAGCAGGCAGCAGGCAGGGTCCACCATCCTGCGGCCGTCGAGTACCTCGGAGTCCCGGAGGTCGGCATCGACCCACTCAGTACGCTCCCGGAACAGGAACGAGGTCAACACTCGCTGGTCGCGGCTGCCGTCGCGGTACTCGGCGGCCGCGGCCATCGCTTCGGCGTATTCAGCATCAGTGGCATCGGCCAACAACGCGAGCAGACGCGCCGCAGAACTCAAGCGAGGGCCGCATTGAGCGGACACCGGACCGCGACGAAACTGCGGATTCTGGCGCCTGCCGCGCAGATAGCTGTGCCGTACGGCGTGTACTCCGTGCAACTCGGCCATCCCACGGACCGCGAAGGCGAGGCCGCGGCTCAGGACCCAGCTGTCCGCGAAACGGCGCGGCACCATGGTGAACATCGCGACGTCAATAATGAGTGCCGCGCGCAGGCCGGCCTGGAGCGGAGAGGCAGTCGTCAGAGTGTCGAACCCGGGGTGCGTCGCAGCCTCGACCAGATCCCGGTCCGACCCCGGATCGACGATGGCGCGCCGGTAGTACCCGTCCACCTTCTGGCGGAGATCGTCCATCCATTCGACCATCTCGCCCAACGGCTCGTCGATCGTCGTCGCCGCGCCCCCGTCGCCCCGGCGCCGGAGCACCTTCGTGCGAAAGCGTTCCGGCAGGACGAACTCCTCGTCCGCAGTAACGGTCGCGGTCACCGTCAGTGCACCTCTTCCAAGTCCCGCAGGACGATCGCCGCGAACCCCTCGTCGAGCCCGGCCAGCGGGAGCGCGTGGCGTTCGAAGTCGGGATCGTCGCCGGTCCTGCTCAGCCAGACCGCGGTGACGGCCTGGTAGGGCGACAGTGCCGCGGCTCCCGCCTCGATTCCCGGGAGCAGGTCCATGACCAGCCAGGTCCCGTCGCCGGCCGGGCGAAGCAGGCGCGACCACTTCCGGTCGGTGATCGGGCCGCGGTGCCAGCCGCGGGCGGCCAGGGCTTCGAACTTCGTCGCGCCGAAGCGCATCTCGTAGAGCGCGGCGGTGTCGGCGACCGCGTCGGGCGAGATGTACGGACGCACCAGGCGCTTGCCCGCTCGTTCCTCGGCGTTCAGGCCGAGCGGCGGCCGGCCCAGCTGCTCGAACGGTTGCAGCAGCTCGTAGTCGGAGAACACCTCGGACCAGCGGGCCAGCGCGGGCCCGAGGTCGACCGGGTGCGCGATGCCGATCTGTGCGCCTTCGGGGACCTCGTAGTGCGCGTCGTCGACGTCTGCGAAGCTCAGGTCCTCGGCGATCCGGAACGAGCCGAGCAGCGCGCCGTCCTCGGCGTAGACGCCCCACACCAGGCGCCGCGCGATCCGGCCGAGCACGAGGTGGCAGACCACGTACTCGGTGAACTCCTCCGGGATCCAGCAGCGGTGCTGGAGCATCGCCTTCTCCATCCGGGCCGCCTGTTCCTGCGCCCCGTCCTGGACCTGCTTCTTGAGCGTGCTGAACCGCTTGGCGGAGGCGGCGGCCAGTTCGGTGTCGTCCCGTTTGCCGGGCTTGGGCAACGCGCGCAGCACCGTGCCGGCCTCGTCGGCGACGACCGGCCGCAGCAGGTCGTCGAAGGACACGTCGAAACTGCGCCTGCCGTAGTCCAGCCGGACGGTGCCCTCGGGGGTCAGGCCGGAGGTCGGGACCAGGCGGTCGGCGAGCCGGTCCGGGGTCAGGTCCAGGGATTCGGCGACGTCCTCGAAGGTCGTCCGGGCCTTGCGTTTCAACGTCATGGTCCACGAACGGCCGGCGAAGCCGTGCAACGCGGTCAGCGCGCGATCGCCGCCGATCATGGCGAGCGCGTCCAATCCGTCGCGGATGTTCTCCGGCTTCGCCCGGCGGTGCCAGACCCGGATCAGCTCCTCCAACCGCGCGACCGTGCTCTGGTCGCCGAAGACGCCGAGCGCGCCGATGACCCAGCGGTCGTTCTCCTCGCCGCCGGCGAGGTCCCAGGTCTGGGCCAGGGACCAGGCGAACTCGGCGAGCGAGGTCGCGTCGCAGAGCTCTTTGACGATCTCCAGGCCCGGGTAGAGCGCGTCAGGCTTGGAGAACATCAGCATTTCCAGGACTGCTTGCACGGCATCGCGGGGAAGCGCGGTCTTGCCGTCCTTCAAGCGGATCTCGGCCAGCAGCGCCGCGCGGGCCCACATCGGTGTCGGCGGAACGGTGCGGGGGTAGTCCTCCAGGCCCCGGTCCGCCATGGCCTCCTTGGCCGCGGCGGCGGCTTCCTCGCCGTACGTCTGCTGCGTAATGGTCACGACGTCGACACCGTCGGCTTCGAGCCACCGCAGCGCGGCGACGGTGCTCTGCCGAAGCTTGCCGGGCTTACCCAGCGCCGTCGGCACCAGGCCGCGCACCGCGTCCTCGGGATGCCGACGCAGCCAGGAGACCGCGTACGCGCGCACGGAGCGCAGCCGCACCAGTGCGTCGGCCATGATCGCGGCGATCTCGGCGCTCACGAACGGCTGGAGCAGCCGCGCCCGCACGGCCGGGAACCGCGTCAGGGACAGCACCGTCGGAAGCGCCAGGAGCTCGTACTTCGCGGTGAACGTCCGGGCCCGGTTCGTGACCTGGCGCATCGGCGGCTGCCAGCCCGGGAGGTGCGGACGCACCAGGTCCTCGGGGGCGTACGCGGCGAAGTAGGTGGCCAGGTGTTCGTTGGCGTTGCCGGCCATGATCTTCGGCAGGACTGTCTCCCAGCCCTGTTCCGGCGTCCAGCCGGCGCCGTGCCCGGTGAGCCAGGCTTCGCGCTCGCCGGGCAGCCAGTCGACGGTGACCTCGGCCGGCGGGGTCAGGCCCTCGATCACGATCGGCTTCGCGCGCTTGCGCTTCTTGTCCCGCCACGGCGGTGCCGCCAGGATCTCAGGCAGATCGAGCGCATCGGCGTCGGGGGCATCCTCGGTGAGCAGCGCCTCGATCCGGTCACACGCCTCGGGGCTCACCCGCGCGGCCTCGATCCTGGCCCGCGCGGGATCGGCGAGGACGACCATGGTCAGCAGGCGCGTGGCTTCCGCGGACGGCGCGGCCTCGGCCAGCACCCGCAACGCCCGGCGCGGGAACCGCTTGACCGCGGCCTGCAGGCGCTCGCCCACCCCGTCGCGGTCGATCCACTCGACGAGCACGGACAGCGCCGCGTCGCTCGGGATCCGGGCGATCAGGCCGAGGCTTTGCCGATGGATCGGGCACGGCTGCGGACGCCCCTTGCGCGGGGACGGACACCGGTGGCCGGAATCGCACCACGCGGCGAGCACCGGCAGCGCCGCGGGTCCGGCGACGGTCAAAAAGGTCAGCTCGACGTGGGATTCGCCGTCCCACTGCCAGTCCGTCAGCCCTCTGAATCGCTCGGCGAGCGCCGCCGCCTGGGCCTCGGTCGACGCCGACGGCAGCAGCGCGACGAACGACAGCGGGCCACGCTCCGCCGCACCGAGATCGGCCCAGAACCACTCGGGCCGCTCCGGGAACAGGAACGAGGTCAGGGACCGGGTCGCCGCAGTGGGCTCGTCCCGGCGCATGCGCTCGGCCGTGGCCAGGAGTTCGGCACGCTCCGCCGCCGGGGCCGTCCGCGCGAACAACAGCAACCGATCGAGGCCCCACCGCGGACGGAAGTGGTTGTTGCCCCGCACATGGGAGAAGAAGTCCCCCGTGACCAGGCCCATGACGGCGCAGTACTCGGCGAAGGCCGCCATCGCGAAGGCCAGGCCTCGCCCCTCGGCCCACACATCGACCACGGACACGCTGTGGATGGTCTCCGGGAGCAGGATGGACTCGACCACGGCGGCCTGGAGCGGAGTCTGCGTGTCCAGGTCGGCGACATCGACACCGGCCAATACCGCCGCCGGGTCCGGGACATGCCCGAAATGGGTCGCGAACGTGGGCAGCGGCGAGGACAGGGCAGCGGCGACCCTCGCCTCGTAGTCCGCCGGGTTCTCGCGGCGCAGACCCAGGACCCTCGCGGCCTGTTCGTAGAACTTCGGCGGCTCGTCCGCCGGCTGCCAGGTACGGTCCAGGGGTTTGATGCCGTGGTAGAAGCCGGCCAGCTCGAAGAAGTCCTCAGGGTCCTGCGTCATGCTCTCGCCGTCCGCCGTAACGATGGTCATCGGCCCGTCACTTCCGCCAGGTCCCGCAGAATCTCCGAGGCCCGCACCGCGTCGAGTTCGGACAGCGGCACCGAGTGCTCGTCGATCGAGGCGTGCTCGCCGGCCACGCTGAGCCAGACCCGGTCGATGGTCTGGTAGCCGGAGCCCTCCGCCACGGCGCCCTTCAGTCCCGGCGAGATGTCCACGATCATGTACCGGTCGTCGTCGCCGAGCGGCCGCAGGAACCGCGACCACACCGGCGGATCGCCCAGCGGGCCGCTGGACCAGCCGCGGGGCTCCAGGGCGACGATCACGCTCGCGTCCAGGACGATCCCCTGGAAGCGCTTCAGCGTCCGGCCGGCCCGCTCCTCGGCGGTCAGCTCCAGCGCCGGCCGGCCCAACTGGTCCAGCGACTGCAGGATCTCGTAGTCGGCGAACAGCTCGCTCCACTCTGTCACGGCCGAGCCGAGCTCCACCGGGTGTGCGACGCCGATGACGGCGCCTTCGGGGATCTCGTAGTGCGCGTCGTGGGCGTCGGCGTAGCTGAGGTCTTCTGCGATCCGGAAGGAGCCGATCGTCGCGCCGTCGGCGGCGTAGACGCCCCACACCACGCGCCGCGTGATGTGGCGCAGCAGCGGATGCGCGACCATGTGCGCGGCGAAGCCCTCCGGCTCCCAGCGCCGCCGGGTGAACATCGCCTTCTCCAGACGCTTGATCTGGTCCACCGCAATGATCTGCGCGGCCTTCTTGACTTCCGTGAACTGCTGGTACGCCGCCTTCGCCAGCTCCTGGTCGTCGTTCTTGACCGGCCGCGGCATCCGGGGCAGCACCTTGCCGGCCTCGTCGGTGACCCGGGGCCGCAGCAGCTCGTCGAAGCCGACGTGGAAGAAGCGCGGGCCGTAGTCCAGCCGGAGCGTACCCGACGGGCCCAGGCCGAGGGTCGGGACCACGCGGTCGGCGAGTTCGTCGGCGTCGAGGTCGAGCGAGGCCGCGACGTCCTGGAACCGTTGCTCGGCCCGGCGCCGGACCGGCTTGCGCCGCCCCTTCTGGACCACGGTGTGCAGGGCCGCCAGGGCCCGGTCGCCGCCGATCATGCCCAGTACGGTCAGCGCGTCGCCGACGAGACCGTAGTCGCGCGCCGTGGTCCAGGGCCCGATCAGCGGTTCCAGCCGGTCCACGGTGCCGTCGTCGCCGAGCTGTCCCATGGCGTCGAAGGCCCAGCGCTCCTCCGCGTCGGAACCGCACTCGTGCCAGTTGTGGAACAGCGCGAAGGCGAACTCGCCCAGCGAGGACTCGTCGCAGAGCTCTTTGACGACTTCCAGACCGGGATACGGGGCCTCGGGCTTGGAGATCTGAAGCATCTCCACCACGCTCTGGGCCGCGCGCGCCGGCAGCACTCCCGTCCCGTCCTTGAGCCGGATCTGCGGCAAAACCGAGGATCTGGCCCACATCGGCGTGTCGGGCATGCTGCGCGGATAGGCACCGAGGCCGCCGTCGCTGAGCAGTTCCTTGAGGGCGACGCCGACGGCTTCGCCGTACGCACCGGAGGCGACGCCCACGACGTCGGTGCCGTCGGCGGCGAGCCAGCGCAGCGCGGCGTCGGCGTTGCGCCGCTGCTGGCCCGCCCTGCCGAGCGCGGCCGGCACCAGGCCGCGGGTGGCCGCTTCGGGATGGCGCCGCAGCCAGCCCAGTGCCGTACCCCGGGCCACGCTGCGGCGCCGCGTCATGCCCGCGACCATGGTGGCGGCGATGTCCGCGCTGACGAACGGCTGGAGCAGCCGGCCCCGGACCGCGGGCAGTCCGCGGATCGCCAGCACCGCCGGCAGCGCCAGCAGTTCGTAGCGGGCGACGAAGGAGTGCGCGCGGTCGTCGGCCCGCCGCAACGGCGGCTGCCAGCCGTCCTCGAGCATGGGCCGCACCAGCTCCGGCGGGGCGTAGGCAGCGAAGTAGAGCGCGACCGGCGTCATCGGGTCGTCGGGCTGCGCCGGCTCGGTACGCCAGGCCGCGACCTGTTCGGCGATCGCCGGCCAGCCCTGGCTCGGCTCCCAGCCGGCGCCGCGGCCGAGCCAGCGCTCGCGCTCCCCGGGCAGCCAGGCGGCCTCGACGGCGGCCGGCGGCGTCAGGCCCGCGACCTGGACCGGCTTCGGCCGCTTGGCTTTCGGGTCCGACCACGGCGGCCGGGAGAGGATGTCAGGGATCTGCGTCTCGGACACGGCGGCCGGAGCCATGTCGGTGAGGACGGCGATGACGTGCGTCGTGGCCCGGGTCGGTGGCATCGCGGACAGCACACGCAGTGCGGTGTCCGGGAAACGCACCGCGGCGGCGTGCAGGTAGGCCAGAGTCTCGGGGCGTCCGTTGTGCCGATCGGCGAGCGCCTGCATCGCCGCGTCGCCCGGGATCCGGGAGAGCAGCTCCAGGGCCTGATGCCGGCTCTCGTTCAGGGCCTGGCCCTGCTTCGGCTGGCCGTCGTACCAGGCGAGCAGGAAGGGCAGAGCTTCGGCGCCGGCGACCGTCAGGAAGGCCAGCTCGACGGCGGGGTCGCCGTCCCAGGTCCACTTCTCGCCGGCCCGCAACAGCTCGCCGACCGTGCGCGCCTGCTCGGCGGTGGCGACCGAGGGCAGCAGCGAGGCGGCCGGGATCTCGCCACGGCGTGCCGCCATCAGATCTTCCTCAAGCCAGTCCGTGCGCTCGGGGAACAGGAAGGTGGTCAGCGTCCGAGAGAATCCGCAGCCGTCGCTCTCCTTCACCCGCCACCGCTCGGCGACGCTCATCGCCTCGGCGCGGACGTCGTCCGGAGCCGACCGGACCAGGTCCACCAGCTGCCGCGCCATGACCATGACGTCCAGCAGGACCGGAGTCTTCTTCGACCAAGCGATGCGGGGCCACGGGTCCAGATGGCAGTACGCGATGACCGCCTCCAGCGCGAACGGCACGCCGCGGACGTGGTTCCAGACGCCGATCGCGAGCTCGTCGCCGAAGTCCTCCAGCGGGACCAGCGTGGCTTCGGCGACGGCGGCCTGCAGCGGCGTCATGGCGGTCAGGTCGCCGAAGTCGACACCCCGCATCGCGTCGACGAAGGGCTTGGCGCTGCCCGCGTGCCGCATGGCGGCGTCGATGGTCGTCTTGGAGGCCTCGACCACGCCGCGCCGCCGCTCGTGGAGCCGCTGCACGGCCTCGCGGTCGATCGGCGGCGCCTGATCGGGGCGGCACCGGCCGCGCGCGAGGGGCACGACCCGCTGGTAGTCGCTCGGCAGCTCCAGCCCGCCGGTCATCGCGCGGTCACCTCGCTCAGGTCGTTCAGGATCTCCGAGGCGGTCACCGGGTCCAGGGTCGACAGCGGATCCGTGGTGCCGTCCTGGCGCCAGTATCCGTAGCGGTCGTGGTTCTTCCCGCCGATCCACACCTTCGTCAGCTCCTGGTCCTCGGCCTCGCCGGCCCAGCCCGCGCCGAACCCGGGCGCCAGCTCGACCACCGCGGTGCGGCCGTCGGGCAGCGCGCGCAGCAGGTAGCCCTGCCAGCCGGCGTCGGCCGGGGCGCTGCGCTGCCAGCCGCGCCGCTCCAGGCCCAGGACCTTGCCGGCGGGGGTCCGGATCCCGGCGAAGCGGGTCAGCAGGCTGCTTTGCTCCTCTTCGGCGGTGAGGGCGAGGACCGGCCGGCCGAGCTGCCGGAACGGTTGCAGGATCTCGTAGTCGGCGAACAGCTCCGCCCAGCGCGGCAGGTCGCCGCCGAGGTCCACGGGGTGCGCGACGCCGATCAGGGCGTCGTCGGCGAGCGGGGCGGGGTCGTCGTCGACGTCGGCGTAGGAGGCGTCCTCGGCGACCCGGAACGTGCCGCGCACGCCGGTGCCGTCCGGCCGGAAGTCCGACCACACCAGCCGCCGGACCAGGTGGCGCAGCAGCGGATGGCCGACGAAGTACTCCTCGAAGTCGGCCTTCGTCCAGCGGCGGCGCGCCACCATCGCCAGCTCCAGCCGGACGATCTGGTCCGAGGCCAGGGTCCGCACGTCCTTCTTCAGGCCGCTGAACCGCTGGTAGGCGGCCGGCGCCAGTTCGGCGTCGTCCTTCACGCCGGGTTTGGGCAGGGACTTCAGGCGCTTGCCGCTCTCGTCGGCGACGCCGGGCTTGAGCTGTTCGTCGAAGAAGACCCGGAAGCGGCGCGGGCCGTAGTCCAGCTCCATCGAGCCGGAGCCGTCCAGGCCGAGGTCCGGGACCAGCCGGTCACCGAGCTGGTCGCGGGTCAGGCGCAGTTCCTTGGCGATGGCCTCGACGCGTTCCTGTGCGCTCTCCTTCAGCCCCCGGAACTTGCCCTTCTGCGAGATCCCGTAAAGGTGGAGCAGCGCGGTGTCGCCGCCGATCGCGGTCAGCACGTCCAGACCGGCGACCGCGCGGGCGTGGCCGCCGTCGCCGGGCCAGACGCGGATCAGCGGGGACAGGCGGCGGACGGCTTCGTCGCCGCCGAACCAGCGCAGCGAGTCCATCGCGAAGGACTGCTTCGCCGGGTAGTCGGCGGTCTGCCAGTTCTCGAACAGGCCCCAGACGAAGTCGGCGAGCGAGCGGGCGTCGCAGAGTTCTTTCACGGCGTCCAGCCCGAGGTACGGGTCCTCGGCGGTGGAGATCATGAACATCCGGACCACGGTGCGCACCGCCGACCGCGGCAGCGCCTCTTTGCGGCCGGCCACCAGCAACTGCGGCAGGCTCTCCGGCTCGGCCCAGCTCGGCGGCTCCGGCATGGTCTTCGGCAACGAGGCGAACAGCGGATCCTGAGCCAGGAGTCGGACGACACCGGCCTCGGCTTCGCTGCCGTAGGTCGCGGCCTCGGCGCGAACCTCGTCCTGGAACCCCTCGGCGACCAGGAAGCGCAACGCGGTCTCGGCGGCCTGACGGGCTCGGCCGGCCTTCCCGAGCGCCGCGGGTATCAGGGTTCGAGCGGTGAGCGCGGGGTGCCGGCGCATCCAGGCCTGCCCCGGGGCGCGCAGCGTCTTCAGCCGCAGGTTCCAGTCCGCGACCAGCGGTGCTATCTCGGAGCAGGCGAACGGCAGCAGGAGCTCGGCGTTCTCCAGCGGGCTGCTGCGCACCGCGCTCAGCACCGAGGGGAAGGCGTCGATGCCGAAGCGCGCGGTGGCGGTGCTGCACCAGGCGAGGGCGTCGTAGGAGTAGCCGTCCGAGAGGTTCCGGAGCGCCTGCCGGGCCTCCTTTTCGGGGCCCCTCATGACGATCACCATGAGCTGGTACGCGTTGCGGCGGCCCAGGGCCTTGGCGAGCCGCTTGCCCCAGTCCTCGTCCTCGCGGTGGTGCACGCCGAGCGTATCGGCGCGCCAGTCCGCGTGCTCCTGATCGTTCAACCAGACGACGTCCGCGCTGGTCGGTGCTGTCAGGCCCTTGATGAGCACGGGCCTGACGACCTCGCGCTCCTGCTCCCACGGCGGCGTGGCAAGCAGCTCCGGCAGGGCGGCGGCGGCCACCGGGGGCAGCGGTGCGGCGACCGCGTTGGCCAGTTTCTCGACGCGTGCGCGCGGCTCGTCGGCCAGCTGCGCCGCGACCGCGCGGGCCGCCTCCGGCCGGCTGACCACCGTCAGCCGCAGCACCCGCTCCACCGCGGTGCGGGCCGCCGGCTGGTCCGGCGCCGCCTCGGCGAGCAGCCGGATGCCGCGCTCCGGGAAGCGCTGCGCGGCCTCGGCGAGCACGGCCGCGGTGCCGCGGTAGTTCAGCTGGCCGAGCAGCGCCAGGAAGGCCTGTTCGCTGTCGAAGCCGGCGAGCAGCCGCTGCACGCGCTGCCGGGACTCGACGCCGTCCCAGTAGTCCTCGGCCCAGCTCGCGATCGCCGGGACCAGGTCCAGCCCGACGGTGGCGACCATGGTCGCGGTCGCCGCCGAGCACAGGCGCAGCGCGTCGGCGTGGGCCCACTTCGTGAGCCGCTCGGCCTGCCGGCTCGTGCTCACCGCTCCGATCAGCAGCCAGGCGGCGAGGCCGTCGCGGACCTCCCAGCGGCGGCCCAGCGGACCGGAGACGTCCTCGTCGACCCACTCGGAGCACTCGGGGAACAGGAAGGAGATGAAGGTGTTCCGGACGTCGGCCGGGCTCCGCAGGTCGCCGGCGGCAGTGCGGGCGGCGGCGTAGTCGTCGTCGCCGGCCGTTACGAGGTGGCGGCGCATCCGCGCGGCCATCGCGAAACGCTCCTGCGCCTGGGCCGCGTCGTGGTCCTTGCGGCGCAGGGCCGGAATCTTCTGGCCCTTGCGCGGCACGAAGATGCCGAAACCGCCGAGCTCGATGGTCGCGGCGGTGGCGAACGGGACGCCGCGCGCGGCGACCCAGGCGTCGACCAGGACGTAGGGCTCGTAGTTCTTCGGGGCGTCGTAGAGCACTGCGGCCGCCGCGATCGCAGCCTGCTGCGATGTCATCGCGGCCAGGTCGCCGAACTCCGGCTCCCGCATGGCCGCGGCCAGGTCGCCGTCGGTGCCCTCAGCGCCGTTGTGGCCGAGCACCAGGTCGACGGTCTTCGCGGCCTTGGCGAAGACCCGTTCGAAGTCTGCGACGGCGTCCGCGGCCGGTTCGAACACCAGGTCCGGAGCCGCCGACCTGCCGTCCCGGCGCGGTATCACCAGCGACCGGGGATCAAAGTGCTTGTCGAACAACCCTGCGACAGCGCCCACCGGTTCCAGGACGTTCCCCACTAGCCCTCCCAAGCCATTTGCCCGCCCGAATGGGGACGACCCTAGCGAGGCAAACCGACAGGGGTGGCAGGGTCTGGCAGACCTCGGGCCCGAACAGCACCGCTCGGGCGTCATCCGCACGTAGCCCTCAAGTTGCTGACCCGTTCGGGTGCATGATCCCCTCGAACTTATGGCGCTCCGGTTCGCGGCATTCATGGCGCTGTGGACCGTCTTCTACTACTCGGTTCCCAGTTTGCACCTGCTGACCTGGACCGTGATCGGCCTGGGCGGGGTCGGCGCGGTGCTGGTCGGGGTCCGCCGCCACCGCCCCAGCAGCCGGCGCGCCTGGTACTTCCTGGCCGGGGCGATGCTGACGCTGGTCAGCGGGGACACCGCGTACAACCTGCTGACCGACGTCTTCAACAGGGTCGAGCCGTTCCCCTCCATCGCCGACGCCATCTACCTGCTGACCTACCCGCTGGCCGCGGCCGGCGTGATGCTCATGGTCCGGCGGCGCAGCCCGCTGCGCGACCGGGCGGCGCTGATCGACGCCGTCATCCTGACCACGGCCGCGGCGCTGCTGCTGTGGGTCTACATCATCACCCCGACCGTGGACGACCGGACGCAGTCCTGGACCAGCAGCGCGGTGTCCATCGCCTATCCGCTCGGGGACGTGATGCTGCTGGCGGTGAGCGCGCGGCTGGCCACCGGCGGGGCGCTGCGCGGGCCGGCGGTGCGGCTGCTGCTGCTCGGCGTGGTCGGGCTGACCGGGTCCGACGTGGCCTACGCGCTGGTCCGGCTGTACGGCGTCTGGCATGTCGGCACCCCCGCCGACCTGGGCTGGGTGATCTTCTACGTGGCGTGGGGCGCGGCCGCGCTCTCGCCGTCGATGACCGAGCTCACCGAACCGGTGGCCCGCGGCCGGCGCGGCGCGGACCGCGCGCGGGTGCTCCCGCTGGCGATCGCGGCCCTGGTCGCGCCGAGCGTGCTGATGATCGAGTCGCTGGAGGTGGAGCTGCGCGACGGCCCGGTCATCGCCGTGACCTCGGCGGTGATGTTCCTGCTGGTCCTGCTGCGGCTCTACCTGGCCGGCCGGCAGACCCGGGAGCTGGACAACCGCGCGCACACCCGGGCCATGCTGCGCGAGCTGAAGTACCGCGCCTACCGGGACTCGCTCACGGGCCTGGGCAACCGGCTGCGCTTCCAGGACCGGGCCGAGCGCGCCCTAGCCCGGGCCCAGGACTGCGGCGGCGTGGCCGCGATGCTGCTCATCGACCTGGACAACTTCAAAGAGGTCAACGACACCCAGGGCCACAAGGTGGGTGACGAGCTGCTGGTGGCCGCGGCCTCGCGGATAGCCGGGGCGGTCCGGCCCGGCGACCTGCCGGTGCGCCTGGGCGGCGACGAGTTCGCGGTGCTGCTGTCCGACGGCGCCTCGGAGAGCGCGGCGGTGGCCCTGGCCGAGCGGCTGATCGGGGTGCTGGCCGAGCCGTTCCGGCTGTCCGGGGCGCCGGTGCCGGTCCGGGCCAGCATCGGGGTGGCGACCAGCCCGGGCGGCGCCGGCGGCACCGAGGAGGTGCTGTTCCGCAACGCGGACCTGGCGCTGTACGCGGCCAAGGCGGACGGCAAGGGCACGTGGCGGCTGTTCGAGCCCAGCCTGTACGACGCCGCGCTCCAGCGCCTGGCGCTGCGCACCGGCCTGGACCGGGCGCTGGCCGTCGGCGAGTTCGAACTGCACTACCAGCCGATCGTGGAGCTCCAGGGCCCGCCGCGGGTGGCCGGGTTCGAGGCGCTGGTGCGCTGGCGGCACCCCAAGCTGGGGCTGCTGGCGCCGGGGAACTTCGTGCCGGTGGCCGAGGAGACCGGGCAGATCACCCCGATCGGCGCGTGGATCCTGCGGCGCGCGACCGCCGACGCCGCCGCGGCCGGGTTCGGGTACGTGGCCGTGAACGTCTCCCCGCACCAGTTCAGCGGCGGCGGGTTCGTCGACACGGTGCGCTCGGCGCTGCGCGCGGCGGACCTGCCGGCGGACCGGCTGACCGTGGAGATCACCGAGAACGTCTTCCTGCACGAGGCCACCGCCGACGCCCTGGCCGACCTGCAACGGCTGGCCATGCTCGGGGTGCGCATCGCCATCGACGACTTCGGGACCGGCTATTCCTCGATCGGGTATCTGCGGGACCTGAAGTTCGACGTGATCAAGGCCGACAAGTCGTTCGTCGACCGGATCGCGGACAAGAAGGATCATGAACGGCTCCTCCGGGGGATCGTCCATGTGGCCGCGACCATGGACCTCGCGGTGGTGGCCGAGGGGGTCGAGACCATCGCGCAGCGGGACCTGCTGCGCGACATGGGGTGTGCCTACGCACAGGGCTTCTTCTACTCGCCGGCGGTGCCGCTGGCGGAGACGTCCGGTGTGCGGGCCGCCATAGAGATGGGAGAGAACTGATGGCGCGGCACGAAGTGTGGGCCGAGCTGGCCCGGTTGAAGGACACCACGCGGTTCTACGACGCCGTGATCGAGGAGCAGGACCGCGCCGAACCCCGGCGGATCCGCATCGGCGACGAGTGGCTGTCCGACTTCGCCTCCTGCAACTACCTCGGCTTCGACGTCGATCCGGAGATCATGGCCGCCCCGGCGGAGCTGATCGCGAAGTGGGGCACGCACCCGAGCTGGTCGCGGCTGCTGGGCAACCCCAAGCCGTACCTGGAGATCGAGGAGCAGCTCACCGACCTGTTACAGGCCCCTGACACGCTGGTGCTGCCGACCATCACGCACATCCACATGACGGTGATCCCGGTCCTGGCCGGCAAGGGCACGGTGTTCTGCGAGGCGCAGGCGCACCGCACCATCTACGACGGCAGCTCGGTGGCCCGCGGCAACGGCGCGACGCTGCACCGCTGGCGCGCCACCGACCTCGGCGGCCTGGCCGTGGCGCTGCGCAAGGCGCCGAAGGACCTGCCGCGCCTGGTGTGCATGGACGGCATCAACAGCATGACCGGCAACGAGCCGGGGCTGGCGGCGATCGCGGACATCTGCCGGGCCGAGGGCGCGCTGCTGTACGTGGACGACGCGCACGGGTTCGGCGTGATCGGCGAGCGGTCGTCGGCAGAGACCTCGCCGTACGGGGCGCTGGGGAACAGCATCGTGCGGCACCTCGGGGAGTCGTACGAGGGGCTGGTGCTGGTCGGCGGGTTCTCGAAGGCGTACTCCTCGCTGATGGCCTTCCTGGCGCTGCCCACGCAGATGAAGGAGTACCTGAAGTTCGCGGCGGCGCCGTACCTGTACTCGGGCCCCTCGCCCACCGCGTCGCTGGCCACGGTCCTGGCCGGGCTGAAGGTGAACCGAGAGCGCGGCGAGGTGATCCGCGGCGGGCTGTGGCACAAGACGGCGCGGGTCATCGACCACGTCCGCAAGCTCGGGCTCTACACGCCGAACCGCAGCGGCTTCCCCATCATCGAGCTGCCGGCCCGCGAGCCCTCCGACATCGACGAGATCGCCTCGATCCTCTGGGAACGGGGCATCTACGTCACACTGGCGGCATACCCGCTGGTGCCGCGGGACCAGGCCGGCTTCCGGATCCAGGTGACCGCGGCGAACACGGACGAGGAGATCGACCAGTTGAACGCGACACTGACCGAGCTGGCGCCGATGCTGAGCAAGGCCGAGGGGCACGGATACGTGGCCGGACACGGGGTTAGTCACGACGGCGCGGCCGGTTCAGCAGGGCACTGACGTGCACCTGCACCTGGACAGCCTGAGCCAGCTGGGACGCCTGTCGCTGGCGTTCGTGCTGACCTACCTGCTCGGCTTCGAGCGCGACCTGCGCGGCTCGCCGGCCGGCGACCGCACCTTCTCGCTGATCGGCGTGGGCAGCGCGATCATCGCGGTCCTGGCCAAGGACGGCAACGCCCCGAACGCGCTGGCCGGCGTCATCACCGGCGTCGGCTTCATCGGCGCCGGCGTGGTCTTCCGCCCGAACCTGACCATGTCCAGCCGCTGGCACCTGATCGACACGGTCAAGGGCG
The DNA here is from genome assembly GCF_041261445.1 of Catenulispora sp. EB89. NCBI lineage: Bacteria > Bacillati > Actinomycetota > Actinomycetes > Catenulisporales > Catenulisporaceae > Catenulispora > Catenulispora sp. EB89. Next base: position 101,912 of record NZ_JBGCCU010000017.1, read on the forward strand.
TGACCACCGCGGCCACCATCTTCGCCGCCGCCGCGATCGGCGCCGCCTGCGGCTTCGGCCGCCTGATCCTGGCCACCGGCGGCACCGCCCTGGTGCTGCTGGCGCTGGAGGTCCGGCACATCCCGATCCTGAAGTTCGCCGACGGCCGGCGGTGGGCTTCGCGGTTCGCGAACGACGAGGTGGCGGTGCCCGATCCGGTGCCGGCGCGGGGGGAGGGTTCGGCGGGATCGTGAGGTGCCGCAGCGATACCGGCCGGCGGCGACGAGCCGGAGCCCGCCGCCGCCTTGAGATGCCGTGTCTCTTACTGGTTTTGCCGATCCCGCCAGGGCCTTAGTTCACGTTCAGCGCGTTGTCGTCGTTGACGAACGACGTCTGCCCGTTCCCCGTCTCGGTCCCGGTGAACTTCAGCGAGATGCTCTGCCCGATGTAGGGGCTCAGGTTGTACGAGAACTGCGAGTAGCCGTTGTTGGCGTCCAGGTTCGAGAACGTGTGCAGCGTGCTCAGCACCGTGCCGGAGGAGTTCAGCACCTGGAGCGCCAGCTTGTCCTGGGCCGCGCCGGAGGTGTTGGCCGTGTCGATGTGGAGCCAGAAGGAGTAGGTCGCGGTCTTGCAGGTCGCGGGGATCGACGCCTTCTGCGCCAGGGTGTCGGTGTGCCGGCTGCCGTAGCCGTCGAGCCAGGCGTCGTAGTTGCCCGAGTGCGAGGGCTCCGAGCCCAGGTCGCTGTTGATGACGCCGGAGGTCGCGGTCCACGGGGACGCCGAGCCGGTCTCGAAGCCGGGGTTGCCCAGGAGCTGCGCCGCGGTGCAGCCGCCGCCACCGGACGAGGCCACGGTCCACGTGAACTGCGCACTGCCCGAGGCGGTGCCCGAGGACGCGGTCACGGTCACGTTCGAGGTGCCGGCGGTCGTCGGAGTACCGGTGATGGCACCGGACGAGCTGATCGACAAACCGGCCGGAAGACCCGTCGCCGAGAACGTCAGCGCCTTACCCGTCGAATCCGACGCAGCGACCTGCAACGTCGAAATCGCCGTCCCGACCGTCCCCGACTGAGAACCCGGGTTGGTCACCGAAACAGTCTCGGTCGGCTGCGAGCTCACGGTCCACGTGAACTGCGCGCTGCCCGAGGCCGTGCCGGACGATGCCGTCACCGTCACGTTCGAGGTGCCCGCCGTCGTCGGAGTACCGGTGATGGCACCGGAAGAACTGATCGACAGACCGGCCGGAAGACCCGTCGCCGAGAACGTCAGCGCCTTACCCGCCGAATCCGACGCAGAGACCTGCAACGTCGAAATCGCAGTGCCGACCGTGCCCGACTGGGAACCCGGGTTGGTGACCGAAACAGTCTCGGTCGGGCTCGTGCTGAACACGTCCGTGATCGGCGTGGCCGACGAGGCGTTCCCCGCGTACGGCAGGCCGTACATGTCCTCGATCGTCCGCAGCACGCTGTAGTGGTTGATCGTCTCGCTGTACTGGCCGGTCTTCACGCCCGCGCCGTAGAAGATCGTCGGGATCTGGTTCGACTGCGAGGAGTCGTCCTCGTCCCAGGTGACGATCAGCAGGCTGTTGTGCGTCTTCGCCCACTGCGCGTACGCGTCGAGGTTGCTGTGCAGGAAGGTGTCGCCCTGGGCGATGGTGCCGTCGTGCATGTCGTCCTGGAGGTTCGGGATCACCCAGGACACCGTCGGCAGCGAGGCGAAGTTCGCCGAGGACGGGAAGTTCGTGAACGGCTGGTTCGAGCTGGCCGGGATGTGGTTGGCCGAGGTGCTCGGGGCCTCCTGGAAGTTCACCCAGGGGTTGTGCTTGCTCGCGTAGTTGCCCGAGGTGCAGGCGGTCGAACCGGTCGAGGGCAGCCCCTCGGAGTAGCTGTCCCAGGTGTCCCCGGCGGCCAGCAGCTGAGCACCCTCGTTCGGCTTGTCGATCGCCACCGGGCACTGGTCCCCGGTGATGCCCTGGTTCGTGCCGGAGAACAGGTCCAGGTAGTTCGGCTCCGAGGGGTGCTCGATCGCGAAGGACTGGGTGAACAGCGCGCCGCCGGCGGCCAGGGTGTTGTTGATGTACGGGGCGTCGGCGGTGTCGCCGATGATCTCGCCGTACGAGTGGTTCTCCTCCATCACGAGGACGACGTGGTCGTACTTGGGGACGCCGCCGGCGGCGTGGGCCGGTTGGGCCGCGACCGCCAGGCCGGCCACCGTGAGCGCGGCGCCGGCCGCGGTGGCGGCCGCCCGGCGCAGGGTGCTGCGGCTGGTGATTCTGCTCAGGGGATGATGGTGCTTGCCGGACACGTGATCTCCTCCTAGGCACACAGACTGCGCGGCACCCCGGTCGGAGTGCCGCGCTGTTATCAATAGTCTGCGATCATGAAGTGGAGAAGTCCCGGCAATGAATCCTTTGCCGGATTCTTGCCTTTCCGGACAGTTACGGGCAGTTACGGCACGTCCACCCGGTACGGGTCGTGCTCGCTGAGCAGCTTGTCCAGCCGCGCCTTGTCCACCCGGCCGACGATCTGTTCCTCCTCCTGCTTGTCGCGCACCACTTTCGCCAGGGTGATCGCCGACGTGATCGTGTACAGCAGGCCCAGGCCCAGGAAAGCCCGCTCCCAGGCGTTGACCGGGAGGTAGGCGATGCCGACGACGGTCGCGCCGGCGGACACGATGAACGAGGCGACCGCCTGGAAGTAGTACGCGGCCGTGTTCCGGTTTGCCAGTGGCGTACTCATGCTTCGATGATGCGCCCGGCCGACTTCACCGATCGTGAGTACGGCTACTCATCCAGGTGCTCATTGGTCCCGGCGAAACCCGAGTACCGCGCCGCTGGCGGTCAGGATGTAGACCGCGCCGCCGGCGGGATCGGGCACCAGCAGGTCGGCGCTGCTGGCGTTCGGGCCCGAGGGCATCGGGTAGGAGTGCACCAGCGACCCGTCGGCGGTGTCCACCACCGCCATCGCCAGCGCGGTCTGGTCGGTCGGGGTGTGCACCTCGACCCAGACCTTGTCGCCGACCAGCGCGGGGATGTTGGCGATGCCGTTGAACGTCCTCGGATTCGCCCAGACCGCGGAGCCGGCCTTCTCCTTGCTGCTCACCTGCAGGCCGTACAAGCTGTTCGAGTCGGTGGCGAAGGCGGTGTCGCCGGACTCGAGCACCTGGCCGGTGAAGCGCTTGTCGCTGGTCGGCGGCGTCTTCCCGACCGCCGGGTAGGTCCACATCCACTTCCCGGCCGTGTCGTAGGCGTGGACCGAGCCGCTGTGCATGTCGGTGAGGTAGACGTGCTGGGCGTTGCCGCTCACGGTCGGGGCTACGGTCCCGGCGCCGTTGTCGCTGTAGGCCTGGAACGGGATGTGCCAGACCTCCTTGCCCTTCTGCACTTCCAGGGCCCGCAGGATCCGCAGCGAGTTCTGGTCGCACAGCGTGACGTAGATGAGGTTCCCGGTCTTCGGCACCGTCAGCGCGACACTGGTCTGGTCCAGGGCCAGGCCGGTCGGCGGCGACGCCACCGCCTGCAGGTCGCTCGCCTTCATGCTCCAGAGCGTGGCCCGGTTCGTGAGGTCGAATCCGGCCAGGCAGGGCGGGAAGCTGGGGTCGAAGCTGGCGGCGCCGACGATCAGGACGCCGCCGACCAGCCCCAGCACGCCGCACTGCGGCATGTTGTTGGTGGACGTCGTGGCCTGCAGCCCGGTCTTGGCGTTCCAGGCCGCCGAGCCGTCCTTCAGATTCCACGCGTAAACGGTGCCGTCGCCGTAGGTGTAGACGTAGTTGTCGTCGGCGGCGATGCTCGCCCCGCCGACGTTGCCGACGTCCGGGATCGACACCGGCGCGAAGGCCTTGGCGCCGGTGGTGGTGTCGATGGCGATCAGGTCCTGCGGCGAGTTCGGGTTGACGCTGGTGGCCGTGTAGATGCTGATCAGCTTGCCGGCCCGGACCACTGCTCCCCCGGCGGCGCCTCCCAGGTCGACCGGCGTGCTCCAGTCCTCGCCCCATTTGCCGAGGGTGTGCGACGGGGTCGGGGTGGGAGACGGCGACGGGGTCGACGACGTGCTCGTCGTCGGGCCGGTCGAGGGGGAAGAGGTCGCGGCGTCCTTCGGCGGCGTCCCGGTGGGATACGTGGCCCCGGCGTTCTGCGTGGCCGACTTCTTGTCGGCGTTCCGCGTCGCGGCGTACCAGGCGCCGCCGCCGGAGGCCGCCACCGCCACGGCGCCGGCGAGCCCGGCCAGCACTCTGCGGCGGCCCGCGTGCGGCCGGTCGGGGCCGGACGCCGAGGGCGCCGAGGGCGCCGCGGTCGTCCCGATCGCGCTGGCACCGCCGGTGAGACTGACGTCGCCGACGCCGGCGGACGTGGCGTCCGGGTCGCGGGGCGCCGGCGTGGGCACCGGATCGTCGGCCAGCCCGGCCAGCCCGGCGTGCGTCGGCGTGGCCTCCTCGGCCCCGGCGACCGGCGCGGCGGAGTACTGGCGCATGTCGCGGTGCACGGCCTCGGGCAGCCAGTCGTCGGCGCCCAGGGCTCCGGCTTCCTCCGGCGGCAGCAGGATGTCGAGCAGCTGGTCGGTGGTCGGCCGGTTGGCCGGGTCCTTCTCCAGGCACGCCGCGACCACCGGCCGCAGCGCCATCGGCACCCCGGTGAGGTCCGGGGACTCGTGCACCACGAGGTACAGCTGGACGTGGTCCGGCCCGTCGCCGAACGGCGGCACGCCGGTGGTCGCGTAGACCAGGACGCCGCCGAGCGCGAAGACGTCGGAGGCGGGCAACAGCTGCGGATCGGCGCGGCACTGCTCGGGGCTGGAGTACCGGGGCGAGCCGACGACGATGCCGGTCGTGGTCAGCGAGGTCCCGCCCTCGGAGGCGCTGATGCCGAAGTCGATGACGCGGGGCCCGTCGGGGCCGCAGATGACGTTCGAGGGCTTCAGGTCGCGGTGGATCAGTCCCGCGCCGTGGATCGCGCCCAGCGCCTCGGCGATCCCGGCGCCCAGGATCCGTGCCGAGCGCTCCGGCAGCGGTCCGTGGTCGTGTACGGCGCGCTGGAGCGAGGGGCCGGGTATGTAGGCGGTGGCGAGCCAGGGCTCGGCGTCATCCGGGCCGGCGTCCAGCAGCGGGGCGGTGTAGAGCCCGTCCACGGTCCGCGCCGCCTGCACCTCGCGCCGGAAGCGGATGCGGAAGCGCTCGTCCTCGGTGTACTCGGCGCGGATCACCTTCACCGCCACCGGCCGGCCGCCGCGCGACCGGGCCAGGTACACCCGTCCCATGCCGCCCGCGCCGATCCGCGCCAGCGGTGTGTACGGCCCGACGCGAGCCGGGTCTTCGGGCTTGAGCGCTTCCATGGGTCCCCCTTCTGAGGGGAAATCGTAACGGTCGACTATCGGGTTGGGTGGCAGTGCCGGGACGTTCGCCGTCCTCACAGCACGTGGGCACCCGCGGCCGGGCCCAGAGCCCGGCGTACCGCGCGCACCGACGGCGCCGCTTCCAGCGCCGCCGCGACCCGCGCCGCGGCGACCGCGTCCGCGGCGAGGAACGCGCAGGTCGGGCCGGATCCGGAGAGCAGGGTGCCGATCGCGCCGGCATCCTGTCCGGCCTGCAGGGTCGCGCGCAGGCCGGGACGCAGGGAGGTGGCCGGCCGGGTCAGATCGTTGCGCAAAGCCGCGCCGAGCAGCGTTGAGTCTCCGGCCCGCAGCGCGCGCAGCAGTTCCTCGTCCACGCCCGGCGCGGCCGCCTGCTCCCCGGCCTCCTCGCGCAGCCGGTCCAGCTCGCGGAAGACCGCCGGGGTCGACAAACCCTCGTGCGCGAAGGCGAACACCCAGTGGAACTCGCCGCGGGCCAGCACCGGGGTGATCTGCTCGCCGCGGCCGGTGCCCATGGCGGTGCCGCCGTGGAGCGCGAAGGGGACGTCGCTGCCGAGCTGCGCGGCGAGCGCGTGGAGGTCGTCGCGGGACAGGCCGGTGCCCCACAGCGCGTCACAGGCCACCAGCGCGCCCGCGGCGTCGGCCGAGCCGCCGGCCATGCCGCCGGCGACCGGGATGCCCTTGGAGAGGTGCAGGCGCACGGCCGGGCTGCGGCCCGCGGTGCGCGCCAGGAGTTCGGCGGCGCGCCAGGCCAGGTTGGTGTCGTCCAGCGGCACGTCCACCTGGCCCTCGCCCTCGCAGGTGAGCGCGAGGGTGTCGGCGGTGCTGGCGGTGACCTCGTCGAACAGTCCGACGGCGTGGAAGACCGTCGCCAGGTCGTGGTAGCCGTCGGCGCGCAGCGGGCCGACCGAGAGCACGAGGTTGACCTTCGCCGGCACCCGGACGGTGACCGACTCGGTGGCGCCGGGGCGCGGGGTGTCGTCGTCGGGGTCGAAGGCGGCGGCGGTCATGCCGGCTCCCGCGGCGGCCGGTGCTCCGCCAGACGTGCGAACTCCTCGACGGTCAGCGTCTCGCCGCGCGCGCCGGGGTCGATGCCGGCGGCGGTCAGCGCGCCCTCGGCGGCGGCCGGGGAGCCGGCCCAGCCGCTCAGGGCCGAACGCAGGGTCTTGCGGCGTTGTGCGAATGCAGCGTCCACAGCAGTGAAGACGTCGCGGCGGTCGGCAACGGTTGTGGGCGGGACCGCGCGCCGGTCCAGGCGCACCAGACCGGAGTCGACGTTCGGCGCCGGCCAGAAGACGCTGCGGCCGATCGCGCCGGCCCGCTTCACGTCCGCGTACCAGCGGGCCTTGACCGACGGCACGCCGTAGACCCGGCCGCCGGGCTCGGCGGCCAGCCGGTCGGCGACCTCGGACTGGACCATGATCAGGGTGCGTTCGATGCTCGGGAAGCGCTCCAGCATGTGCAGCAGCACCGGGACCGCGACGTTGTAGGGCAGGTTCGCGACCAGCGCGGTCGGCGGCGGGCCCGGCAGCTCGGCGATCCGCAGCGCGTCGGCGTGCACGAGCTCGAACTCCACGTCCCCGGCGGCGATGCCCGGCGCGAACTCGGCCAGGGTGTCCGGCAGCGCGGCGGCCAGGGTGGAGTCGATCTCGACGGCGACCACCCGGCGGGCGACGTCCAGCAGGCCCAGGGTCAGCGAGCCCAGCCCGGGGCCGACCTCGACCACCACGTCGTCGGCGGTGACGTCGCCGGCCCGCACGATCCGCCGGATGGTGTTCGGGTCGATGACGAAGTTCTGCCCCAGCTTCTTGGTCGGCGAGACGCCGAGCCGGTCGGCGAGCCGGCGGACTTCGGCCGGGCCCAGCAGGCGGGCCGGCAGCCGGTCGGGGGCGGCCGAGGGTGGCGGGGAGTGCGGAGTTTCGGACATCGCCAGCCATCGTATGCCGCGCGGCCCCGCCAGCCGTCCTCCAGGCGGGAACAGCGGTGCGGCGCGGCACCCCGGCTCTGGCCGGGTACCGCGCCGCATCACGAAGCTCTGCCTTTGTCAGGCCCGCGTCACGTGAACAGGTTCCGCCCGCACACCGGCCACTGGCCCGCGCCGGAGCGCACGTACAGCAGCTTGGCGCGGTAGGTCTGCTCCGCCGGGGTGGCGTTCGACGGCAGTCCGGAGCCGCCCATCGCGGCCCAGGTCGACACCGAGAACTGGTAGAGGCCGAAGTACAGTCCGCCGCCGCCGACCGACTTGGGGTTCCCGCCGGACTCGCACTCCGCGACGCCGGCCCAGTTCAGGTTGTCCGCACCGGCCACGGTGTTCGGGACCGCCTTGGTGCCGACCTTCACCACCGCGTTCACCGGCGCCTTGGTGATCGTCTTGCTGACGATCTTCGGCGCCTGCTTCACGCCGTTGACGGTCAGGTAGGCGTACACCACCTGCTGCACGCCCGGCACGCCCTCGGTGAGCGTGGTCCGCGACCCCACGTAGGAGCTCGGGTCGGACTGCTCGGTCGTGGAGAAGTCGATCGGGACCTGCTTGGTCTCCTGGGTCCCGGTGACGCGCTCGACGGTGATGTTCTCGCCGTCGGCGGGGAAGGAGGCCGGGTCCGGGCTCGCGGTGTCCTGGCCGGACAGCGTCACGTTGGCCTGGGCCATCGCCTGCGCCACGGTCTGCGCGGTGGTGTCCACCGGGATCGAGCGCCCGTCGACGAGGATGTTGACGTGCCGCTCGGTCCGGACCTGGAAGGCCAGGCCCTGGCGGCCGATCGCCTGGTCGCGGTTGACCGACAGGTACGGGTTCGCGCCGCCGCGCACACCCATGTCGCCCAGCGCCTCGGACACGGTGGTCGCGGTGGACCAGATCTGCTGGTCCTTGCCGTCCACGGTGACGTCGAGCTGGCGGCCGTAGCGGACCGAGATCTGCTCGCCGTCCACCAGCGTGTCGCCGGGGGCCGGGGCCACCTGGTCGTGGGCGTCGGTGACGATGCCCTGCGCCTTGAGGACGTCGGCGACCTTGCCGTCGAACGTGTGGATGGTGCGTTCCTGGCCGTCCACGGTCAAATGGACGGTCTTCTCGAAGCCGACGTAGGCGCCGGCAGCGCCGACGAGCCCCAGCAGGACCGTGCCCTGTACGGCGCGGACCTTGACCTTGGAACCCTCGCTGTGCCGACTAGCGGAACGTCTACTGCTCACGCTGATCCAGACCTCGCCGTGTCCGGCTACGACGCCCGGGCTCCTTCGAAGACCCGTTCTTCACATCGCGTCGATCCGGCTGCCGAGGCGACACTAGCGGCAACCCCGCCGCGCCGCCAGCAGACGTCCGGTGGATGTCCTGCGGCATCCCTTTCACTCCAAGTCGGCTGTCGGTCGACTGATATGACTGGCTATGCCCCGGCGCTATGCCGGGACCTTGAAGGCATCCCGCAGGTTGCTGTCGAGGGCCTGACAGAGTTCAGCCAAAGCGGTGTCACTGTCCATGCCTCGCAATGCGGCCATCGCACGGACTGTGTAGGGAACCAGGTAGGGCGCGTTCGGCCGTCCTCTATAAGGGAGCGGCGTCAGGAAGGGCGCGTCGGTCTCGACCAGGATCCGGTCGATCGGCGCCACCTGGAATGCCTCCTGCAATGCCTGGTTCGCCTTGTACGTGAGGTTCCCCGCGAAGGACATGTAGTAGCCGCGCTCGGCGCAAACGCGTGCCATCTCGGCGTCACCCGAATAGCAGTGGAAGACCACTGTTTCGGGGGAACCCTCTTCAAGAAGGATGCGCAGGACGTCCTCGTGCGCGTCGCGGTCGTGGATCACCAGGGCTTTGCCATGGCGCTTGGCGATCGCGATGTGGGCCCGGAAGGAGTCCTGCTGCGCCTGGACCCCCTCGGGCCCGGTGCGGAAGTAGTCCAGGCCGGTCTCACCGATGCCGAGCACCTGCTCGTCGGCGGCCAGCTTGTCGATCTCGACCAGGGCGGCCTCCAGGGCCGCCGCGCCGCCGGGAGCGCGGTCCTGGCCGGACCAGCCGTCGGGGTCGCCCAGAACGAGGCGCGGGGCCTCGTTCGGGTGCAGGGCGACCGCGGCGTGCACGCGCTCGAACTCCGCCGCCAGCTCGACAGCGGTCTGCGACGAGGGGACGTCGACGCCGACCTGCACCAGGGTCCGGACGTTCACGGCATCGGCGGCCGCGATGATGTCCGCGGCCGCCGGCTCCTGCATGTCCAGATGGGTGTGGCTGTCGCCGACCGGGGCCGGCAGGGGCTCCGGCGCCGGAGGCGGGGTCTCGTCCCGCTCCCGGGACTTCCGCTTGCGCTTCTTCTCGCCCTGCCCCGCCTCGTTCTCCGCCACGAGGCTAAGCCTAAGCCGCCTCGCCGCCGAGCCGCGCCAGCTCCTCGTCGACGATCGACGGGTCCAGCTTCTTGAAGATCGGCGTCGGCGGCTCCAGCTTGCGCCCGACCTCGATCGGCGTGGACTCCCAGCGGGCCAGCGCCTGGTCGTAGTCGCCGGTGAGCACCGGGTAGCCCGGTCCGCCGTCCAGGTCCTCGACCTCGCGCAGCTCCGGCATCGCCGACCAGGTGCCCTCGCCGCCGAGCAGGTGGAAGACCTTTTCGGAGGAGAACGGCAGGAACGGCGTCAGCAGGGTCTTGGCGTCGTCGACGACCTGCAGGGTGACGTGCAGGACGGTGGCCATGCGCTCGGGGTCGGTCTTGGCCAGCTTCCACGGCTCGTGGTCGGAGACGTACTTGTTGGCCTCGGCCACCACCCGCATCGCCTCGGCCAGCGCGGCCTTGAAGCGGCAGCGGTCCAGCAGGTCGCCGACCGCCGCGAAGGCCCCGCGCGAGGTCGCCAGCAGCGCCTCGTCCTCGGGCGTGAGGTCCTTGCCGGCCGGGATCTCGCCGAGGTTCTTGGCCGCCATCGACACGGCCCGGTTGACCAGGTTGCCCCAGCCGGCGACCAGCTCGTCGTTGTTGCGGCGCAGGAACTCGCTCCAGGTGAAGTCCGTGTCCTGGGTCTCCGGGCCGGCCGCGGTGATGTAGTAGCGCAGCGCGTCGGCGTCGTAGCGGGACAGGAAGTCGCGGACGTAGATGACCACGGCGCGGCTGGAGGAGAACTTGCGGCCCTCCATGGTGAGGAACTCCGAGCTGACGACTTCGTGCGGCAGGGCGAGCGCACCGAGGCTGCCCGGCTCACCGTTCTTGTCGCCCCTGCCGTCGTAGCCGAGCAGCATCGCCGGCCAGATCTCGGAGTGGAAGACGATGTTGTCCTTGCCCATGAAGTAGTAGGCGGCGGGCGCCTCGCCGTCCGGGCCGACCTGCCAGAAGGCGCGCCAGGCGTCCGGGTCGCCACTGCGGCGGGCCCACTCGACGCTGGCGCTCAGGTAGCCGACGACCGCGTCGAACCAGACGTACAGCTTCTTGTCGGGGCGGTCGACCCAGCCCTCCAGCGGGACCGGGACGCCCCAGTCCAGGTCGCGGGAGATGGCCCGGGGCTGCAGGTCGTCCAGCAGGTTCAGGGAGAACTTCAGGACGTTGGGACGCCAGGACTTCTGCTCCTGCAGCCACGACCCGAGGACGCTCGCGAAGGCGGGCAGGTCCAGGAAGAACTGCTCGGTCTCGATGAACTTCGGCGTCTCGCCGTTGATCCGCGAGCGCGGGTTGATCAGCTTCTCCGGGTCCAGCTGGTTGCCGCAGTTGTCGCACTGGTCCCCGCGCGCGCCGTCGTAGCCGCAGATATAACAGGTGCCCTCGATGTAGCGGTCGGGCAGCGTCCGGCCGGTCGAGGGGCTGATGGCGCCGAGCGTGGTCTTGGGGAAGATGTAGCCGTTGTCGTACAGGCCCTTGAAGATCTCCTGCACGACCGCGTAATGGTTGCGCGTGGTGGTGCGGGTGAACAGGTCGTAGGCCAGACCCAGCGACCGCAGGTCCTCGGCGATGACCCGGTTGTACCGGTCGGCCAGCTCGCGGGCGGTGACACCCTCCTTGTCGGCCTGGACCAGGATCGGCGTCCCGTGCTCGTCGGTCCCGCTGACCATCAGCACCCGGTTGCCCGCCATCCGCTGGTAGCGGCTGAAGACGTCCGAGGGGACGCCGAAGCCGGAGACGTGGCCGATGTGGCGGGGGCCGTTGGCGTAGGGCCACGCCACGGCTGTGAGGATGGTGCGCTGGGTGGACGGCATGAGGCCTAGGGTATCTGCCGCGGCGGGCTCACCTGGTGCGGTTGGGACGGGGTCCAGATACTGGACGTGGAGCGGCCGTGCGATGGGCCCGTTTGCCCGGTGCGGGTCGTGGGTGCGGCGAGGTGGGCCGGCTGAGAAATCAGCCCTCGACGCCGCAGGGCACCGAAGCAAGTCCGGCCAGCATGGCTTCATACTCGTCAAGCGCCAAGATCACGACAGACTCGCGCCCACAGCGGGTGACGACCACCGGTTCGCGATCAGCCACTACTTGCTCGAATGTCTCGTAGAGGTGAGCTCTCGCGTCGGAACTAGCCATGGCACGCATGGCCACATGTAACCCTCTGCATCGCTTCGGTGACAAATCAACGCACGGTCAGCTCTCCTCCGCTGCCTCCTCAGCCGCCTCCTTCGCCGCCACCACCGCGTCGAAGACGTCCCGCTTCGGCAGCCCGACCTCGGCGGCGACCTCCGCGATCGCCTCCTTCCGCCGCAGCCCGCCGTCCTCCTCCTTCGCGAACACCAGGTCGGCGAGCTCCGTTGCGCTCAGCTCGCGGCCAGCTCCGGGGGTGGCGCCGCCGACCACGACGGTGATCTCGCCGCGGATCTCGCCTTCGTCGGCCCACTTCGCCAACTCGGCGAGGGGGCCGCGCTTGATCTCCTCGTAGGTCTTGGTCAGTTCGCGGCAGACCGCTGCCGGGCGGTCGGGGCCGAAGGCGGCCGCCATGTCCGCGAGGGAGGCGGCCAGGCGGTGCGGCGCTTCGAAGAAGACCATCGTGCGGGGTTCGGCTGAAAGTTCCGCCAGGCGGGAGGTGCGGCCGCCGCCTTTGCGCGGGAGGAATCCTTCGAAGCAGAAGCGGTCTACTGGCAGGCCGGAGACGGCCAGGGCGGTCAGGACCGCGGAGGGGCCCGGGACGGCTGTGACCCGGACTCCGGCCTCGACCGCGGCGGCGACCAGGCGGTAGCCGGGGTCGGAGACCGAGGGCATGCCGGCGTCCGTCACCACCACCACGCGGGCTCCGGCGAGGAGGTCGCGGAGCAGGTCGGGGGTGCGGGCCGTCTCGTTCGCCTCGAAGTAGGAGACCAGGCGGCCCTTCGGGGTGATGTCCAGCACGCGGAGCAGGCGCTTGAGGCGGCGGGTGTCCTCGGTGGCGATGACGTCCGCCGACGCCAGCTCCTCGGCCAGCCTCGGCGGCGCATCCTCATCCCGGCCGATCGGGGTGCCGGCGAGGACGAGGAGGCCGGGGGCCGGTTCTGTTCCAGTCACGTGACCATCCTCGCCCAAAAACGGTGATCCCCTGTCCGAACGGCCGGACGACTCCCTACGATGACCGGGTGACGAGCCTCGCCCCGACCCGTTCCTCGCTGCCGGATGACGACAGCGAGGAGGACTACGGCGGCCGCCGTCGCGGCCGTAGCGGTTCGCACCGCGAGCGCGGGCGCGTCTGGTGGCGCCCGAACCTGCACCCGCGCGACGACGAGCAGGGCGAGCTGACGCTCCGCGAGCGCCTGGTCCCCTCCTTCGCGCAGGAGCCGCGGTGGATCACCTGGGGCTTCCCGATCCTGATCATGCTGGTCGGCGGCTTCATGCGGTTCTGGCACCTGGGGCTGCCCAAGTGGGTCATCTTCGACGAGACCTACTACGCCAAGGACGCCTGGGCCACCATCCACTTCGGCCACGAGATCGGCTGGCACGACGACCCGCCGGTCGGCATGGCCAAGGACGACGCGGCCATCATCGCCAACCCGCACATCTGGCGGACGCTGATCGCCAACCACCAAGGCAACGCCGTGCACCCGCCGGTCGGCAAGTGGATGATCGGCGCCGGCGAGTGGCTGTTCGGCTTCACCCCGTTCGGGTGGCGCTTCATCCCGGCGGTCTGCGGCACGCTGGCGATCCTGATGACGGCGCGCATCGCCCGGCGCATGTTCCGCTCCACGCTCATCGGCTGCCTGGCCGGTCTGCTCCTGGCCGGCGACGGCCTCGAGTTCGTGATGAGCCGCACCGCACTGCTCGACATCTTCGTCATGTTCTGGACGCTGGCCGCCTTCGGCTGCTTCCTCATCGACCGCGACAAGATGCGCTCCAGACTCGTCGACTGGCGTGAAAGCTTCCCGCCGACACCGCTGCCGGACGACGTGAAGGCCCCGCCGCTCGGCTGGCGCCCCTGGCGCCTCGCGGGCGCCGTCTGCCTGGGCCTGGACCTGGGCACCAAGTGGAGCGGGCTGTGGATCATCCCCTGCTTCATGGTGATGTCGCTGCTGTGGGACCACGCGGCCCTGCGCGCAGTGGGCATCCGCCGCCACTGGTACGGCTTCTTCCGCCGCGACACCTGGCAGAGCTTCGTGCTCGGCGTGCTGGTCCTGGCCACCTACACGGCCACCTGGACCGGCTGGTTCGTCACCAAGGACGGCAACTACCGGCAGTGGGCGGCGCAGAACAACGCGATCCACTTCCCGGTGCTCTCGGCACTGCGCAGCTGGTGGGAGTACCACTGGCAGACGTACCACTTCCACGTCAACCTGGACTCCCCGCACGCGTACATGTCGAACCCGTGGAGCTGGCTGATCATGGGCCGCCCCACCGACTACTACTACTGCAACCAGGGCGCCACCGGCTGTCCGCCCCTGGCGGCCAACCAGCACCAGCAGGTCCTGGCGCTGGGCACCCCGCCGCTGTGGTGGTTCGCGACCATCGCGCTGATCTGGTGCTGCTGGCGCTGGCTCTTCCGCCGTGACTGGCGCGCCGGCTCGATCCTGTGCGGAATGCTCGCGGCCTGGGCGTTCTGGCTGAACTACCAGCACCGCACGATCTTCACCTTCTACGCGGTCGCCTTCGTCCCCTTCATGTGCTTCGCGGCGGCGTACCTGCTGGGAGTGATCGTCGGCCGGTCCGACGCGCTCCAGTACCGAAGGGTCTGGGGCGCGGTCGTGGCCGGGGCGATCACCGTCTACATCCTGGTGATGTTCATCTACTTCTATCCGATCCTCTCGGCGCAGACGATCACCTACAACCAGTGGCTGGACCGCATGTGGTGGCCGAGCTGGATCTGAGACCGCTGTGCCGCCTTCCGCAGCGCCCGACCAGGAGCTACCGTCCAGTAACGTGGAACTCTCCTACGCGCGCCGCGGTTCCGGCGAACCCTTGGTCCTGATCCACGGCATCGGCCACCGCTGGCAAGCCTGGGAGCCGGTCCTGGACCGGCTCGCCGAGCACCACGACGTGATCGCGATCGACATCCCCGGCTTCGGCAAGTCCGCGCCGCTCAAGCTGGCCCCGGGCCAGCGCCCCATGATCGGGCTGATGATGGAGCGCATCGCCGAGTCCTTCGCCGGCTTCGAGATCGAGCGGCCGCACGTCGCCGGCAACTCCCTCGGCGGCGCCCTGGCGCTGGAAATGGCCCGCAGCGGGCTGGCCTCCTCGGTCACCGCGTTCTCCCCGGCCGGGTTCTGGAACACGCGCTGGGAGACTGCGTGGGCGTTGGGGAACCTGAGCGCGACGCGCGCCGCGGCCTTCGCCCCGAAGCCCGTGCTGCGCTATGTCGCCGACCACGGGACGGCCCGCGCCTTGGCGTTCGGCATGATCTTCGGCAAACCGCGCCGCCTGGACCCGACGCTGGCCCTGGAGGACACCATCGCCTTGCGCGAGGGTCGCTCGTTCCGGCTGGTCGGCAGAGAGGCCAAGAACTACCGCTACACCGGTGAGAGCGACGTTCCGACCACGGTGGCCTGGGGCACGAAGGACCGGATCCTGCTGCGCCGGCAGTTCGCCCGGGCCAAGCGGGTGCTGCCGAAGGCCCGGTTCGAGGACCTGCCGGGCTGCGGCCACGTGCCGATGAACGACGACCCCGACCTCGTCAGCCGGCTGATCCTGGAGACCACGGGCGCCATTCCCGCCCAAAGGTGACCGGTCGTCCAAAGACCCGACTTGTAGACTCGCGGGAAGGGAGTCATTGCCACCAGGGGGACGGACCGCAGCTGATGACCGAGAACTGGCAGCAGGAACCGGCACCGCGGCTGTCCACCCCGCGTGATCGCGGTGAATCGGGGCCGGGTTCGATCCCGGCGCCCTACACAGGGCAGTCCCAGCCCTATATTGCACAGCCTTATATAGCGCAGCCCTATACCCAGCAGTCCTATACGCAGCAGCCGTATACGCAGCAGCCGTATATCGACACCACCGACGACACCATCGACGTCATGTCGACGATCATGGTCGCGGTCGGCACCGTCCAGCGCCGCGCGGCCCGCCCTCCGGAGATCGGCACCGTCGAGGAGGCGGAGCGCATCCTCGGCTACGCCGTCGACTCTCTCGACGCGGACTCCAACCTCTACTCCTTCGGCACGGTGACCGACGGCGCCGTCTGCCTGATCCCCGACGAGGGCCGCTGGGCCGTCTTCTTCGCCGACGGCGGCCTGCGCCGCTACGCGGGCGTCTTCGACGACCCCGTCCAGGCCGCCGTCCACTTCGCCGGCGTCCTCCTGCTCGCCGCCGCCGAACGCGGAGCGCTCCCCAAGCACGCCGGCCCGTCGGCCCTCCCCGGCCGCTCCAGCGACCCCCTGGCCGAAATGCTCGCCGGCCCTCCGATCACCCCTTTGGCCGGCGATCCGCCGACCACCCTCTACACCGACCAGCGCCTCATGATCCTGACCCCGGGCACCGAGGTGGACCGCTTCGGCGACCAGATGGGCAACACCGTCTACGCGGCCCGCACCAGGTACCCGCACCGGTCTCTGCCTCCGGACTACATAGACCGGCCGTACCGGGTCTACAGAGTGCGCGACCCTCTGCGTGCGCTCACCGGCACCGCGATCCCATGGTTCGGGCAGCCCGGAGGCGGTATGGCGTACCTGTTGCCGCGCCCTATAAGAGACCTCCTGCATGAGGGCGCTCTAGTAGAAATCGCCTCCGCGACCCTCGCTCCCTCCTGAGGTTCGCACTTGAGATTCGCTCCGGCGTTCGCTCTGAGATTCGCTGTAAGGCTGTAAGCATTTCTCGACAGCGCGTCGGGAACGCGCGACACTGGTCACGCGTTCCCAGTTAAAGATGTAATACGTGTCGAGGTGACGCTGTGTCCTCTTCGCTCTCCGATCGTCGTACCGCCGCCCGGTTCCGGTCCGACCGCAACCTCAGCGCGCGGATGCTGTCGGTGATGGTCCTGCTGGCAGCCGTCTACGGCGGCGCCATTTTCCTGATGATCCGGTTCCTGGGCCGCGCCTGGCCGCTCGGGCTCGCCGTGGTCGTCGCCTTCGCAACGTTCCAGGTGCTCACCTCCGGCAAGATCGCGATGCGCACCATGGGCGCCCGTGTCGTGACCGCCGAGGAGGAGCCGGAGCTGCACGCCGTGGTCGACCGCCTCTGCGCGCTGGCCGGGATGAAGAAGCCGGCCATCGCGGTGGCCGAGTCCCGGGTGCCGAACGCCTGCGCGGTCGGCCGCTCCAAGGGCGACTCGACGCTGTGCGTGACCCGCGGGCTGCTCGACACGCTGGACCCGCCGGAGCTCGAAGGCGTCATCGCGCACGAGCTGTCGCACGTCCAGCACGGCGACGCCGCGGTGATGACCGTCGCCGCGTTCGTCGGCGTCCTGGCCGGCCTGGTCGCCCGCGTCGGCCTGCGCTTCATCTACATCGGCGGCCGGGCCCGCGGCCTGTGGCACATCATCGTCGCGGCCATCGGCCTGATCGCCCTGGCCGCCGCCACCTGGTTCGTCTCCCTGGTCCTGACGCGCTCGCTGTCCCGCTACCGCGAGTTCGCCGCCGACCGCTCCGCCGCGCAGCTCACCGGCAACCCCTCGGCCCTGGCCTCGGCGCTGACGAAGGTCGAGGCGAAGGTGCACGGCGGCGGCGGGATCCCGCAGACCGACCTGCGCAAGGCCGGCGCCCTGAACGCCTTCTACTTCGCCCCGGTCACCTCGGCCAAGACCACGGCCCACCACCTGTTGTCGACGCACCCGACGACTCAGGCGCGGCTGGACCGGTTGGTGAGAATGTCGACGGAGATGTCAAAGAACCGATAAGGATTGGCTTCTCGGTCTGTGACGGCCGGGTCACGCCTCGCGGCGGGCCCGGCCGTCGGCGTTTCAGGTGTTTGCGACACATACGCGGCCCGCATGATGCCCGTATGCAGCGGCGGAGGCCGGTCGTCGCAGCGCGCTCACACGCCCGCGGACCGTTGATTCCGGGCGCTCCAAGGTCACAGACTGATCAAATACGAATGTTCGAGTCCTTTGATAAATGCCTGCTATGCTTCGCGAGTTTTCCGAGCAGCACCACCCCCTGACTTTGCAGGCATCGGAAGGATCCGCAGCATGAGCGACAGCCAGATCCAGTCCCAGTGGGAGCGTGTCGGCGGGGAGGCGGCCGTCAAGGCCGTCCTGGACCGCTTCTACGAGGGCGTGCTGGAGGAGCCGCAGCTCGCCGGCTTCTTCGAGAACGTCGCGGTGGACGACATCAAGCCGCACCTGGCGGAGGTCCTGAAGGTCGTGCTCGGCGGCCCCGGTGCGCGCACCGACATCGACCTGGCCGAGTACCTCACCGAGGCGCACTCCGACCTGGGCGTCTCGGAGTCCGACTACTCGCTGACCGGCCAGGTGCTGATGGACACGCTGAAGGAGTTCGACGTCCCGGCCGACATCGTCGAGACGATAGCCGGGGCGCTGGCGACCGTGCAGCCCTTCGTGGTGGCCGTGTAGCCGTGGTGGATCCGCACCTCCTGCGCACCTCCTGGGCGAAGGTCGCCCAGCACGGGGAGCAGGTGCCGTTGTTCTTCTACGGCCACCTGTTCCTCAGCCATCCCGAGGTGCGCTCGATGTTCCCGCCCTCGATGGCGGCACAGCGCGACCGCTTGGTCGCCGCCCTCGGAGCCGTCGTGGCCAACGTCGACAACCTCGACGCGGCCGTGCCGTTCCTGCAGGGCCTGGGCCGGGACCACCGCAAGTTCGCGGTGGAGCCCGGCCACTACCCGGCGGTCGGGGCCAGCCTGCTGGCCACCCTGGAGCAGTTCCTGGGCCCGGACTGGACGCCGGCGGTCGCCGAGTCCTGGACCGAGGCCTACGGCATCGTCGCCAAGGTGATGACCGACGCCGCCGCGGAGGCCGCCGAGAGCACCCCGCCGTGGTGGGAGGCCGAGGTGGTGGCGCACGAGATCCTGGGCGGCCGGCGCGACATCGCGCGGGTCACCATCGCCACCCGCCTGCCGTACCCCTACGTCGCCGGGCAGTCCATGACGCTGGAGACGGCGATGGCCCCGGCGCGCTGGCGCTTCTACACCCCGGCCAACCCGCCGCGCCAGGACGGCCTGATCGAACTGCACATCAAGCTGATCGGGACGGTGTCGTGGCAGCTGGTCAACGTCATGGGCGTCGGCGACCGGCTGCGCCTGGGCCCGCCGGTGGGCCACCAGCTCACCCTGGCCTCCACCGCCCCGGGCACCGACCTGCTGATGATCGCCGGCAGCACCGGGCTGGCACCGCTGCGCGCGATCGTCGAGGACCTGGCCCGCACGCCCGACCACGGGCGCCGGGTCACCCTCTTCTACGGCGCCCGCATCGCCAGCGACCTGTACGACCTGCCCCGCCTGGAACAGCTCACCGCGCGCCACGCCTGGCTCACCGTGATCCCCGTGGTCTCCGACGACCACGCCTGGGAGGGCCGGCACGGCCTGGTCGGGGAGGCCGCGGCGGCCTACGGCAACTGGCCGGGGCACGAGGTCTTCATCGTCGGTTCGGCCGGCATGTGCGAGCACGCCGCGGCCCGCTTGAAGGAAGCGGGAGTGATCCCGGGGGCCATCCACCTGGAGGAGAGTCAGCCGTGAGCTTCAGCGAGTACGACGGCACGCCCGGCGGCACCGGAGCCCGGCGTCCGGAACGGCTCAGCGCCGAGCAGATCGACGCCTGGGAGTTCGCCCGGGCCGGCCTGACGCACCGCGGCTACGACGAGGAGGGTGTGCTCCGCTTCAAGCGGCGGGTGCTCGCCGAACTGCAGGCCGCCGCCCAGATCGAGTCCGAGCTGCGGCAGCGCAACGACGAGCTGACCAACCAGCTGCGCACCTCCTACGCCGGCAGCGACCCGGCCAACGGCGGCGCCGCGGCGGCACCGGCGGCCCCCTCGGCCTTCGCCCCGGAGCAGCGGGTGACCGCGGCCGCGGTGAACGCGATCGCGATGGCGCAGCGCCAGGCCGAAGAGCAGATCCGGGCCGCCGAGGAGTACGTCCGCAACGTCACGGAGTACGCCCGCAACCAGTACGCGGTCACGGTGAACGAGGGACACCGGCAGGGACTGCTCGCCGCGGAGTCGGCGTTCCAGCGGCGCAGCGAGCAGCTGTCCTCCAGCCTGAAGTCGCTGGAGCAGCAGCTGGAATTCCTCAAGGCGTTCGGTGTGGCCTTCGGCGTGCAGGTCGAGGGCGCGCTGGAGAAGGCCCGCGAGGAAGTGCACGGCATGATCAAGAACATCCACCAGGCCTTCGACGCGCTGAACCGGAACCCGCCGCAGGGCGCGGGGACCGCCCCGCAGGCCGGCATGCCCGGCATGGCGGGCGTCGGCGGTCCGTACTACGGCTCCGCGCTGCCGGGCGCCGTCTGACACCGGGCAGCTCGGGTCGGTGCGAGCCGGGTCGGTGCGGGTCGGGTCAGCGCGGGTCAGCGCGGGTCCGAACCACGCTCCGCGCTGCCAGGTGCCTCCGACACTGGGCATCGCACGACCAGGCACGATCCCCGAGCCCTGCCTAGGCTGGGAGTCATGACGACAAGGGTTGCCTTCCTGGGGCTCGGGGCCATGGGCGCCCCGATGGCGGCGCGGCTGGTCCGCGCCGGATACGACGTGGCGGTGTGGAACCGGACCGCCGCCCGGGCCGAGCCGCTGGTCGCGCTCGGTGCGCGCGCCGCCGCCGATCCGGCCGAGGCGGTGGCCGGCGCGGAGTTCGTGGTGACGATGCTGGCCGATCCGGAGGCGGTGGCCACGGTGGTCGCGTCCTTCGCCGGCACGCTGCGGCCGGACGCGGTGCTGGTCGAGATGTCCACGGCCGGACCGGAGAGCACCGCCCTGGTCAGGGATCTGATCCCGGACTCGGTCGGCATGGTCGACGCCCCGGTGATGGGCAGCGTGGACCGGGCCGCGGCCGGCACGCTGGCGGTGCTGGCCGGCGGCACGCCGGAGGACCTGGCCCGGACGGCCGAGCTGCTGAAGGTGTTCGGCAGCGTCACCGAATGCGGCGGGCCGGGCAGCGGCGCGGCGCGCAAGCTGGTGCTGATCAGCGGGATCGTCGCCGGGGTGACGGTGGTCGGCGAGGCGCTGGCGCTGGCCGAGCGGCTGGGGGTGCCGGACCCGCACGCGGTGCTGGAGGCCAGTCCGCTGGGCGGGCTGGTGGCCCGCGCCTTCGCCACCGGCGTCGACTTCTCCGCCGAGATGGCCGCGAAGGACCTGCGGCTGGCCGGCGAGCTGCTGGACCTGCCGGTGATGACCGCCGCGCGGCGGGCGCTGGAGTCCGCGCCGGATCAGAACGCCGACCTCGGCGAGGCGGTGCGGGCGCTCAACGAGAAGCGCTGATCCGATCCGGCTACGAGCACGGACCACGAACGGACTCCGAGCACGGAACCGAGCCGCCCCGAAACAGCGGCCCGGCTCCGTGCGCTCAGGGTGCGCCGTGTTTCCTTGTGCTCACTTGTCTTCGGCCACGGTCCCGACCGCGAGCAACGCCCGATACGGCAGCCGCATGACGCCGTCCCCGTCGGTCATCTCGGCGGCGATCCTCAGGTAGTTCTCGCGGAACGCGGCGCGGACCTCAGGGGTCTGCGCCTGGTAGGTCCGGCCGGACGGCCCGACGCCGGACCCCACCGAGATCCACCACTCCTCTGCCGTCGTCTGCTGGTCCCAGTCGATGACGCTGGTCGTGACGTCCTCCAGACCCACCTCGCGGAACAGCCCGGCGAGCCCTTCCTCGGTCCGCGGGTAGTCGTCGGCGAGGACCAGCGGCGGCATCTGCCGCGGGATCCAGCCCTGGGTCTCCGCTCCGGCGCGGGAGAAGACGCTCCGCCCGGCCGAGCGCTCCGCGGGCCACAACGTGAACGCCACGCGCCCGCCGGGCTTGGCGATGGTCCGCAGCGCCCGCATCGCGACCTTCGGCCGCCCGAAGTGGTCGAGCACGAAGTTGCCGACCACGGCGTCGAACGTCGCCGGCTCGAACGGCAGGTCCGGCACGATCGCCAGCACGAACTCCGCCTCCGGCGCCTTCCCGCGCGCCAGGTCGAGCATCGAGGGCTCGGCGTCGACGGCGGTCACCGCCGCGCCGCGGGCGACGGCGGCCCGGGCGACGGTACCGGTCCCGGTGCCGACGTCCAGCAGGGCGCTGCCGGCGGCCACCGCGGCGCCGTCGAGCAGAGCGGGGATCGTGTTCGCGCACATGGAGGCGTAGACGGCTTCGTAGCCGGCGCCGGAGTCGGCCCAGAGCACGCGCTCGGCCTCGTCGAAGGTCGGGGATGGTGTCGCGGAGGTCGAGGGATCTTCGGGCATGGACACGCCGGTAGCCTAGCGGGATGCGCGCACACCAACGGGTGGCTTCCCGCAACGCCAGGTTCCAGCAATGGCAAACCCTGCTCACGAACCGCCAGAAGCGCCAGCGCGCGGGCCGCTTCCTCGTGCAGGGCGTCCGCCCCCTCACCCTGGCCGCCGAACAGGGCTGGCGCATCGAGGAGCTGCTGGTCGACGACGACCGCCGGCTGTCCCGCTGGGCCGAGGAGTTCATCGCGGCCACCGACGCCACCGCCGACGCCGAGGTGATCGCGCTCCCCGCCGACATGCTCGCCGAACTCGGCGAGAAGGACCAGGAGGCGGCCCCGGAACTGCTGGCCGTGGTGGCCATGCCCCCGGACGACCTGACCCGCGTCCCGATCACCGCCGACTTCCTCGGCGTCGCCTTCGACCGCCCCACCCAGCCCGGCAACCTCGGCACCCTGATCCGCTCCGCGGACGCCTTCGGCGCCGGCGGCGTCATCGTCACCGGCCACGCCGCCGACGTCTACGACCCGCGCACCGTGCGCGCCAGCACCGGCTCCCTGTTCGGCCTGCCGACGGTGCGCGCGGAGTCGCACCGCGACGTGCTGGACTGGCTGCGCGGAACCGGCGTGACCGTCGTCGGCACCGACGAGGAAGGCGACACCGACATCGAGGACTACGACTTCTGCGCACCGACCCTGATCGTGGTCGGCAACGAGACCGTCGGCATGAGCAGCGGCTGGCGCGAGGCGTGCGACCGCGTGCTGAGCATCCCCATGCGCGGAACGGCGAGTTCACTGAACGCGGCCAACGCCGCCACGGTGGTTCTGTACGAAGCGGCGCGGCAGCGGCGGGCGGCGAAGTAGTTACGCCGATCGCGTCGTCGAAGGCTTCGAGCTCGGAGGCCGCGACGTTCCCATCGCGCGCGATCGTCGAGGCGGACTACTCGTTCAGGACCGAGTAGAAGATCGGCTGGTGGGGAAGCCGCGGCGGATTTCGGCAAGCAGCGCGGCGACGTACCGGTCCTCAACCTCCTCGACGTGCCCGATGCCCTCGACATCCTCCACGAAGCCCGCCTCGGAAACGTAGGCCACGACCGCATCCCCGCCGCTGAGCAACCGCAACACCGCGATGTTCGGGTGCGGGATGTCGGTGCACGCCTCAGCCGGTTCGACCATGGCGATGGCCGCCGCGATCGCCTCGGCCGTCAGCGGATACGACCTGCTCCCGCTCCGATGCCCGACCACCATCGCCACCGCCACGCCCGGGAGGTAGCCGCCGCGCACGTTCGCGCGCACCACGGCGCCGTCCGGCGTGAGCAGGCCCCACGCCGCCGGCTGCTCCCAGCCGAGGCGTGCTTCCATCGCGGCACGCGCGGCGTCGACCGCCTCGATCGTCTCCCAGCGTTCGGTCACGCGGCCAGGCTACCGGCGCGGGGCGTCCAGACCGTTCTAGCCCAGCCCGTAGACCCTGGTGGCGGTGCCGCCGAACACCGCCTCCCGCTCCGCCTCCGACAGCTCCGAGGTCAGCTGCATCGTCGTTTCCACAACCTGTGGGTAACCGGCGCCCAGCGTGCTCACCGGCCAGTCGCTGCCGAACATCACGCGGTCCGGCCCGAAGGCCTCCAGCACCAGGTCCGAGTACGGCCGCAGGTCCGCGATCGTCCAGCGCTCCACGTCGGCCTCGGTGACCATGCCGGACAGCTTGCACGTCACGTTCGGCAGCTCTGCCAGGGCCCTGATGTCCGAGGCCCACGGCTCCCGCTCGCCGGCGGCGATCCGCGGCTTGCCCAGGTGGTCCAGGACGAACCGCAGGTCCGGCACGGCCTGCGCGACCGCGACGCAGTCCGGGAGCTGGTCCGCGCGCACGATGAGGTCGAAGGCCAGCCCGGCCGAGGCCAGCTGTCGCAGACCCCTGAGCGTGTCGGCCTCGGTCAGCCACCCGCCGTCCGGCAGCTCCTGCACCTGGTGCCGGATGCCGACCAGCCGGCGGCCGCCGGTCCCGGACAGCAGCTCGCTGAGCCGCTCGCCGAAGTTCGGCACGGTGACGTCGGTCCAGCCCACCACCCCGGCGACGAGATCCGACGTCTCGGCGAGCGCCAGCATCTCCGGCGTCTCGTCGACCGCGTGGATGGTCTGCACCAGGACGGTCGCCGAGACCCCGGCGGCCGCGGCCAGCGGCTCCAGGTCGGACAGCAGGAAGCTGCGGCGCAGCGCGGGCAGGTCCGCGGTCCACGCCTGGTCCCGGACGGTCAGATCCCACAGGTGGTGGTGCGCGTCGACGATCCGCATGCTGAGTCAGGCCTCCGAGGGTTCGGGCCGGTCCGGCCGGTCCGCCGGGTCCGGCAGTTCGAAGATCACCGGCAGCGGTTCGTCCCCGCCGGCCAGCGAGAAGTCCCGGAACACCCCGACGCGCGCCTGCCACGCGTGATCCTCGGCCTTGTCCGCCATGAAGGCCTGAAGCCCTTCCCAGTCCTCGCATTCGACGAGGTGGAACAGGTCCACGCCGTTGCGCCAGATCGTCCACGAGCTGCAGCCGCCGGCCCGCAGCAGCTCCGGGATCTCCGGCGGGATGTCGTCGTGGGCTTGTTCGTACCCTGTGACGCCCTCGGGCTTCAGCCGGGTGTGGATGGCGACCCGCACCTGGACCCCCTCATTCATCGAGATTCGTCTTCATCGAGATTCATCGGATCTTTCCCGGAACGGCCGCCGAGTCTAGTGCCTGTTTGCGCCCGGGGAAACGAACACGTCCAATGGCTCAGGTGAAGGACCCGACCGCCGTCAAGGACCACGCCGCGCGCCTCGTCCGCTTCCAGCGCATCGAGGTGGACGCCACGCGCCTGGCCCTGTCCGGCGTCGCGCTGGCGCTGCCGGTGACTGTCGGCGCGGCCACCGGCCACCTCGCCGACGGCCTGACCGCGGTCATGGGCGCGCTGTTGGTCAGCGCCGCCGGACACGAGGGCGGCTGGCGGGCCCGGTGCGTCGACCTCGGCGCCACGGCGGCGGTCGGCGCGCTGGTGGTCTGGCTCGGCGCACTGGTCGGCCGGCACGGGAGCCTGGCCAGCGTCTGGATCGTGGCGGTGGCCGTCGGCGCGGCGCTGGTCGGCGGCATCGGGACGCTCGAAGCGCGGATCGCCGCGAACGCGACCGTGTTCACCGTCATCGGCGCGCATCTGGGCACGGGCCCTGAGTCGCCCGGGCACATCCTGCTCTACGTCGCGCTGGGCATGGCGGCCGCCGCGGCCCTCACCCTCGGCACACACGCCCTCGGCCGTCTGCTCTCACCCCTTTGGCGCAGGGAGTTGGAGGGGCCGCCGGGGCCGGAGTGGCCGTTCAAACGCAGCGTGGAGAAGTGGCGGACGGGACTGCGGACGTGGCACGGCTGGCAGTACGCGGTCCGCCTGGGCACGGCGATGGCCGTGGCCGAAGTGGTCTCCCAGTTCCGGCCCGGCGCGCACACCTACTGGATCGCGCTGACCGTCTCGCTGGTCGTCCTGCGCGACGAGGCCGCGGCCCCGATGCGCGCCCTGGAGCGCGGGCTCGGCACGACGATCGGGGTGCTGGTCGGCGGCGGGCTCATCGGCGTACTGCCGACCTGGGGCATCGTGGCGCTGATCGGCGTCATCGGGGCGGTGCGGCCGTATCTGAAGCTGGCCAACTACACCGCCTACGCGGCCGTGATGACCCCGCTGATCACGATGCTGAACGAGCTCGGCCACGACATCTCCTGGGCCGTGCTGCGGGAACGCGTGCTGGACACGCTGATCGGCTGCGCGATCGGGCTCTGCGTGGGCTACCTGCCGTGGCGGATGTGGTCAAGCAGACAGCGCTGAAGGATAGGGGAACCTAACTCCGGGGAATACGATTTCCGCATATCCGGTTGAAGGGACTGTTGAACCTTCAACTACAGGAGGAACCAGTGAGCCAGATGCAGTTCGGCGTCTTCACCGTCGGAGACGTGACGCCCGACCCCACGACGGGCCGCGCGCCGACCGAGCACGAGCGCATCAAGGCCATGGCCGCCATCGCGGAGCACGCCGAGCAGGCCGGCCTGGACGTGTTCGCCACCGGTGAGCACCACAACCCGCCGTTCGTCCCCTCCTCGCCGACCACGCTGCTCGGCTGGATCGCCGGGCGCACCTCCAAGCTGCTGCTGAGCACCGCGACCACGCTGATCACCACCAACGACCCGGTGAAGATCGCCGAGGACTACGCGATGCTCCAGCACCTCGCCGAGGGCCGCGTGGACCTGATCCTGGGCCGCGGCAACACCGGCCCGGTCTACCCGTGGTTCGGCAAGGACATCCGCGACGGCATCGACCTGGCGCTGGAGAACTACGCGCTGCTGCGGCAGCTGTGGAGCCAGGACGTCGTCGACTGGTCCGGCCGCTTCCGCACGCCGCTGCAGGGCTTCACCGCCACGCCCCGGCCGCTGGACGGCGTCGCGCCCTTCGTCTGGCACGGCTCCATCCGCTCCCCCGAGATCGCCGAGCAGGCCGCGTACTATGGGGACGGTTTCTTCCACAACAACATCTTCTGGCCGAAGGAACACACGCAGCGCATGGTCGCGCTGTACCGTCGGCGCTTCGCACACTACGGGCACGGCACAGAGCAGCAGGCGATCGTCGGTTTGGGCGGCCAGGTGTTCATGCGCGAGAACTCGCAGGACGCGGTGCGCGAGTTCCGTCCGTACTTCGACAACGCCCCGGTGTACGGCCACGGTCCGTCGCTGGAGGAGTTCATGAGGGAGACCCCGCTCACCGTGGGCACGCCGGAGCAGGTGATCGAGCGCACGCTGTCCTTCCGCGACTACGTCGGCGACTACCAGCGCCAGCTGTTCCTGCTGGACCACGCCGGCCTGCCGCTGAAGACGGTGCTGGAGCAGATCGACCTGCTGGGCGAGAAGGTGGTTCCGGTGCTGCGCAAGGAGTTCGCGATCGGCCGGCCGGCCGAGGTCCCGGACGCCCCGACCCACGCGGGTCTGGTGGCCCGGAGCGCCGGAGGCACCACGGGGACGGCCGAGACGCGGGATGATGAGCGGTCGGCTTTGTTCGACACGAAGGAGGCCATCGCACCGTGAGTGCTTACGAGGCGGCGAACAACGGGTTCGGCGACGAGGACTTCGCGCCCTCGGGCGGCAGCGCCTGGTTCGGCGGGACGCCGGGCGCGCTGCCGGCCGGGCCGCTGAACGGGCACGACTTCGGCGCGGTGCCGGGCAGCTTCGGGCCGCGGCCGCCGATGGTGCCGGCCTACGGCCCGGCGCACGGCGAGGGCTTCGCGGCTCCGAGCTTCGCAGAACCCGGATACGCCAACGGCAGCGGGTTCACCGACACCGACGGCACGAACGGCACCAACGGCGTCGCCTACGCCGACCCCGGTTTCGGCGACGCTCAGGCCTTCTCCGACGCCCCCTCCTACGCCCCCGCCGCCCGCCACAGCTTCTCCGCTCCGCCGGCCACCCGCCCCGCGGACCCCACCAGCAGCAGCGCCCTGCTCCCGGCGCTGGCCCACCCGGGCCCGCCGCGGCCCGCCCCGGCCGGCGACGTGCTGCGCCTGGTCGCCGTCACCGCCGGCCTGGGCCAGCCCTCGACCGCGCGCATCCTGGCCGACCGGCTCGCCGACGCGGCCCGCGCGCGGCTCGGCGAGCGCGGGCGCCAGGTGCTCGTCGAGGTCCTGGAGCTGCGCGACCTCGCGCTGGACATCGCCGGCGCGATGGTGGCCGGCTTCCCGGGCGCGAAGCTGCGCGCCGCGCTGGACGCCGTGGAGGGCGCAGACGGCCTGATCGCCGTCAGCCCGATCTACACCGCCAGCTACAGCGGCCTGTTCAAGTCGTTCTTCGACGTCCTGGACAAGGACGCGCTCACCGGCAAGCCGACCCTGATAGCCGCGACCGGCGGCACCGCGCGGCACTCGCTGGCGCTGGACCACGCGTTGCGCCCGATGTTCGCCTACCTGCGCGCGTTCATCGTCCCGACCGCGGTCTTCGCCGCCTCCGAGGACTGGGCCTCGGCCGGGGAGGGCGCGCTGTTCGAGCGCATCGAGCGCTCGGGGAGCGAACTGGCCGACCTGATGGCCGGCGCCCCGGCGGCCGCCCGGCGGCGCCGTGACGAGTTCGAGGACGTCGTGCCCTTCGAGCAGCGGATGGCCGCGCTCAGGTCCGGGCTCTGAGTCGAGCTCTGAGTCGAGCTCTGAGTCGGGCCCTGAGTCGGGCCCTGAGTCGGGCCCTGAGTCGGGCCCTGAGTCGGTCCGGCGGGATCGGCGAGGTACGGCAGAAAGCTCACAGCCGGGCCTTCCCGTGCAGCTCCGGCCAGGTGAGCACCGCCGACCCCCAGGCCAGCCCGGCCCCGATCGAGGTCATCAGCACCCGGTCCCCGGCGGCCAGCAGGCCGGTGTCGTGCGCGTCGGCCAGCGCCAGCGGGATCGACGCCGCGACCGTGTTCCCCACGTCCTCGATGTTCGCCACCACGCGCTCCGCGTCAATCCCCAGCTTCCCCGCCACGCCGTGGATGATGCGGATGTTCGCCTGGTGCGGGACGAACCGCCGCACCGACCCCACGTCCCACCCCGCCTTGTCCAGCACCCGCTTCGAGGACGCCGTCATCTCGCGGACCGCGCGCTGGAAGACCACCGGCCCGTCCATCACCAGATACGGCCGCTGATTCGCCAGCGGCATCCCCAACCGGTCCCGGGCCCCGCCGCCGGGCACCTCCACCGCGGCCACCGCCGAACCGTCGCTGCCCAGGTCGAAGGCCCGCACCGCACCCGGCTCGTCCGGCGAGCCGGCCCGCAGCACCAGGGCCCCGGCACCGTCACCGAAGATCGAGGCGGTGAGCCGGTCCCCGGGATCGACCAGGGTGGTGAACACGTCCGCGCCGATCACCAGCACCCGGTCCGCCATGTGCCCCCGGATCAGCGCGTTCCCCGTGGCCAGGGCGTGCACGAACCCCGCGCACACCGCGTTGACGTCGAACGCCGCGATCCCCGTGTACCCCAGCCGCGAGGCCACCTCCGGCGCCGACGCCGGGCATAATCGGTCCGGGGTCGTGGTCGCCAGCAGCACCACGTCCAGCGCCCCGAACCCGCCCCCGGCCATCTCCAGGGCCCGGGCGCCGGCCTCGACGGCCAGGTCGACCGTGGAGATCCCGTCGGCGACGTGGCGCCGGGCGATGCCCAGCCGCTCCCGGATCCACTCGTCCGTGGTGTCCAGCCGTGAGCTCAGTTCGTTGTTGTCGACGGAGCGGGGCGGTACGCACCCGCCCACTCCCTGGACGACTGCCGCGCGTGTGTTCACACGCTCGATTGTCACGGGCCCGGACCGGACTCACATAGGACTTTCGCGCACAATTCACCCGTAAGGTGCATCTCGGGCTTGTCTCCGCCAGGTTCGCCATCCCATCGTGGGCGATCATGGACTCCCCGTGGATCTTCACCGCCTTCCGCGCCCCGGCCGACCCGGACGCGGCCCCCGAAGCACTCCAGGAGATACGGCATCTGCGTGCCCGGATCCTGTTCGACCAGGGCCGCCGCCCGGCCTTCCGCAGCCACGCCGGCGACGGTTCCGGCGACCGCCCCGGCGACCACCCCGACGCACAGCCCGACGCCCAGCCGCAGGACCACGGCGCCTGGCACTTCGCGGCCCGGCGCGGCCGCGACGGCGTGCACGGACCGCCGCTGGGGTATGTCCGCCTCCTGACACCCGTGACCGCTTCCCTTTACCAGTCCAGGGAATTCCTCGGCGCCGCCCGCTACGACGAGCTCCTGCGCACCGAGCGCCTGGCCCCCGAGGCGGTCTTCGAACACAGCCGGCTGGTCGTCGAGCACCGGGCCCGCAAGCTCGGCCTCGGCCTGCACCTCAACGCCCTGGCCATCGCCGCCGCGCACGAGCTCGGCGCGGCCGCGATGATCGGCACCTCCGGCACCGCCGACGGCCAGGACCGCTTCCACGCGCGCTTCGGCTTCCACCCGGTCCCCGGCACCCGGCGCTACGCCGAGCAGTACACCGAGGACGTCGTCATCCTGCTGCACCGGTCCGCCGAGGGCGCCGGTGAGCACACCGCGCTGGTCGACGACTACCGCCTGCTGTTCCGCTACGACCTGCTGGAGGACGCGGGCCTGGACGAGCTGTCCGGTCTGCTCAGCCTCGGCGCGCACACCGAAGCAGAACCCTCATTCACCATCCCGGTCCCGGTGCGCGGCCCGGTCTCCGGCCAGGCCCCGCCCCGCCGCCTCACCGCGATCGGCCCGTCCGACCCGCACCGCTGGAAGCCGCTGCTGTTCCAGCCCGCCAAGCACGACGACCGGGTCGCGCTGGCCGCGCTCCTGAACACCGGCGCCGTCCGCGAAGTCGCCGACACCATCGAAGCCCAGCTGGAAGAACTGATCCGGGCCCGCGACCCCGGCCGCGTCCTGGACGCCGAGGCGCTGGCCGCGGCCCGCCGGGACCAGCTGGAAGGCGGGCAGCCCTGGGACTACGGCACGTGGGCCTGGTACCCGTGGTCCGGCCGCCTGGTGCACGTCCTGCCGCGCGAGGAGTTCCGCCTGGTCCGCACCGACCGCAACCGCGGCAAGATCGACCGGCCCGAGCAGCGCCGGCTGCTGGACAAGCGGATCGGCGTCATCGGCCTGTCGGTCGGCAACAGCGCCGCGCTGACGCTGGCGCAGGAAGGCGTGGCGGGGGCCTTCAAACTCGCCGACTTCGACACCCTGAGCGTGTCGAACCTGAACCGGCTGCGCGCCGGCCTGCACCAGATCGGCGTGAACAAGGCCGTGCTGGCCGCCCGGCAGATGTTCGAGATCGACCCGTATCTGGACATTGAGATCTTCCCCGGCGGGCTGACCGAGGAGACCGTGAAGGAGTTCTTCCTCGGCGGCCACGGCCCGATCGACCTGCTCGTCGAGGAGTGCGACACGCCGTGGGTGAAGCTCGCGGCCCGCGAGGCCGCCCGGGATCTGGGGGTGCCGGTGGTGATGGACGCCAACGACCGCGGCCTGCTGGACGTCGAGCGCTTCGACCGCGAACCGCACCGGCCGCTGCTGCACGGCCTGCTCGGCGCGCTGACCCCCGAGGACTGCCTGGACCTGACCTTCGCCGAGCGCGTGGACCTGATCCTGGCCATGGTGGACGGCGACCGGATCTCCCCGGCGCTGGCCGCGAGCATCCCGAAGATCGGCCGCACACTGAGCAGCTGGCCGCAGCTCGCCTCCGGGGTGGCGCTCGGAGGCGCGCTGGTGACCGAGGCCGCCAGACGGATCCTGCTCGGCGGCCCCTGCGCGTCCGGCCGGTTCTACATCGACCTGGAGGAGCTGATCGCGCCGGACCGGAACCAGGCGCCGGGTCAGGTACCCGGCCGAGCGCCTGGTCAGGAGTCTCGTGCGGATCAGGCGCCCTGTGCGGATCAGGCGGCGGTCAGCTTGCCCAGCGCCCCGTAGAACCAGACGTTCTCCGCGCCGGCGGCGTCCTCGGGCTTGTCCGGACGCCAGGCCGGCAGGTTCACGATCCCGGGGTCCAGGATCCGGAAGCCTTCGAAGAACCCTGCGATCTCCTCGCGGGTGCGCGGCGACGGGTTCTTCATCACGGCCTGGTACTGGCTCTGGACGTTGCGGACCAGGTCGCCGGTGGCGCCGTCGATGGTGGCGTGGGTCAGCGCCAGGTAGCTGCCCGGCGCGAGCATCCGGCGATACGCGCCCAGCACGCCGGCCGGGTCGTCGCCGTCGTCCACGAAGTGCCAGGCGGCCAGTGCCGTGAGCCCCACCGGCTTGTCGAAGTCGATCAGCGACTTGACGGTGGGGTCGCCCAGCACCCGCTCGGCGTCGATCATGTCGGCCAGCACCGCGCCGGCGTTGTCGTCGCCGCGCAGGATGTAGTTGCTGTGGCTCACGGCCGGCGGGTCGTTGTCGATGTAGACGACCTTCGCGGCCGGGTCCACGGCGTGCGCGAGTTCGTGCACGTAGTTCTGCGTCGGGATCCCGCTGCCCAGGTCCAGGAACTGGCGGACGCCGTCGTCCAGCATCACCCGGATCGCCCGGGCCAGGAAGTAGCGGTTCTGCTGCAGGATCATGCGGCCGTTCGGCTCGATGGCCAGCAGCTGCCGCCCGAAGTCCCGGTCGGGGGCGAAGTTGTGCTTGCCGCCGAGCAGGAAGTCGTACAGCCGCGCGACGCTGAACACGTCGGTGTCGATGTTCGACGGCAGGTCGTCGAAGATCGCGTCCACGTCGTTCCCGGCGTGCGCTCCGGTCGGATCGGTCATCGTCTTCGTGCTCCTTGGGGAAGTCGGAGGGATGTCTCAGGCGTCCGCGCTCGCAAATCGCCGCAACCCACCCTCTAGGCTTGCACTTCTCCGCCGCCCGCCGCTGGCGAATGCGGCTTTATAAGACCTCTTCCGTCGAATTCGTGGTCTGCACCCCGCTGTCCGCGACGCCGCGCTGCTTGCGGTACCGGTCCAGCCGGACGTCCAGCGCCTGCACGACCGACTCGTTCTCGTACGGCGCCAGCAGCTGGCGGGCCCTGGCCATCTCGGTACTGAGCCGCACCGAACCGGCCAGCGTGGCCATCCGCGCCGACTCGGCCAGCGCCCGGCAGGCCGCCGGGACGTCGCCGAACTGCACCTGGGCCTGGGCCCGGCGGGCCAGCGCCATCGCGTTGTTGTGCAGGTAGGCCGGGTTGAACCGCTGCTGCGCCAGCGCCCCGGCGTCGGCGGCCTCCACCGGGTGCCCGAGCAGCAGGTGGCACTCGCTCTCCCGGGCCCAGTAGAACGCCGGGCCGTAGAAGCCCCAGCGCTCGGCGGCCGGCTCGGCCCAGTCGATGCGCTGCATCTGCCGGCGCTCCCGCTCCAGCGCCGCCAGGCTGCGCGCACCCTGCCCCGCCGAGGCGTAGACCCGGGCCGTCATGTCGGCGGCGTAGGCCTTGGCCCGGCGGCTGGGGCTGCGCTTGGCGGCCTCCTCGGCGGCCTGCGCGTGGTCGATCGCGGTCTGGTGGTCGCCGGCGGACATGCTCAGGTGCGCCTGCGCGGCCAGGATGTTCGCCGCGAGCTCGTAGTCGTCGGCCTGGTAGGCGGCCTTGCGGGCGTCGTCGTAGTAGAACCGGGCCGCGTCGTCCTGGCCCATGTTGAACATCATCCAGCCGAGCAGGTGCGACAGGTCGCCGTAGACGACCCAGGCCTGGCCGGTCAGCCCCGCCGGGGCGTCCTTCACCACGGATTCCATCATGGCGCGCATCGCGAGCCCGGTCTGCACTGTCGCGGACGGGCCCAGGGCGGCGTTCTGCTGGCGAAGCCCGCCGACGATCAGCCCGGTGTTGTCCACCATGGCCGCGTCCACCCGGCCGGCCGGGGTCGGCAGCGCCTTGTCGCCGGCCAGCGGCGCGGCCGCGGCGACCGCGAACAGGCTGCTGAGATTCAGCAGCGCCGAGCGCCGCGACAGGCTGTTGCCGCCGTCCGGCGGCTCCATCAGGGAGCTAATCTGGGCCGCCGAGGACATCGCCGCCGCCGACATCGACGACAGCAGCTCGCCGGGGTTCGCACCGAGGTCGTCCCGGACCGGCGGCGCCGGCGGCGCGCCGAAGTACGGGTCGAACCGGACCTCGGCGCCGGGCCCGGAGGCGGGGGCCGCAGCCGCAAGTGCGTACGGCTGCGGGGCATGGCGGGGCGGCCCGATCAGGCCGGCCGGGCCGGGCTCGCGCACGTTGCTGAACACCGGCCGCTTCTTGGCGCCGTAGTCGTCCAGGTCGGACAACAGGTCGGCGACGCTGCACTCGTACAGCTGGGCCATCCGGTCCAGGACCTCCAGCGACGGCGAGTAACCGGTGGAGCTGGGCCAGGCCTCCCAGTACGAGAAGTTCTTGAAGGTCTTCGGATCCTCCGGCCAGCGCCGGTTCCACCGCTCGGCGGCCTCCGGCTGGGTCCAGCCGCGGGCCTGCCGCAGCGCGACCCGCGCGTTGACGTGGAACCGCCGCTGGAACTCCCGGCCGATGTCCGCCCAGGAGTGATCGGTGGCCCGCAGCTGCTCGGACAGTTGGGCCTGGATCTGCTTCAGGCTCCTGGGTTTCCTGCTCATGATTCGGCGATCCCTGCCTCGGCGGGCGGCCCCTGTACCGTCCGGACCCGTCACTCGCTGTGCATCCCGTACGTCGAATGTGGCGCGCTCCCACACCCGCGGCAGGACCGGGGCCTTTTCCTCCCAGCCGAGCCGGGAGAAAATGTCGGTTGCCGCATTGTCCCATCGGCCGGCGCGATGATGTGGACCAGTTGGTGTAACCGAGGCGGACTTCAGGAGGACTCGCCGTGCGAACGACTCAGGAGTCGGAGAACTGGGCGGTCGAGTTCATCCGGACCGACGGGGAGGACCAGTCGGTGGAGGACGGCTTCGCCAGCCGCGGTGACGCCGAGTACTACGGGCAGTGCACCTGGTCCTCGCCGGGGGGTAGAGGCATCGAACAGGTGCGGGTGCGGCAGCTGCCGCGCGGCCCGTGGATGCCGGTGGCGCCGGCGTCGGTGTGCGGGGGGATCCGCCTGTAGCGCCGGCCTGCCGGGGGATACCGGGGCGCGTTCGCAGTCCGCGTCGCGGTGTACGGGGATCCCGGGCCCGTTCGGGAACGACTTCTTCGAGTCGGCCCCGGACGGGTCAATTGTGTGTTCGGCGGGGTCTGCTTCGTCGGTGTCGTGTGCGGGGGCTGCGTGGGCTGCATGAGCTGCGCGGTCGCGACGAAGCCGCCGCGCTCCCCAAGCCCAGGAAGCGCGACGGCCGTCGAAACCCTATCGGACCAGGCCGGTCATTCACTCCGTGACCAGGCCTTGGAACACCTTCCGCAGCAACGCGTCCAGCTGCTCGCGCTCGCCCTCGTCCAGCGGTCCCAGGACCTCGTCCTGAACGCCCGCGGCCTCCGCGTCCAGCTCGGCGAGCAGCGCGCGGCCGGCGTCGGTGAGCGTGACGGTGATGCGCCGGCGGTCGGCGGCGTCGCGGGCCCGCTCGACGCTCCCGGCCCCGGCCAGCTCGTCCACGATCTTGGCCATGTCGCTGGGGTCGATCGCCAGCCGGGCCGCGAGGTCGCGCTGCACGTGCGGCCCGAAGTCGGCGAGCGCCGCCAGCACCGCGTGGTGCCACAGCCGCAGGCCCCGCCCGGCGAACCGGCCGGCCAGCCGGCCGCGCGCGATCTTGCCGGTCCGCGACAGCAGGTAGGTGGTCAGGCCGGTCAGCGAAGGCGGCGCGGCACGCAGGTCATCCATGGTATGACTATAGGCGCCAGCCCATCATGGGTGAACACCCACTAATTTGGAGGCGCCATGGACGCGCTGCACTCCCGCCTGCTGGTCACCGGTTTCGCGGAGATGTTCGACTTCTACCAGGCGGTCCTGCCCGAGCTGATCGGCGCGAAGCTGATGAAGGGCGGCCCGCAGGGCCCGTACGCCAACTGGGACGTCGAGGACCAGGCCGCGCTGGTGCTGTTCGACCGCGGGGCGATGGCCGTCCTGGCCGGGACCGCGCACCTGTCGGCGACCGCGGCGCCGGCGCAGGACCGCACGATGTTCGTGTGCCGAGTCGATGACGTGGACACCGGCGCCGAGCTGTGCCTGCGGCACGGGGCGACGCCGGTCGTGGGCCCGACGGACCGCCCGGAGTGGGGCCCGACGCTGCGGACCGCGCATCTGCGGGATCCCGAGGGGAACCTGATCGAGCTGCAGTCGTACGAGGGCTGATCACCCGTCTGGGCCAGTCGGGCCAGTCGGGCCGGTCGGGCCGGTCGCGCCAGTCGCGCCAGTCGCGCCAGTCGCGCCAGTTCTAGGCCAGCACGGAGGACTCCCACCGCAGCGTCCGCGGCGGGTTCCCGACGTCGATCCGCGCCGTGTACAGCGCACCCTCCGGCCCGATCGCCGCGACCACGATCCGGCCGTGCGCGTCCACCGTCAGCGAGGGGTGCAGGATCGGCCCGGGCCCGCCGCGCCAGCGCCGGACCCCGTCGGGCGCGCCGACCCGCGGCTGCCAGACCACCTCGACCAGCCCGCGCTGTCCGCGCTGGGCCAGGAAGACGCCCCCGGCGTGCGGCTGGATCGCGACCACGCCGAACCCGCCCTGCCCGCCGAGCGCGACGCCCTTCTCCGGCGGCTGCCAGCCGCCGCCGGACGGCCGCGACAGGACCGTCAGGACCCCGCTGTCGGCGGCGCGGGCGGCCAGCAGCGCGCCGCCGCCGCGCACCATGTGGACCGTCGGCGGGTCACCCATCGGAGGGAGGGCCGCGTGGCTGGGGCGCGGCTCGCCGGAGGCATCGATGCGCCAGGTCCAGAGCACGTGGCCGACGGCGTGCAGCTCGACGTCACCCTCAGGCGTGACCGCGGCGGTCAGGCCGTCGCGGACCCGGTGCCCGCCTATGTCGCGCCAGCCGCTCCAGCCCGCGCCCGGCTTCGTCAGGTCCCGGTGGCGCCAGGAGACGGACATGTCGGCATCGCGGGCGAAGACGTGGAGCACGCCGCGGCCGTCGACCACCGCGGTCGGGCAGCCGACAGCCTGGCAGTCCCTGGTCTTCGCGCCGGTCGGGGTGCCGAGGCCGGTCCAGGGGGTGAAGCTGCCGTCGGTGCGCTCGCTGCAGACGACCACTTCCTGGGACCAGACGCCCCGGTCGGGGTCGGTGGTGGCGCGCAGGCCGACGAGATGCGCACGGTGCGAGGGGTCGACTGCGACCACCAGATGAGGGGTCAGCGACGAGGCGGTGTCCGGGTCGGGGTTGGCGGCGGAGCCGGGCCGGAACCGGCCGCTGCCGCGTGCGGTCTCCGTCCACATCACGGCGCGTCCGCCGACCGCGGCGAACGCCCGCAGCCGTCCGTCCGGCCCGGTGCCGAGCCAGCCGGTGCTGCCGACGTGCCGCAGGTTCGTGCTCTGCGACCAGCCGGGGCGGGCCGCGTCGCCGCCGACGGTGGTGTCGCCGCAGCCGACAGGGTCGCCGCACTTGCGCCGGTCGGCCCAGCCGTAGACGCCCAGCAGGCGCAGCTTCTCGCGGCCGCTCAAGCCGCCGAGGTTGTGGCGCCAGCGGGCGTTTCCGTAGCCGACGTAGGAGTCCAGGGTGACGGCGGAGGGGCCACGCCGGGCCCGGTGGTCGGCGTAGGCCGCATAGGTGAACCAGGCGGTCGCGGTGTGGTCCTCGTTGTCCGTGTGGACGCCGGAGTCGGTGAGCCAGGCCCGCTCCTTCGGGCCGGCGCCGCGGCGCTCCGGGTCGGGGTCCATGGTGCGCACGACGGTGGGCTGGTAGCGGTCCATCAGGTCGGTGAGGGTGCCGACCAGCTGGTCGCGGGTGTAGACGCCGCCGGTGATCGCGCTCTCGCTGGGCTGCAGGACCGGGCGGGTGGTCTCGGTGCCGTGGAAGAGGGCGGCCAGCGGGGTGTGGTTCGTGTCGCCCGGGGCGGACCCGGTGTAGGCGCCCATCGAGATGTCGAGGAAGACCAGCCGGACCCGAGCGTCGGCCGCCAGCTCGCACAGCTCCGCCTCACCCCCACGGGTGACGAGCACGCTGCGCCGCCACGGTGCGTCGTCCTCCGCCCCGGCCATGCGCGCGTAGGCGGAGCGCAGGCCGTGCTGCCGTGCCGCCGCGAAGGACGCCCCGCCGCCGGCCTCGGCCGCGGTCAGCACGACGGTGGTCACCTCGCCCCCGGTCCGCACCGAGTCGGCGATGTCCGGGTTCATGAAGTAGAGGTCGTCGTCCGGATGGGCGACGACCTGCAGAAACGCGACCCGGCCGGCAAGCCGCGCCGGACGCTCGACCATGTCGGACTCGGCGGTGGTGACCCCGGCGTCGGCGCCAAGCGCGCCGACCGCCAGTGCCCCCATCCCAAGCAGCCCGAGCTCGCGCCGAGACAAGTTAGGCACCCTGACTCCTGTGTGGCTGAATT
The DNA here is from genome assembly GCF_041261445.1 of Catenulispora sp. EB89. Classification (NCBI taxonomy): domain Bacteria; kingdom Bacillati; phylum Actinomycetota; class Actinomycetes; order Catenulisporales; family Catenulisporaceae; genus Catenulispora; species Catenulispora sp. EB89. The sequence continues at coordinate 139,749 of NZ_JBGCCU010000017.1, forward strand.
CCCCGCAAACCATAATCGGGACGCGGGGGACAGCCCGGAGGTTGTCTCCGGAGTCAGACCGGGTTGCCCTGGAAGTCACCCGTCACGGTCAGGATTCGCGCGCACACACGGCGGCGCCCCCGATCCGTGGTTGGATCGGGGGCGCGTTTGCGCGTTACGCGTTACGCGTTTTGCGCTTTGCCTCTTCGGCCTCAGACCTGCCCGGCCTTCTCCAGCGCGCTGCAGCAGGTGTCGACGATCAGCCGGGTCACGACGTACGGATCGACGTTCGCGTTCGGCCGCCGGTCCTCGATGTAGCCCTTCTTGTCCACCTCGACCTGCCACGGGATGCGCACCGAGGCACCGCGGTCCGAGACGCCGTAGCTGTACTCGTGCCACGGGGCGGTCTCGTGCTGCCCGGTGAGCCGCTCCTCGATGCCGGAGCCATAGGCGCGCACGTGCTCGGCCGGCTTGTCGCCCTCCCCCAACGCCTCGCACGCGGTGATGATCGGATCGTACGACTCCCGCATCGCCTTGGTGGAGAAGTTGGTATGCGCCCCGGCCCCGTTCCAGTCCCCCTTGGCAGGCTTGGCATCAAACGAAACCGACACCCCGAACTCCTCAGCGACCCGCAGCAGCAGATAGCGCGCCACCCACATGTGGTCGGCCACCTCCACCGGCCCCGCCGGCCCCACCTGGAACTCCCACTGCCCCGGCATGACCTCGGCATTGATCCCGGAGATGGTCAGACCGGCAGCCAGGCAGTAATCCAGATGCCGCTCCACCAACTCCCGCCCGAACACCGCACCACCCCCGACCCCGCAGTAATACGGACCCTGCGGCGCCGGAAACCCACCACCCTCCGGAAACCCCAGAGGCCGCGCACCCCGGAAGAGCGTGTACTCCTGCTCAATCCCGAACCACGCCTCCTGCTCAGCGAACCGCTCAGCCACCCCCCGAGCCGCCGCCCGCGTGTTGGAGGCATGCGCCGTGAAGTCGATGTCCTCCACCTCACACAAAACAAGCACATGAGCCCCACCCCGCACCGGATCCGCGCAGGTGAACACCGGCCGCAGCACCCGATCCGAAGAACTCCCCTCGGCCTGCCCGGTCGAGGACCCGTCAAAGCCCCACACCCCCGGCTCAGCACCGTCAGCAAGCACCCGCGTCTTCGACCGCAGCCCCGCCGTGGGCACCGCCCCATCAATCCAGATGTACTCAGCCTTGTAGACCATCCCGCACCTCACCAGAAGACCCGACAAAAAACGGCCCCGCACCCCGAGCGCCCCCACCATCGCCACACCCCGAGTCCCCACCGTTTCAACCGTGTTAACGGCACATCAACTGACCCACGATCACCCCCCGACGACCCACCGTCACCCCCCACACCCCGCCTGACCTGCACGAAAGCCCCCCAGCGATATCGATTTTCGAGGAAGGGCGTCGGGCGTGTACTATCGACAACGTCGCAAGCGCGCGTAGCTCAACGGATAGAGCATCTGACTACGGATCAGAAGGTTAGGGGTTCGAATCCCTTCGTGCGCACGTTCGAGAAACTGCCAGGTCGGCTCGCTGACCTGGCAGTTTTCGTTTGAGCCGGATTCGTAACGCTCACTGTCCTACTCCAAAACCCGGCCACCGGGCGTGACCTGGGGATTCAAGCTGCTGTTTGATACTCGTTTATCAAGCCTCCGAGCCGTTTTCGACGGCGGATCTCGTCAGTAGGCACAGGCATCGGGATCACGTTGGATCGATCGTTCGGGGCGCGCAGCGCCATGCCGTTGCCTTGGTGGGACCGACCAGCGTTGTAGTGCTCGAGGTACTCGCCCAGGACCCGACGCAGATGGCGCTGCCCCACGATGAGGAGCCGGTCGCAGCATTCGCGGCGGATCGAGCCGATCAGCCGCTCGGCGTAGGCGTTCATCCGCGGTGTCTGTGGCGCGGTCAGCAAGATCTCGACGCCGATGGAGGCGAACACCGCGTCGAAGGCGTCAGTAAACTTCGCATCCCGGTCCCGGATCAGGCGGGTAAAGCGGTGGCCGGCCTGCTCCAAATCCGCGGCGAGTTCCCGGGCGACCTGAGTGGCCCAGGCACCGGTCGGATGATCGGTGACACCCAGCAGATAGGCCCGGCGGCTGCCGATCTCGATGACGACCGCAGCGTCCAGCCGTTTCAGCATCACGGTATCGACATGCAGAAAGTCGATCGCCAGGATCGTCTCTGCTTGGGCACGCAGGAATGTACGCCAGGCATCATCACGCCGATCCGGTGGCGGAATCCTGCGTGAACGAAGGATTCGACGGATCGTGGAGGCGCCGACGCGGTGCCCGAGCCGGCGAAGCTCGCCCTGGATCCGCACCGTGCCCCAGCTCGGGTTCTCGGTCGCGAGCCGGACGATCAGCGCCACCACGTCGTCCAGGATCGGCGGACGGCCGGGCGGCTTGGCCTGGCGCCACTTGTTCGCGATCAGCCGGCGATGCCACCGCAGCAACGTGCCAGGGGTCACCAGCCGGTGTGCCCGCAGCGGCTTCGGTAGGACCCTGGCCAGCGCAGACAACAGCGCCCGATCAGGCCAGTCGATCCGCGGCTTAGGATTGGTCCGGCGCAGCACCGCAACCTCATGCCGGAGTACAAGTAACTCCGCGTCCTTCGATGCCGAGGACCGGGCCAGCAACACCAGCCAACCCAGCACGGCCACAAGGATCCGGTACAGCAGACGGACAGCCACGAAGCTTGATCCTCCCAGATGCCCCTTCGCAGGTCACGCCCGGTGGCCGAGTTTTGGTGTAGGACAGGCCGCGCAGCGCCTTGGGCAGAAGCTTGGACAGCGCCGCGAGCATCGCACGGTCGGTCCAGGCGAGCCTCGGCTTCGGATTCGTGCGGCGCAGCACCGCCACCTCCTGGCGCAACACGAGTATCTCGGCGTTTGCGCCTGCGATCGGGCCAGCAGAGCCAGCCATGACAGAACGCTCACGAAAATCCGGTACAGCAAACCGACAGCCACAGACCCGATCGTCCCACGGCATCACCCCAGGTCCGGGGCAGTGGCCGAATTACTGACCAGCACAGGCTGGGCTCACCGCTACAACACCCGCCGCCGCCACTCCCACCTCGGCCAACAATCACCGATCAACTACGAGAACAGCTTGATCCCCACATCGGCTACGCTGCCCAGAGCCGCATAACCCGTGTCCAATCTCCGGGGTCAAGCCCCCATCACCCCAGGTCCGGGGCAGTGGCCGAATTACTGACCAGGACAGGTTCAGGACTGAGCGATGCGCGACCAGAGATGAGACGAGAGGAGATTGGTCGTCTCGATTGGCGGCAAGCCGTCGTCGAGGCCGCGCAGTTGTTTGTATATATCGCGCATCGCGGCCCTATCCGCGATGAGATGTTTGGTTGCCGCCTTCTCCAGGACGGTGAGCGTGCTGACCAGAATGATCGACCCTACGGCCTGGCCGTCGGATCGTAGCCGCCTCAGCCGGTCGCACTCTCTGGTGGCCGTCCGCGCTCCTTCTCCGTCGTCGATGAGCACGGTCACGGTCTCGCCGGCCTCGGCTGCAACTACGGCGTGCGCGATGACCATCGTCTCGCCTAGGTCTTTCGAGCGTGTCAGGCGTACTGCCATCGGTTGCTGGGCGAGCCTGTGGACAACAGCTGCGAGTTCGGGTGTCTGGTCGTCGGAGAGGATCTGCATCCAGGTGGGTGTCAGCTTGCGCCAGACGGTTGCGGCAGCTTTGAAGCGCTCATCCTGCCGCGCCTTGCGCAGCACCTCGTTCTCCACGCACTCCGGGGCGCTAAGGGATCCCAAGGCGCCGATGAGGATGCGTTCTTTCCTGATGGACAGGAAATTCAGCCCTGGTCCAGCGTCGATAATCGGCCGGTGGCTCACCCCGCGTCTTCCTTCGCCGCTAGGTCATCACTGCCGTCGTCCGGTGCATCGAGAGCCTCGTCCAGGGCTTGCAGATCCACGTGCACTTCGGGCAACTCGCCTACGTCGGCCCATGCGACAGGCCGGGCAGCGGGCACGACGCCCGCCGCCCGCAGGTCCGCTTCGGCAGCTTCCGCCGTGATGCCGCGCAAGGTGGCGATGGCTTGCGCGGGCAGCACCTTCTCCACGTAACCCCTGATCGCGCGGGCGAGCAGCCGTTGCGGTGCCCGCCGCTGATCGGAGTCGGCTTGCAACGCACGATACTGATCGCTCCATCCGAACCGGGCGGCCAACTGGGGCGCAGACAGGCCCGTCCATGCCTCTTTGGTGACGGCGTCGATGTATCCGGCCTGGTGCAACGCGATGGCGGCGATCACCGGTGACACCAGGAAACGCTGCACGACCGCAGACAGGGTAGATTCGGCCGTCGTCTGGGTCCCGAGGAACTCACGCAAACCCGCAGCGGGCACAAGCAGATGCCGCGCAAACGCATCGGCCCTGATTTCCGCGGGACTGCGTTGGCCCCAGTTGCCCGCGTCGCTATCCGTCCAGTCCTCGAATACCACGTGGGCGAGCTCGTGAGCGAGCGTGCTGCGTTGCCGCATCGGGTGGCCGGTGCGTGCGACGCCGATGAACACGGTGCCGAGCGCCGGGTCGCGCATCGTCAGCCCGTGCTCGTCCGGGCCCGCGTCGAGTACCGCCACATCGATACCGGTGGCCTGCTCGATGACCGCCACGAGGTCACCGAGGGGCTGCACGCCAAGGTGATGCTCCTGGCGAAAGCGCTCGGCCGCGGCGCGCCCTTCGGCTTCGGTGTTCACGCTCTGCTCTCCGGGTCAGACCGTGGCGGGGATGGCCAGGTCGTTCAGGTAGTCGTCCAGTTCCAGGAAGTTCAGCAGCGCCTCGCGCATGCGGTCCATGCCGGAGTGGTTGGTCGCACGCGCCGCGCACTGTGCCCGATCGGCCACCGTTCTAAGCCCGGTGAGCTGGGCGACCGTGTGTCCGGTCGCCCACGCGATCGCCACCACCTCCGGCATCTTCACCTGCCGATCCCCGGAGATGATGCGCGAGAGGGTGGGCTGAGAAATGCCGGTCGCATCCGCGAGGGCGCGCTGGCTCAGGCCCGCGGTGACACGGGCGCGATCGATGAGCGCACCGGCCTTGATCGTCATCACAACCCTCCCAAGATTGAATCATGATCGCGAAACTTGATTCAAGTATAGGGCAAGCGCCACACACTAGCCAGAGCTGTGGGTGCCTGCCAGTAGTGCGTCCTTATTCGTGTTGCCGGGCTATGACCTGGGACGATGTATGGCTGGGTCAGGCTGCCCGGTGGTTGTCCTAGTCGAAAACGCTGATACCGGCACTGACCTGGGTCTTCATGCTGCGGGATGGTATTCGTTGAGCAGTCCTCCGAGGCGTTGTCTCCTGTGGATCTGACCGGGCTGGGTGGGGAATCGGAGCACCGCAGCGTCGTCGTCCGGTGCGCGTAGTGCCATGCCGTGGCCTTGGTGGGATCGGCCGGCGTTGTAGTGATCGAAATACTCCGTCAGCACCCGCTGCAGGTGGCGTTGGCCGATGATGAGGATCCGGTCGCAGCATTCGCGGCGAATGGAGCCGATGAGCCGCTCCGCGTAGGCGTTCATCCTGGGTGCCTGGGGCGCGGTGAGCAGGATCTCGACGCCGATGGAGGCGAACACCGCATCGAAGGCCTCCGTGAACTTCGCGTCCCGGTCACGGATCAACCGGGTAAAGCGGAGGCCAGCTCTCGGGCCAGTTGCTTGGCCCAGGCGCCGGTCGGATGATCGGTGACACCCAACAGATAGGCCCGGCGACTGCTGACCTCGATACCGACCGCCGCATACAGCCGTTTCAGCATGACGGTGTCAACATGCAGGAAATCGATCGCCAGGATCGCTCCGGCCTGGGAGCGCAGGAACGTACGCCAGGTGTCGTCGCGCCGGGACGGCGGCGGGATCCGGTGTGCCCGCAGGATCTTGCGGATGGTGGAGGCAGCCACGCGATGTCCGAGCCGGCGCAACTCGCCCTGGACACGAACGACCCCCCAGGTGGAGTTCTCGGTGGCGAGCCGGACGATCAACGCCACCACGTGATCCGGGATCGGCGGGCGTCCCGCCGACTTGGGCTGGCGCCACTTCGCGGCAAGCAGACGACGGTGCCAGCGTAGGAGTGTGCCGGGAGTCACGATTCGGTGTGCACGCAGCGCCTTGGGCAGCAGGCGGGACAGCGCGGCCAGCACAGCCCGGTCCGTCCAACCGATCCGCGGCGTCGGGTTCGACCGGCGCAACACCGCGACCTCCTGACGCAGCGCGAGTATCTCGACATCCTTCGACGCTGAAGACCGGGCCAACAACGCCAACCAGGACAACACCTGGACCAGGATCCGGTACAGCAGTCGCACAGCCACGAGCACCGACTATATGCGCCGATCACCCAGGTCACGGCCGGTATCTGAGTATTCGACCAGGACAGGGATCCGACACGAGCGTCGGTCGGCTCAGACGCGGCGTGGACGACGTCCCGCAACACGATCTGCAGAGTCTCGGTGACCATTTCGTTTGAACGGCCGCAGCTCAGCCTCTTGCGGGTTGCGCCGCACGAAGTCTCGTCGCACAGCAAGCAACAGATACGAACGGGTATTCGACGTGTCCAACAGCACCACCGCCCGGATCCTGGCCAGCTCCAGACCCCGGCCTTCGGACAGCATCCGCACCAGGCATCGCCGGATCACGAGACCACCTTGGCTGTGCCCGCTCAAAACCAGGCGCTCAAATCCTGTCGGGTTCCAAATCGACCAGGACAGGCCCCGCACCCTGAAGCTGCCGCCGGGCGCTCAGCCCTTGCCAAAGGCACGCCCCGATCGCGACGGCGTGGGCCGGTTCTGCCGACGCCGTCGCGAATCCGAGCACTCCCAGTTGCGCAACGCCCGCGGCTGCTGCCGCTCAGGGCCGCGACCTGACGGTCTTCAGCGCTCTGAAGGCCGCGCGGCACTCGCGCGAGGCATCCCCGCACGTGCCGATTGTTCATCCGCTCAGGTCAGGCAGCAGGCTCGTAGCCGTGCAGGACACTAGTGGTTCGACGCGGTCTCCTGCTGTGTCGCGTTGGCCGTTACGCGACCGCTGACGTCGCGGAGCATAGCGGCGATGTTGCGGAGCTGGGCCTGGTAGTCGGTGTCCCATTCGTGGCGGAACGAGTCGGCGTCCGGGCCGAGCCACTGGAGATTGGTCAGTTCCGTGTGGAGGGCGCTGGTGAGGATGTCGATCTCGTGGGCTCGGTCGCTCAGGTGACCGGCCAGAATGCGGCCCGCTTCGACGTCCATGCCTTCGACGTTGGACATGCTTGTGTCGCCTCGTTTCTATCTCTCGGGATCCGCCCTGGAGGTCGGATCCGGGTCTTGTGGAGGTGGAGCGGGCCGCTCACCACTGCGTTCGACCGACCTGGACCACCGTCGTCTTCCCCGCCGCTACGTACAGGCCTCGTCCCGGCGGGAAGTCCGAGCGGGACAGTCCTCGGGGAAAGGTGGTGCGGAAGTGGACGTAGTCCGACGCGCTCGCATCCGGGGCCAGGGCCAGGCCGGTCTGCCGGGATTTGGCCGCCGCCGTGAGCGCGGCGGCGGCGCCGCCGAGCGTGCTGGACTCGCCTTCCATGACGAGGAAGTGCCTTTGGGCCGCGCAGTGCCGAGCCAGCGCTGCCAGCGCCATGTCCGCAGGGCCTCCGGCGAAGTCCGCGACGTTCTCGACGAACACTCCGACGGGATGCGTGAAGTTCTGCTTCGCCAGCTGCTCCAGCAGGTTCTTGGCGACATCTGCGGCCGACTCGACGTCCAACGCCTCGTCCGACCAGATCGGTGCCTGCGCCCACGGCGACCGGATGTCACCAAAATGGTACAGCCGAGCATCGGGTCGCCAGCGGTGAAAAGCGGCCGCCAGGGTCCCGACCGTGCCGGTGCGTCCGGACTGGGGCGGCCCACAGACCAGCAACGCGCCGGCCGGGTCGAAAGTCAGTGGTTCGAGGGTGTCCGAGGCCACTCCGAGCACCGGTCGGCCGTGGACTTCGGCCGGTAGGTCCTCCAGCGGCACCATTTCCGGGAGTCTCCGGATGGGTGGAATCCGCGGCACGTCGAGACTCGTCATCGCCGTGGCGATCTTCCCCACCTCCGCGGCCTGCGCGGCTGGTTCCGGGCCATGTCCGAGAACCGCGACCTGAATCTCCATCCCGTCGTGGAGTCCTCGGCCGGGCGGCGAAGCCGCGGTCAGTATGTTCATCGGCAATCCGATGTGCCCGTAGGCCTCCTGGTCGGCGAGCCGCAGCACCACCTTGGCCTGCATCGCGGCCGCCAGGCTCGACGGGATCGTCTGCGGCCGATCGGCGGTCAGCACCAGATGGACGCCGAACGGGCGGCCTTCGGTGGCTATCCGGTTCAGCGCCTCAACAGCGAAGGCATTGTTCGCATGCTCAGCCTGGAAGCCAGCCATGCCGTCCAGCAGCAGGAGGATCCGGGGCTCCCGAGGTCGGCGCGCCCGCTCGCGGTAGGCCGTGATGGTGCCGGCGTCGATGGCCGGATACCGCCGCGCGCGATCGGCGATCGTCTCCAGCAGCATCCGCAGCAGGCGGGTGAGCCGTTCGCGATCGTCGCCGGAGATGATGTCGACATACGGCAGCGGCTCAAGCATGCTCAGTCCGCGCGCTCCGAAGTCCAGCCCGTAGACCTGGCACGGGTGGTTCTGTCCGGCCAGCCCCGCGACGATTGCCAGGGTGCGCAACAGCGCGCTCTTGCCGGACCCGCCGGTGCCGACGACTGCCAGGTTGCCGTGCCGGTCCGGCTCGAAGGCGACCGTCACCCGGTCCTGTCGCGACGGCCGGTCGGCGATGCCGAACACCAGCGCCTCGCCCCGCCGCGGATCCGGGTCCGGGTCCGCCACCAGGTCCAGCAGGTTGCAAACCGGTTCCAGGGCGGGAAGCCAGGGCTTGCGCGGCGTTGGCAGCGCCGCCTTCGCTCCTGCCGCGGAGATGGCCGCCACCAGCCGGTTCAGGTCTGTGGCCTGGTCGTCCCGGTACTGTTCGGGGCGCTCGGCCTCCCATCTGCGGACCGGGCCCACTCGGAGCTCCTCCACGACGATGTCCGGCGGCTCTGGCTCTTGTGACGTCCAGCCGCCGGCATAGCCGGTCTGGAACCGGACCAGTCGCCCCGGACCGGTCTTGGACACTGCCCGCCCCGGTCGCGCGGCGTCGAAGAACGCGGCATCCGGGGATCCCAGAACGTTGACGCTGTCCTCGACATCCGCGGTCCGGAGTGCCAGCCGCAGGTTGGTGTTGGCCCGCAGGTTGTCGTGGATGACGCCGGCCGGCCGCTGGGTGGCCAGAATCAGGTGCACCCCCAGTGAGCGACCGCGCTGCGCGACGTCGATCATGCCGTCGACGAAGCCCGGCAGCTCCTTGATCAGGGCGGCGAACTCGTCGATCACGATCACCAGGCTCGGCGGCGCGTCGCGTGAGCCGCGCTTCTCCATCTCCACCAGATCCTTCGCCCGGTGCCCGGCCAGTACCTGTTCACGCCACCGCAGCTCCGCGCCGAGCGAGGTCAGGGCCCGGCCGGCCTGGTGGTCATCGAGGTCGGTGACCAGGCCGACGGTGTGCGGGAGCCGCTCGAAGTGACTCAGCGCCGACCCGCCCTTGTAGTCCATCAGCAGGAACGTCAGCCGCTCCGGGCTGTGCGCGGTGGCCATCGCCAGGATCCACGACTGCAGCAGCTCGCTCTTGCCGCTGCCGGTCGTGCCGCCGACGAGCGCGTGCGGCCCGTCGGCCCGCAGGTCCAGCGCGTGCGGACCGGAAGCCGACACGCCGATCACAGCCCGCAGCGAGCCGGCCTTCTTCACCGGTTGCGCCGGCGCGTACGGCCCGGTGACGATCGAGCGGTTCGCCAGCCAGCTCTCGACGACCCCTTCCGGGGTCACGCTCGTCGGCTGTTCTGGCACCGCCAGCAGCGACAGCGACGGCGGCAAGTCGCTGTCGTCGTCGAGCCGCGCCCCGATGTCGGTCAGCGATGCGAGGGCCCGGGCAGTCGCCGATGCGCCGCGCTCGTCGAGGAGCTGCACCGCGACCGGGTCGATCTTTTCACCAGCGGTGATGAACACCGCCGTTCCCCGGCTCGGACCGCCGGATCCCGGCGCCGCCGGGTGCACCCGCACCACGGTGCGGCACGCCGCCGGCAGCCTGAGGGTGTCCTCGGCGAGCCAGACCACATATACACCCACGTCCCGCCCGCGCTCGGCGATGTCGACGAGCTGGGCGTGCTCGGCCACGGTGTCCGATTCCACCACGATCAGGACCGCCGGCAGCACCGGCTCGTCCTTCTCCGTGCGGCGCCGGATCAGGTCTTCGAGCGCTGACACCAGCGCGGCCGTGTCGACGGTGCCGGAGACCAGGTGGCGGCGCGGGAGCGGACTGTGCGGGGATGTGGTGTGCGGCAGCCACTTCAGCCAATCCCACACCCGGCTGCTCTCTCCGGAAACAAAGGCGGCCACCACGAGCTCGGCCGGGGAGTGCAGCACGACGGCCTGCGCGAGCACCGCGCGGGCGGCCCCGAGCACGGCCTGGCGCTCCCCCGCCAACCCGAGCGCGCCGTCCTCGCCGAGCCGCACGACCACGGGCAGCCCGTCGACGAACCGGAACGCCGCCACCGCGGCGAACAGCTCGGCCATCAAGTCCGCCGGCAGGCCGCGGGCGGCGGGCAGGCCGACCGTGCCGCGCGAAGGCAACCGCCCGACGCCCAGCCGGATCTCGCCGAAGCCAGGGCGCCCTGGATGCCGCGACCACAACAGAGTGCTGCGCCGCTCCGCCGCCGTCAGGCAGTCCTCCAGGGGCGGGTGTTCCCGCCCGCGCACGACGGTCTCAGTCTTGACGGCCGCCGCCATCCGGGCGACCAGGTCCGCCGTCTCGGCGCGGAAGGCCCGCAGTCCTCGCTTGTACTCCGACCGCCCGGACCTGATCGACTCAACGGCCTGTCCGATCGCCATCAAAGGGCTGAGAGCGACGAACGCGACCGATGCCACCGAGCCGGTGACCAGGTACATCATGCCGCCCACGACGGGCGGGGTCACCAGCGGCAGGATCGGGAACCGCGCCCGGGCCGGCCGCTGCGGCGGCTCCGGTGCGGCGAACTCCTCGCCGTCGAAGTGCGGCGACAGCTGCGGCGAGCGGATGAACCCGACCTCCGTGCCGCCCGGGACCTCCTGGACGGCCTGGGTGACGGTGACCGTGATCTCGGTGTCGCCGAGCTGCACGATGTCGCCCGGCTGCAGCGTCGCCCGCGCGACCGTGGCGCCGGCGATCTGGATTCCGTTCGCCGAGCCCAGGTCGGCGATCTCGGCGAAACGGCCGACGGTGACGCGCGCGTGCTGCCGCGAGACCAGCTGATCGCTGAGCCGCACCGCGCACGCGGCGTCCCGGCCGATCAGACCCTCGCGGCCGCGCAGCTCGATTCGGGTTCCGGCGTCGGGTCCTGACACCACGGTGACCAGGGCGGTCGTCCGGGCCCGACTTCCCTGACGCAGACCGCCGTGGCCCTCGACCCGGACCGTCGCGCCCGAGCGCAGGCCGCTGTCCCCGACGGTGGTCCGGGGGTCGAGCCGACCGGGATCCGGCCCGTCGAGGACGTGCAGGGTCGCCGCCGCCGGCACCGGCCGCGCGCCGGCGCCTCGCGGTACCGGCTCGGAGCGGACCAGGTACTCGGCCAGGTCGCCGATGGTGGCCTTGACGTCCACCGTGATCTGTAGGTCGACCGGGGTGGTGCCGGGACGGTCCAGCGTCAGCTTGATCCTCATCGGGTGCTGCTCCTCCCGGCGACGCCGAAGGCGTACAGGGTGCTGATGCTCACCGCGGCCAGGAGCCGGCGGCGTCGCGAAGACCGTTTCCGCAGCGCGTCGCAGAGCTCGGCGACCTGGAGCCAGAACCCGGCGATCTGCTGCTCGGTCGGGTCGCCAGCGCCGTAGACCGCCGTGTCGACCGCTCGGACCAGGGCGTGGGCACCGTCTCCGTCGACCGCCGCGAGAGTGATGTCCGTCAGCCGCGCCAGGGACGCGGCCTGCTCCCGCCGCGTCGTCCCGATCAGGATCAGGCCCAGGTCGCGGGCCCGGTCGAGGACTTCCTGCCAGCCCGCCGCCATCCGATTGGCCGGCGCGCCGCGGGTCCGTCGCCGGAATCTGCGGCGTGCTTTGAGCCCGGTGATCGTCATAACGATGACCAGGACTGCCAGCAAGGGGCTGCCAGCCAGGGCAGCGGTGCTCAGCGAGGGCCACCACGATCCGGCGCGAGCGATCCGGCAGGCCGGGTCGGCCGCCGCAGCGGCCGCCGATGTGCACGACCGAGGCGTCCCGCCGACCGCGACCGCCCCGGCCCCGGGGTCAGCGGCCACGTCGTGCGGCTTGACCGTCCGGGGCGGCGGGACGGCGGCCGAGCTGGTGTTCTGGGCGTCCTGCGGCGTCTGCGCGTCGGGCTTCTTCGACGGATCCGGCATGAACGAGCTGTCGTACAACGGCACCCACAGGCCGCCGGCGATGTGCACCTCGACCCATGCCTGGACGTCGCGGCCGAACACTTTGCCCTGCCCCGGCCCGTCGGCCTCCGGGACCGCACCGAGGACGACGCGGGCTGGCATCCCGACGCTCTGCGCGATGAGCGCGAACGCCGCCGCGTACTGCTCGCTGTCGCCGACCGGCCGTGCGCCGTGCAGGAACGCCGAGAGCCGGTTGACGCTGTGCCCGGGCAGGTACTGCGTCTCCCCGGGACCGCCGTCGCTGTAGGCGCCGGTGTCCTTGAGATACGTCGCCGCGGCTTGGAGCTGGGACCACGCGTCGGTCCCGGCCTTCGTCCACACCGCCGAGCGGCTGCCGATAACAGATTCTGAAACGCTGTCCACCGGCGGGCTGTCGAAGGGTTGCGGGGCGCTCGACACCGGCGCGGGGTCCACCGCGGTCCGATACACAACGGTGTCCCCGGCGTGCAGGCGGCCTGGCACGATCGCCGACGAGGTGGCGAGGTTGTAGCGCACTGACGAAGCCAGCCGGTCGGCGTCGCCTCCGGCGAACCCGATGTCGCTGACCGTCCCCGCGCCCGGCAGCCACACATCGGTGTCGGCCGCCGCGGCGTAGGCCGGGCCGACCGTGACGCTGACCGTGGTCAGCGTGCTGCCCGAAGCGGCCGGGGTGACCTGCGATCCGACCCGCTGGAAGACTCCCCCGCCGGCGCCGCTGGACGCGCCCCAGACTGATCCGTCGTAGCTGTCGAGCGTGGCGATACGCACCGGCACGCCCTGCGGCAGGCCGCGGACGGTGAACAGCGTCTGGTCCCAGAGCTGGTGGGAGTCCTTGGTGTACTTCCGGAACCCCACGAGCGGGCTCGGGTAGTCGCTGATATCGAACGGCGGGCTGACGGTGTCGCGCAGCACCGCCCGCGACCGGTCGTCGCCGCCCGGCAGGCTGGGGCCGATCACCACGACCACGGATCCGGACACGGCCAGCAGCGACGCCCCGGCGACCACCCGAGTGCCGCGCGTCCTGGTGGCCGCCGAGCCGCGGTTCCGGCTCCAGCGCTGGGCTGCCCACCCGAGCGCCACTCCGGCGAACACCACGATCACCGCCGTGGCCAGCGCCGTGACGTGCGATCCGAGAGCGATCACGACGCCGAGCTCGCAGACCGGCGCCGCGGCGGGAGCGACGGCCAATGCCGTGCGGCGCGCCAGGAACAAGGTGACCGCACCGGTCACCAGTCCGAGGATGAACGGAGGTGCCACCAGGCTGCCGGCGCCGTCGACGGGAGAGACCGTGGTCAGCAGCTGCTTCCAGCTTTCGACACCGGCCAGCGCTGTGGCCTGCAGCGAGGAGCCAGTCGGGACATAACCGCCCAGCGACTGGCCGGGAGCCACGAAGTGGTTGCCGACCAGGAAGTAGACAGCCGTGAGAATGGTGGCCAGAACGAACACCGAGTGCGTGAAACGGGTGACGACGGACACGGCCAGCAGCCCGAGCACCAAGCCGACCAGGCCCGCGACCAGGAAGGACCAATTGCTGTAGGAGGTGTGGAATCCGACAAGCGCGAGTCCGGCCAGCAGCGCGGAGGAAACCGCGTCCGTTGCCGAGCCGGTGTCCGGACGGATCCGCGACCAGGACAGGAAATGAGAAGGGGACAGTGTCACCAGAGATCTCCTTCGGAGAACAGCAACGCCAGGTCGCGCAACGTGTTCATGGTTAAGACCGCCGGCACGCTCCCGGACGCCCCGGTGCGGGCGCCCGGATCGACCCTCAGCAGCGCGGTGCGTGCTGACTGCGGAATGCGCGCCGCGGCCCGGAACAGCTCGCCAGAGTCAGGCACCCCGCCGGTCACCACGACCGCCACCGTGGCGTGCGGCGCCTCGTGGACGCCCCGGTCGACCAGCTCGTCGAGCGTGAGGTCGGTCGGCAGCGCCCGGGCGCAGACGTCCAGGACCGCGCGGTCCGTAGCATCGGGAGCCGTCCGGTCGCAGACCACGACGCTGGCCTCCAGCTCGTTGTCCAGCGCGCACAGCGCCAGCGACGCCGCCGCCGAGATCGCGGTCTCCAAATCCTCACCGTCCCGATAAGCCGCGGTCCGGCCGTCGACCACGACCAGCAGATGGGTACGGCGTGTCTCCTGATACTGCCGCACGACCAGGCCGGTGCCGGTACCCAGGGACCGCGCCCGGGCCGAACTTCGCCAGTGGATGTGCCGGGGGTCGTCCCCGGGCACGTAGTCGCGCAGCGCATGGAAGGCGAGATCGCTCGGGGACAGCGCATCCGCGGTGCGGCCCTCCAGGTCGTGCATGCGGCCGACCCCGAACCCCGGCAGCTCGATGTAGTGCGGGTGGACCAGGATCTCGGTGGCACCAGTCCAGGTGACGGTACGCCGCACCAGGCCGAGCGGGTCGCCACGCACCGAAGTGGCCGGGCCGACGGTGATGACGGACCGTCTGCGTGCATCGATCTCGAAAGGCTCGAAGCCGTGCGCGGCGCCCGGCTTGAGCCGCGGCACCTGGAAAGGCGGTCCCGGTCTCCCGGCGACCGGGATCTCCAGGTCCACCGGCAGCAACCGGCGCTTGCCGATGTTGACGACGCCGACCGCACATGTGCCGGGCTGTCCGATCCGCAGGCGCCGGGGTTCGGTCCGGACGTCGATGGCGAGCTCGGTACGGCCGACGGCGAACGGCAGACTCCCGAGCAGGACCAGCGCGCAGAAGGCCGCCAGCGCCGAGAATTCGACCCAGTGCAAGCCGGCTCCCAGGATCCAGGCCATGGCCGCGCCGACCACGACGCTCCAGCCCAGCGGTGTCACCGCCGCGAGCAACGGGGCCCGACCCACGGTTCGGGTGACGGCGCGGGCGACGATGCGAGGGAGGCTTCGAGCCCTCACCCAGGTCGGGATCCTCGGTCCGAAGCCGCGCGCGTTCCCCGCCGCGTCATCCGCGGCGGATCCGGTCGGCCGAAGCGCTCGCGCGCCCCGCTGAAGAATCGTCATCGGCTGCGCCCCGTCAGACCGCACGCCGCAGCGGCGCCTTGACGTCGATGAAGATGTCGTCGATCACGGTCTCGACGTCGTCGCCGTTCAGCCGTGCCTCCTGGCTGAGCCGGATCCGGTGGCCGAGTACCGGGACCGCGAGCCGGCGGATGTCGTCGGGTGTGACGAAGGGCCGGCCGTCCGCGGCTGCCCAGGTCTTGGCGGCGCGCACATAGGCCAGACAGCCGCGGGTCGACACGCCGAGCTTGACCTTCGGGTGCTCCCGGGACACGTCGGCGATGTCGCTGACGTAGCCGAGGACTTCGTCACGGACCATCACGTGATCGGCCACCCGCCCGAGCTCCTCGACCATCGGAGCGGTGATCGCTGGCTGGACCAGCTCCGTGCGGTCCCGCAAGGAGACACCCGACAGAACCTGCATCAGCGAGTCCCGGTCCGGATAGCCCAGCGCCGTGCGCATCAGGAACCTGTCGATCTGCGCCTCCGGAAGAGGGTAGGTGCCGGCGTTGTCGATCGGGTTCTGCGTCGCGATGACCATGAACGGCCGGCCGACCTCGTGGGTCTGGCCGTCCACGGTCACCCGCCCCTCCTCCATGACCTCCAGCAGCGCCGACTGGGTCTTCGGCGAGGCGCGGTTGATCTCGTCGGCGAGCACGATCGAGTGGAAGACCGGGCCGGGGACGAACTCGAACCGCTGCTGCCGCTGGTCGTAGATCTGCACTCCGGTGATGTCCGAGGGCAGCAGGTCCGGGGTGAACTGGATCCGGGCGCTGGTCCCGGCGACCGAGCGGGCGATCGCCCGCGCCAGCGAGGTCTTTCCGGTGCCGGGCAGGTCCTCGAGCAGCAGATGGCCGCCGGACACCATACAGGTCAAGGCCAGCCGGACCACGTCCTGCTTGCCCAGCAGAGCGACGCTGACAGCGTCCACCATCCGCTCGAAGGCCGCGGCGAAGTGCCGGGCGTCTTCCTCGTTCATGGTCATGCTGCGTTCCCCTCTCAGTACCATCGCATCGATCCGACGACGCCGTTGCAGGTCACGGTGACCGTGGTGCCCGGCCAGCCGTACCAGTTGATGGAGTCGTGGCTGTCGTTCGGGCCGTACGTCTGGAGGAACCAGCCCCCGTTGCCGTGATCGCTGTTGAAGGAGCAGCTCACGGTGCCGCCGAAGTTGGCGGTCTGGACGTGGACGTAGGCGCAGGACTTGTCGGTGCAACTGCCGCCCTTGCACGCGGTACCGCCGCCCCCGCCGCACGCTGTCCCCTTCGTGACGGTGACGGTCGGCGACGGGGGCGGAGGCGGCGGTGCCGGGGTGCTCTGCTGGGCGCTCTGATTCAGCGACGCCCGCCCCGAATCGGACACCGTGACGGTGATGGTGTCCGTGGCGCTGTAGCCCATCGTGTCCGAGCCGCTCCAACTCCAGCCGCTGGTTCCGGTGTTGAAGGTCTGCGTCTGCTTGCTCGTCCGCACGGTGACCGTCGCGGGCCTGCCGTTCGGGTCGACCGAGACCGTGAAGTTCACGGTCTGCGCGTTGGCGGACGTCGAGATCGCCAGGTTCTTCAACGGCCCGTACGTCGTGATGTCGGTCCCGACAGTGCTGTCACAGGGATTGCCCGCGTAGGCACCGCCCGGGCTCCCGTTGCAGTCGCTCACGTTCAGCGTGACGGTCGTGCCGTTCGGCAGCCCGTCCACGGTCTCGGTCACATGGGACTGCCCGCTCGCGGGCATCGTCCACGTTCCGCAGCTTCCGCCGCTCCACGTGCAGCGCACCGTGGAGGACGCGCCGTGCGAGGCGGGTGCGTCGAACTGCAACCGCGCCTGGCCGTCGGTGCCGGTGGGCGTGGCCGAGACGCCGGTGATCGGATCCGGCGTAGCGGTCGCCACCATCTGGGCGGCAGGACCGGGCGGCGAGCTATGTCCGGAACCCGAGCCGGCGTCGGCGTTGGCCGCCGTGACGGTGTACGAATACACGGTCCCGTCGTTGGCCAGGCCGTCGTCGGTACACGCGGCCGCCGCCACGTTCGTGCAGACCGTCTTCGTGCCGTTGCCCGTCCGGGTCACCGTGTACGTCGTCGGGCTCGGCCCGTTCGGGTCGACCGGAGTCCAGGACACCGAAACCGCGCGGCTGGCCGCATCCGCGGAATCGACCGAGGTCAGGGTCGGCGCGCCCGGAGTCTTCGGGATCCCGGCCGACTGCCCGGTGACGTTCACCGACGGGCCGGTGCCCTGGGCGTTCACGGCCACGACGGTGAAGGTGTACTGGGCGTCGTTGGCGAGCCCGGTGGCAGTGACCGACGAGACCGTGACGCTCTGCCGTCCGCCGCCGGTCCAGGTGACGAGGTACGTCTGCACCGGAGTGCCGTCATCGGGCGGCGGGTTCCAGGTCAAGTGCAGGGTTCCGTCCTGAGGCAGCGAGGCTGCCAACCCGGTCACCGCGCCCGGCACGGTGTTCGGCACGGCCGGCGCCGAGGGCGTGCTCGGCTGGCCTTGCCCCACCAGGTTCGTCGCGCGCACCGTGAAGCTGTAGGCCGTCCCGTTCGTCAGGCCCATGATGGTGCACGGCGAGCCGGGGCAGGTCTGACGGTGCCCGGCGGCGTCTACCTCGTAGGACAGGATCGGCGCGCCGTTGTCGGCCGGGGCCGCCCACGACAGGTCCACGCTGTGGCTCAGGACCGTCCGCCCCACGACCGGGGCGCCCGGCGCGTCGGGCAGGCCTAGGACATGCAGCGTGATCAGGCCGACCGCGATCCGGTCGGCGCGGGTCCGGTCGGCCACGTCGCTCACGGCGACGCTGAACGTCATCGTGCCCTTCGACGCAGCGCCCGGGGTGACGCGGACGGTCGCGCCGGCGACGGTCGCCGTGGCGGCCAGACCGGATTCCTGGTGCACGGAGACGACCGAGACCGCCGGATCCCGAAGTTCGGAACGGACGTAGGAGTCCAGGTTCACGGTCCTCGTCTCGCCAGCCTTCACCCCGTCGACAGTGATCGGCACGACCGAGGGCGGCGGCGCCGGCTCGACGGCTATAGCCAGCGTCGACCGCGCCGAGGCGAATCCGGCGACGCCGATGTCGATCGACCCCTGCGCGCCCGGCACGGCCTTGCCGTCCGCGGCCAGGGTGAGTGTCGAACCCTGCGGCTGCGGCAGGGACATGCCGCCGACCTGCGTATGCCAGGCGGCCGTGTAACGCAACCCGGCCAGCGTCGCGGGATCGCCGACCCACACATGGCACACCGAGACCAGATCGAGCGTCGCCGCCGGTCCGCCCTCGACGAGCGTCAGCGGATCGCTCGGACACCGCAGGACCGGGGTGTCCCTGCCCACCTGCACCGGGATGGTCAAGACCGTGACCTGCGCGGCCGGATCGGTCAGGGAGCTGCCGTCGGTGACCTCGAAGGTCACCGCGGCCGGCCCCGTGTAGCCGCCGGCCGCCGACAACACCAGCTGCCCCACACCCTGGCTGCGGACGGTCAGGCCCGCGCGGGGGGCCGTCCAGAGACGGTCGGTGGTCGTGAGCCGGACCGGTTTGCCCGCCGGGTCTGCCACGCGGCCGGCCAGGTCCACGGTCGTACTGCCGGTCGCCGGGACGGCGATAGGCGAGGCGTCCCTGACATACGGCGCGCCGGTCCCCGCCGCCGGGACGTGGATCAGGCCCAGCGACAACGCCCCGCCGGCGTCCCGGACCTCGAAGGCGACGACATGCGGCCGGTTGTCCAGCGGAACGACGACCTGTCCGGCCGAGACCTGCGCGTGGGCGTCGAAGGCACGGGTCACGACGATCGGGCCGCCGGGGTCGTCGGGATCAGAGCACTGTTTCGCGATGTCCACGGTCGCACTCGCCGCACCGGCCGGTTTCGGATACGCGTCTGCGCACACCGCCGGGATGTCGTACCCGACGCGGCCGTGCACGGTCACCACCGCCAGGGACGGCGTGCCGACCCCGTCGCCGACCCCGTAGGAGACCACCAGCGGCCTGCCGTTCGCCGCCGGCGCCGTCAGCTGGATCGGGCCCCGGGGCCCCGTCTGCGCGGTTCCGGCCGGGAGGTCCGGGTTGAGCTTGGCCAGCGGCTCGAGGGTGACGGCGTCGTCCGGCGCGATGAGGTCGTTCGCCAGGACGTCGACCGCTATCCGGGCTCCGGGGGCCGCGGTCACGTCGTCGTCGACGGCGACCGGCGGCTGCGGCGGACCCGGTGGGACGACCGCGATCCGCAGACTCGCCGTGCCCGAGCCGCCGTACGGGTCCACGACCCGGTATTCGAACTCGTCGGTCCCGGACACGGTGGGAAAGGCCTGGTAGGTCAGCGAGGTCGCGTTCCAGGACAGGACCCGGCCCAGAGCCGGCGCCGAGGCGAGGCCGGTCACGGCGACCGAGTCGCCGTCGGGATCGGCTCCGACCGTGGCGATCGGGATCGTGATGGTGTCGCCGGCCACGGCGCGCGCCTCTACGTCATAGGGCTCCGGCGAACGGTTCGGGTTCGACGGCGACGGCAGCGGTTCGACGGTGATGTGCACGCGGCCGACCGCCGACCCGCCTTCCGGGTTGCGCACGACATAGTCCGCCTCGACGGTGAGCGGCGTGAGGACCGACGCCGGAGCCGCATAGCGGACGGTCGAGCCGGCGACGTAGGCGGATCCGACACCCGTGGTGCCGCCGTCGGGACCGGTGACGCGAAGCGTGCCGGGAATCGGCACTCCCTGCACATCGGCGTCCAGGCTCAACGGCGCTCCGCCGGGATCGGTGTCGTCGTCCAGGACCGGCACGGCGACGCTGTCGCCGGCCCGGACCGTGGCTTCGCTGTCGCCGGCGACCGGGGTGTCCACATCCGGAGGCGGAAGCTGCGTAACGGTGATCTCGCCGGTGACCGGCGCCGTCTGGCCGTCCGTGATCGTATAGCGCACGATCCGCGACGCCGGAGCCAGCGTCGGAGTCAGAGCCCTGATGCTGACCCAGCGTCCGTCGACGACCGCCGCGGCCAGCTGGCCGGGGTCTGACGGCGTCGCGCCCTGGACGGCGAGCAGCGCCCCGGACGGGTCGTAGTCCGCAGCCGGTACGTCGACGCGCGTCGGCTGCTGGCCGTGCAGCACGGCCGTGATGGGTACCGTCACCGGCGGCTGGGCCGTGGCCGGAACCGCGACGACGTCGACCCGGATCGTGCCCGGTGCGAACGGCGCGTCCCCGAAGCGGGCGGTGTACGAGAGCACGAACGTGCCCGGACGGTCCGCAGCGATGGTGACCGTGCCGGTCCGCTGGTCTGTGGCCACCTGGGTACCGGCGGGACTGGCGAGCGTGGAGGCCAGGGCGAGCTCGGCTGAGGGGTTCAGCGGGTCCGACCCGGGCAGGTCGTTGTCCAGCGGGTGCACCACGATCGGCCGCCCGACTTCGCCGCGCGCCAGGTCCGGCTCGGTGACCGCGGCCGTCGGCCGGGCCGTCGGGGCCTGTACGGCGATCGTCACGGTACCGGACACCGGGGTGCCGACCCCGTCGGAGACCTGGTAGTTCACGGTCTGGGTGCCGGGCGTCGCCGGCGCCGTGTAGTCCAGGAACCCGTCCGGGCTCGCGACCGCCGTCCCCGCCTTGGCGGTCGCCGAGGCCAGCGAGAGGGGATCGCCGTCGGGATCACGCCAGTCGGCGAGGACCGGCAGGTCGAGGCGGGCGCCTTCGGTGACCGGGTACGGCTTCGACTGGTAGCCGGTCCGCAACTGCGGGACACCGTTCTCGTCGGCCGTCCTCACCGTGACCGTCACCGCTGCGCTCGCGCTCAGGCCCTTCCCGTCGTCGATGGTGTACCGGAATTCGACGGTGCCGCGCGCATCCGGTCCGAGGGTCAGAGCGACGGTCTGGCCGTCGGGGGAGATCGCAGTGCCTGCGGACGCCGCTACCGGCTTCGTGACCTGCGATACCGCCAGGATGCTTCCGGCCGGATCGGAATCGTTGTCCAGAACGTGCAACAGCGTGGTGCGCCCGGGGCGTGCTCCGAGATGATCGTCGACCGCCTTCGGCGGCTTTTTGCGCGCCGAGTTGTCGTCGCCGTTGTTCTGCTGGGGATCGCCGGCCTTCGGCGACGGCGGCGGGTGTGTGGCGGACCAGTCGTCTACTCTGCGCTGGTCGGTCAGGTCCCAGACCGCGCCGTTCGTGAGGTCGTTGAGCACCAGGGAGCCGCGGTTCTGGCGGAACACGGGGCGGATGAGCGCCAAAGCGTTGTCGACGTCCCCGCGCGCGGCGGGTCGGCCGTCGCACGACTGGACGTAGTTGAACGCCGATCCGGCCCAGGCCGCATTGACACAGCCGTCCAGCAGAACCGGTGCCGCGGGAGTCCCCGTGCCGGAGTGGTAAAGCACTGTGACCGAGCCCGAGGACAGGTCGACCGCGTCCAGCGCGGTGGGGGTCGCTACGACGACGGCGGGGGCGTCAGGCCCGGGCATCTGGAGCACGGCTGCCGGGTCCGGCTCGGGGATCTGCACCGTCGGTCCGCCGGCCACGGACAGCGTGCCGGAGCCGGTGTCGAAGGCGATCAGATGCGAGCCGACGGCCGTGGCCTGGAACCCGGACCGGCTCGGGTCCGGGGTGGACGTCCCCGACCGACCCGGGTTCGAGGCCTGAGTCGTCAGGCCGGCGCCGGCGGCCGTGGTCGAGCCGAGCCGACCGTATACGGGTGCCGCGAACGTGCCGTCGTGGCCGACCGAGATCGTGACGGTCTTCCCGGCGGCGGACAGCGCGTGGACGGCTCCGTCCACGCCGACCGCCAGGGCGGCGCCCGTCGCGCCGAGCTTGGCCGTCGGCGCAGCCGTGGTCGGATCGATGGCGGCCAAGGAGGTCAGACCCGCCGCGCTCACCCGCATCGCCCAGACCTGGCCCGCCCTCGGGTCCAGGAGCGCCAGCGTGCCGCCGGCCAGCTCGACGCGGTCCACGGCCGGCACCGGGATCGACTGGTCGGACTGAGCGACGGCGCGGTCGACGTCGACCGGGTAGAGCCGGCCCGCCGCGCGGTCCCACGCGGCGACGGCCGAGCCGTCCTGGAGCACATCCAACTGGTAGGCCTCCTGCGCCTGCCCCGGCGGGTTGAAGAACCCGTCGAGCTGACCAGCCGGTTTGTTGACCCGGCCGAACTCGCCGTCGCGGTCGCTGGTGACCCAGATGCCACCGTCGTTGAGGTCGGCGTGCCGCGCGGTGTACCCGGTCGCGAACACCGCCGAGGCCACCAGGGCGGTGACGCTCGCCGCCAGGGCGGTGCCGGACACGGCGCGGCGCCAGCGCGACGGTATCCCGTGGAGGACGATCATGGTCGTGTCAACTCCCTGTGGTGTTTCAGCGCCCGCATCCTTCGGGGGACCAGTCGGGCTGGGCGTCGCTCCCGTCGGCGCGCACGACCTTGACCTGCACACACAGCCGGGTCCCGGCCGGATCGGGGAGGTCCAGGGTCGCGGTTCTGGTCACGCCGTGACGGGATCCGTCAGAGGTCTGCCATTGAAAGGTGTCGCTGGCCTGCGCGGCCGAGTAGTTCCAGGTGAAGCGCAAGACGGCCGGGCTGGGACGGACGACGGCCACCACCGGGACGCCCGGCGGGAGGTCCTCGCCGACCAGGCCCGCGCCGCCGGGTGCGGAGTCCCCGGTGCCCGACGCGCGGGGTGCCGGGGTTCCATGTCCGCCGCCGGTCAGGACGGACGCCGCGATGATCGCGGCACAGACGAGGACGGCGGCGGCGCCTGCGGCGACCCACTTTCCCCGGGCGCCGTCCGGGACGGGGCGTTCGACCGACTCCGGCTCGTTGACCTTGAGTTTTGTGCGCTCAGGGTCTGATATGACGTGGGACGGGGGTCCGGGCCGCAGTGATGTCTGGGACGACGGGTCCTCCGGGCGGTAACCAGGCCTGAACTGGCCGGCGCCACCGCGCCGCTGAGTCGCCTCCGGCCTGGATCCGGGCCCCGGCACCGGTCCGGGCTCGGACCGGTGCCCGCCGAGCCGCTCCCCGATGGCCGTCAGCCGTGCGCACACCGACTCGGCCGACTCCGGCCGCGACGCGGGCCTCGGAGCCAGCAGGGCGGTCACGAGCTGGTCGAGTTCGTGCGGCCCGCCGGGCAGCGCCAGGGCCGGCGCGGTCCGGGTCATGATCCGCTGCTCGATCTCGTCGGCGGAGTTCGCGCCCCCGGGGTCGTGGAACGGCGACTGTCCTTTCAGGACATGCCACAGCGTCGCGCCCAACGAGTACAGGTCGGACTGCACGGTGGCCGCCTCGCCGGCCAGGGTTTCCCGCGGCGACCACGGCACCGAGACGTTGAACTCGGACGAGGTCCGGGTCCCGGAACGCGTACCCACGATGCCGAAGTCCGACAGGTGGTAGCCGTGTTCGTTGATGAGGATGTTCGCCGGCTTCACGTCGCAGTGCACGAAGCCGGTCTCGTGCACCTTCGCCAGAGCACTCGCGATCTGGATTCCGACCCGCACCGCCTCGGCGACCGGGAACGGCCCGTCCTGCTTCAGCCGGGTCAGCAGGTCCCCGCCGGGGTAGTACGGCATGATCAGGATCCGCCGGCCGTCGCCTGTCGGCGGTGCGTCGATGATGCGCACGATGTGCGGATGCCCGTCGAACTGGGCCATGGCCTCGACCTCGCCGGTCCGGCGCCGGGTGGTCGCCTCCGGGCCGAGGGCGTCCAACACCTTCACCGCAACCTGCCGGCCGGTACCGACCTGCCGGTAGAGGTGGACGGTCGCGTGGCCGCCCCTCGCCAGGTCCCGGATCGGCACGTAGCCGGAGATCTGCAGCAGCTTGTCGCTCCCCGGTCTCATCGCACGGCCCGGAGCTCGAAGGAGACGGCTTCGGACAGGTGCACCACGGTGCCGAGGCTGATGGCGATCGGGGTATGCGGCGGCAGAAGTTCGGGCTCTCGCGCCGGCGGGGCCACGTACGTACCGTTACGCGAGCCGAGATCGACGACGAGGACCTGCCAGCCGTCCAGACGGATCTCGACATGCTCGCGGGACACCTCGGGGTCGCTGACCCGGACGATGTCCGGACGACGGCCGGCGGGCAGGTCGGTATCGCCGGGACTGCGGCCCAGGACCACGTCTCGCTCCAGGCGCAGAGGCTCCGGATCGGTCGACAGCATCAGCTCGCCGAGCGGAGGGCGAGGCACGGTGCTGACCCGCCGGTCCGGAATCGGGGATCCGCAGACGCGGCACGATTCGGCCTCGGGCGGGTTCGGGTGCTCGCCGGGACAGTGGACTGCCGAAACGGTGACGGAGCCGTTCGCGGAACGGGGAGACCAGGTGCGGCGCCTCGTTGCTTCGGCGTCGACATCTTCGGGCTCGTAGACCGGGGAGTCCGGAACCGTTACACGGACGGGTTCGTCCTCGACGCTGTGTTCGCCCAGCAGCCGCTTGGTCCAGGGCAGCTCGGCGATGATCTGGGTGTAGAACCCGACTGATGTGGTTTCCGGCTTCGGCATCGGCGTACCGAGCGCTGAAGCGGGGACCACGCCGACCGCAAGCGGAACCGAGGCTTCCGCGGATCCCGTCTGGTCGCGGGCCGACAGGCGGAAACCCTGAAGCGCTCCCGAGACTCGACGGTCGGCGCCGGACGCGATGGTGACGAGGCTGCCGTCGGTGAGGTGCAGCACGGCCTCGGCGGCGCCGCGTACCACGGCGCGCGTGGTGTCGCCGTCCCGGTGGACGAACGCGTACGCGGCCGGCGTCGTGCCCAGGGTGTTCAGCACCTCGTCGGACGACGCCGCGTCGCGGATCAGGCGCCACCAGCGGGCCACGGCCGGGTCCTCGGGCGAGGCCTCGGCCAGGAGCCAGGATCGGGGGCCGGCGACGGCGGTCCAGGTGCCCGGCGCGAAGACGAGGTCGGCGACCGGGTCGTGAGCGGTCACCGGAGGGCCTCCGTCCCTATGTGCCGAGGCTGGGTGTCCTCACCCGTGGTTCCGGCCGCGACGATCCGGTGGTCGACGACCACCGCAGAAACGTCGTCCCGGCCGCCGGCTGCGATCGCGGCCCGGACCAGGGCCCGGGCCGCGGCTGCCGCGTCAGGTTCGGCGTTCAGCGTCTCGGCGATCACACTGTCGGGGAGTTCCAGGCACAGTCCGTCGGAACAGATCAGAAAGCGTTCGCCGGGTACCGTCGGCAAGACTCTGATATCGGGTTCGGAGGCGGGCTCCGAGCCCAGCGAGCGGGTGACCAGGCTCCGTCGGCCGACTCCGACGGCGGCGTCGCGGAACGTCACAGCGGCTTGCGCGACCTCGGCGGCCTCGTTGTGGTCGAGCGTGAGCTGGGTGAGCCGGCCCTTGGCCCACCGGTACACACGGCAGTCCCCGACGTTGAACACGACCCAGTGCTCCGTGCCCGCGACCCGCGCGATGCCGATGCCGGCGACGGTCGCCCCCATGCCTCGGTGATCCGGTTCCCGGGATGCGGAGGCGAGGATGTCGGCGTTCGCCTCGGCGAGCTGGGCCCGGAAGCCGTCCGGCGTCAGCACCGGTTCCGCGTCGAGCAGTCCCAGGCGCGCGACCGCCAGCGCGCTGGCCACCTCGCCGGCGGCGTGGCCGCCCATTCCGTCGGCGACAGCGAAGACGGACCGTCCGGCAAGCACCCGGTCCTCGTTGGCTCCGTGCCGCCCTCCGGCCTCGCTGGCTGCCCCAGCCGAGATTCCGAGCATGTCAAGCTCCTGTCTGCGGGCGAGCCGCCGGGACGGGGCCGCCTGTGCGGCTCGGCAGGTCCGGCGTCCGGTCCAGCAGGTCCGCGAGTCGCCGCCGGATCACCGCCCGCGACGTCGGGGTCCCGTGGTCCGGGCTGTTTGCGTCATCGGACAGGTACCAGGCGCCATCCGGCTTCAGCGCGACGGCGAGGCTCACGGTGTGCCCGCCGGCCGTCGACTGCACCACCGTTGCCGCGGGTCCCCCTTCACGGGCACACCAGTCCACGAAGGTGTTGACGACTTTGGACAGCGGCTCGGCACCGTCGCCGAGATCCACCGCGAAGTGCCCGAACCTCCCGAGGCGAAGGGCGAGCCGGAGTCGGGGCGTGTCGAAGAAGTGCGTCACGACGGCTTGTTCGCCATGCCATCCTCCGACACTGGTCCGGGTGTGGCTCGAGGCCAGTGTCGCCGCCACTGCGAGGAGTTCCCGTTGCAGAGTGACACCGTCCGGGTTCTCCGGATCCGCAGAGTCCGCCACGCACAGGCCACGGATCACGAGCGATGCCAACCCCGCGGCCACCACGCCCGCGCCGGGGCCGTTCGGCGTCAGTCGCAGGCGCTCACGGATCGGCTCGGCCGGGGCCGGGCACGACACCAGGAGGAATTCGAGCTCGGCAAAGGTCAGAAGCAGTGGAGCGGACATGGGGCGTGGCCCTTCGAGACGGGGGCGCGAGGCGGGGGTTCCGGGTTCACAGATGGATGCTGCCAAGGACTGAACCGACGCCGCGGCTGATGATCCGGTTTACGGCTTCCGCAGCGTGGACGTGGGATTCGGCGGCGAAGACGGCGGAGTCGACGACGCTGGTGGCCGCCCAGCGAACGCCGTGCTCGATCTGCAGGCCGACATGCGGGTCGACAAGGCTGACGGCTTCGTAGGCGACGGTGGCCGCGATGAAGACGGGCTGCTGCGGGCCGGGAACGAGGCTCAGCCCATCGAGAACGGCGTTCACCTGGTGGTCGGCGGCCTCGTCACGCTCGCGTGCGGTGGTCGGGGCTTTGCCCGTCATCAGGGAGCCGACGTTGAAGACCAGGTCCACGGCGGCGAATCCGCTGCTGACATGCCATTTGCTGACATGCCATTTGTTGACCTCCTCCAGGTTCTTCTCCACGGCCTTGAGCTCGTCTGGCGTAGTCGCACCGGCCAGATACTGCGCCACGCGGAGACTCCCCGCGTAGAGGACCTTGGCCGTCTTAGGCGCGAGTTCCTCCAACTCCTTGGGAAACGTGAAGGGGAACTGGGAGATGTCGGCGACCTTCAGGAGCTTGTCGATGTCCTGATCCCAGGCCACGCCATCGCCACTGCCACCGGCCGAGCCCCCGAAGCCCTCACTGGCCTGCCGCTGCTGCGCCGCGTTGATCCGCAGGATGAAGCCGGCCCCGCGGAGCCACTGCTCGACCTGGGCCAGCCGATCCGCCAGAACGGTGTCCCAGTGGTGTCGAAACTCGTCGGCGTAGCCACCCTCCCAGTACAAGCGCGAGAGCAGCGTCGTGACCTCGTTCCGAATGGTGTCGAACTGCTCCGCGGCCGTCACCATGCGCTGGGCTTGTATCTCCAGCGCGTCCGGGTCCGCTCCGCTCAGCGAGGACACAGTGCACTTCCCCCTATTTTCACAGCGCAGATCGAGGAATAAATCCGTGATGATCGGTGGATGCCTCCAAACGGGAAATATGAATCAGGACAGAGAGAGACAATGCCTCGAGTCGCCGGCGAAGCCGCGCTCGCTCACCGAGCGCATCACTTCCGGAACGCGGACTTAACCCTCAATACCCTGTAAACATGACCGAGATCAACAGATGCCAGCCCGCATCAAAGATCTCTCCCCAATAGCGCCCGGCGGACCCGCCGACAACGCATGGGACGCGACTATAGCGCGGCACTGACATACCTGTCGCCAACTGGCGCACGCCTGGCGTGATCACTTTGCGTAACGCCCTCGGCCGCGGGTTCGCGCCATTTCCGATGCTCTTGCGGCAAGTAGCCACGGCTTCGGCTTATACCCTTAGCTGGCTATC
Organism: Catenulispora sp. EB89; assembly: GCF_041261445.1. NCBI lineage: Bacteria > Bacillati > Actinomycetota > Actinomycetes > Catenulisporales > Catenulisporaceae > Catenulispora > Catenulispora sp. EB89. Next base: position 167,907 of record NZ_JBGCCU010000017.1, read on the forward strand.
AATGCTTTGCGATGTTTCACCAGCCGGATATGAATCCTTCAGGGATTACCCGGAATCTCCTCGCCGCCCTGCGGTGGTCGGGTTTTTGAACCACGCAGGCTTGAGCAGCGCCGCAAGGAAGGCCTGTCTTTGCCGAAAACCTCATCCGTGCAGGTCAGGCCGCCGGCCGGTATTCATTGATCACGCCGCCTGCGCGGCGGGTTCTGCGGGCTCGGAAGGCATCGAGGTCAGTAACGTTCGGCGGTATCGGTTTGAGCGGGACCGCTGCTGACAGGCTCATGTGTGGCCTGTGAGCGTTGTAGTGGAGCTCGTAGCCGTGCAGGATCCGCCGCAAGTGTGCGTGGTTCCAGATCAAAGTACGGTCCAGCAGTTCACGTCGGACCGAACCGACCCAGCGTTCCATGGTCGCGTTCATGCGTGGGGTTCGCACGTTGCACAGCACGGTGCGGATGCCGACATCGGCCAGGACAGCGTCGAAGGCGGCAGTGAAGTTGGAGCCTCGGTCACGAATCAGGAACTTCACAGTAACAGCCGCGTCGTCGAGTTCCATGACCATGTTGCGGGCCATCTGCGTGGTCCACTCACCGGTCGGATGAAGCGTGCTGCCAAGGATGCGGATCCGGCGGGTGGCATGCTCAATGACGGCCAGGACGTAGACTTTCGTTCCGTCCAGCAGGTCGGCGGTGAAGAAGTCGGCGGCGATGATCCCTTCCGCCTGGGACCGGAGAAAACACCCCCAAGTCACCGAGCCACGCCGTGGCGCCGGGTCGACGCCTGCATCCTTGAGGATCTCCCAGACGGTGGAGGCGGCGACGCGCACGCCAAGTCCGGCCAACTCGCCGTGGATCCGCCGGTAGCCCCATCCCGGGTTCTGGCGTGCCATGCGGAGAACCAGGGATTTGATGTTCCGGTGCATGGCCGGACGGCCGTTCTTCGGGCGGGACTTCTTCGCCCAACGACGCCGCAGCAGGTCGCGATGCCAACGCAGGATCGTGTCCGGCGTGACGATCAGACGCAATCCAGCGCGACGCGCCTTGGGCACCAGACTCACCAGCAGAGCGATCACCGCGCGATCCGCCCAGTCAGGTCGTGGACGTCTTCCTACCGAGACGAGCTGCCGCTGCAAGGCGGCGAGTTGGTGGCGTAGCAGCAGTATCTCGATGGTCTTGTGATCGTCGCAGCGCCGCCACAGTCCAAGCGCGGGCACGATACGGACGGCCAGAAGGTAGACGAAGCGCAGACACACAAGAACTCACGATCCCACCGGCAGCCCGCCGCTGTCCGGGCATCCCACCTGACCGGCACGGATGAGGTTCTCGGCAAGGACAGGGCGATGGCTTCCCAAATGAGGTCGCACCAACCTGAAGCGGCTGCTCAGGGTGCTGGTGTGGCGGATTCGTGGGTGCTCGTGCTGGTGGTGAGCGGGTGTCCTCGGTGTAGATCATCTGTCAGCGGGCGGTTTCGAGGTTCGTGAGGACGAGCAGGGCTCGGAGCAGGTTCGTGGCCCGTGTCGGGTTCAGCCGGAGTCGGGTGAGGATGCGCCAGTTCTTGAGCGTGGCGAAGCCGTGCTCGACGGGGGCGCGGGCGGCGGCGATGATCTGGTTGGCCTGCTTCTGCCCGGGGGTGAGCTTCTTCTTCCGGATCCGTTTCACCCCGGTGATGATCACCGGGTCGTCGGGGTCGTCGTTCACCCCGACGAAGCCGAGGTCGGAAAGGGCTCCGAGGCCGGCGGTGCGCAGGTGCTCGCAGAGCTTGTCGTGCCGGGCGGTCTTGATCTCGCTGGCCGCGCCGCGGCGAGCGGCGGAGATCCAGATCAGGTTCCCGCGTTCGTCGGTGAGGGCCAGGAACAGCAGGCCGTGCGAGCGGTGCTTGCCGCTGCAGTTCTTGCGGTTGGCCTTCCCGGAGCGGCGGCGGGTGCGGATCAGGGTGCCGTCCAGCAGCACGACCTGCTCACCCTTGCGGGTGATCTTCTTCAGGGCGCGGTCCAGGCGCGGGGCCTGGGCCGCGAGCAGGGCGACGATCTCGTCGGTCCAACGGCGGATCGTGGTGGCCGAGACCTGATTGCCGCCGGCCAGGTCGGCGGCGCGCTGGTCGTGGCGCAGCACCGCCAGGACCAGCACGACGATCTGGCCCGGGGTGCGGGACCGCCACCGCGAGCCGATCGCCTTCAAGTGCTCGCGGAGCAGGTCGGCGACGTGGTTGACGGTGGTCGTGGACAGCGGCAGCCGGCAGGAGTAGGTAAGGTTGACCGTGTTCCCGGACTGCTCGTTGGTGTTCGTCACACAACGTCGATGAGCACCGGGGACACCCCTTACCCGCGGCCTGGATCACCGCCCCACTTTGGAGTGATATCAGTGTCCGCATAATCGCCAGTATGTGGGACCCCGTCCCGGGGCCTGAAGCGTCGCCCGGCACCCCGGGACGCCGCCGCCCGCAAGCCGGCAGCCATCGTTCCCACACAGATCAACGACGGTTTCAGGATCGGTGATTGATCCCGCAGCCGTAAGGGGTGCCCGGCTGCTCTCAGAACGCGATAGCGAACCGGCCGTCGCCGAGCTTGCACAGCCAGCCCCGGTCAGCAAGCTTGTACATCTTCGCGCGCAGCGGCTCTAGCTTGCCCCGCACGTCGACCGGCGGACCCAGCACCGAGCCGACCTCCTTGACCGCGACCGGCCCGGCTGCGTCGCGCATGATCGCCATGATGCGTTAGTAGTCATCCGGAAGCGCCTCGGGGCCGATGCCGGCGCCGCGGGTGGGGATCAGCAGTACCGATCGCCCGCCCACCTGCGCCTCCGGCGCCGGCGCGAGCGACAGGTATTCCCCGAAGCCCTGCTCGCTGATCCGCTGGACGACCCGTTCGGCCACCACCAACTCGTCCCGCTCACCACGCACCTCGGCCAGCTGCTTGACCAGCTGCTCCTCCAACAGATCCAGCTCGGCACGACGAGCGGCGATCCGCTCCAGCATCACAGCATCCGACATGACCACGAGCGTAGGAAGCGTGGCGAAAGCCGCGCGCCGGAACCGTCAGGAACCACTCTGACGGACGATCTACAGCTGAGACACCCGCCCGCCACCACCGCGATCACCCACGAACCCTGAAACAACAGACACTTGACCAGCCATTTCAGGATGGTGGATCTTCAATGAGGCAGACGCCCGCAGGCTGTTCAGCGACCGCGTCCGGGAGGCATCGGGCGGCGCCATCGCGGTCGATCCCGGCTTCGTTCCGGTGAACATCTGCCTGGCGATCAAGTGGAAAGACGGCCAGCCGGTCACCGCCGCGAGTCTCCCGACCTTCGCGCAAGTCGCCTTGCTCCAGCTCGACTACGTGCTCGGCGGCTCAAGTATCACTGTGGCTTCCATCAAGGAGATCTGACAGTCGGTGCCTTCGATCAACCGGGGCAGGCCCGAACAGGTTTGCCTCGGCTGGTTGGTTCCTGGTACCGAGCCCGATCACGGACCGCGTCAAAGCCGCTCGGGATCCAAGATGGAGACGAATTCGCGGTACTCCTGAACCACAATGTCGACGTACTCGCTGTTATGTTTCAGGTACTGCATGATCGAAATGATATGCCGGTCCTGAGCCAGTCGGCGGAACGTCTCCGAGTATTCAGATGGATGAGTCCTGGACGAGTGGACGACAGCGCTGCTGTTCTGGACGGTCCAGATGCGGTGCTCGTTGTCGACGCTGGCCTCGTGAGGTGTGACGCCTATCTGGTCGAGGAGCACATATTCCAGACCTAGCAAGTCCAGCAGATCAAGGTCATGTTGCCAGGTGATGCCGCCGTAACGAGTCGCCGACCAGTACTGGGGGTCCTGATAGACCAGGCGCACGGCGTCCGCAAAGTTCCAGGGGGTCTGGCGGGTCCAGCACAGCGTCCCGCGCGCGAAAGTACCATCACCAGCCTTGGGATGTGTCCCGGCGGCCAGGTTCGGTAGGTACTTGCCGACTTTGTCAGGCCACGCGAACACGAGAGCCTCCAACAGATCACACGGGTTGTAAACGTGAAGCCATACATCGCCGTCGCCAACGCGCGCTGCGGCGTCGTTCAGCCAACCGCGCACGAGAATCTCCCACGTTTCGTTTCCGGCCAGGCTGTTCTCGGTCTGTCTCAGGAATCCCTTCCAGCGCGTCGCCATCTGCGGGTTCGCCGAGCCCGTGAAGATGATCTGGCTGTCCCCGTGAGCGTCTCCGCTGAGAGCCAGGAACAGATCGGTGTCGCTGAGATCCTCCATGGCCTGGAATGCCCCGGAGACGCGGTAGCCTTGGATCTTCCACGACGAGTCCGCCGCGATGTTCCGAAGCAGCCCAGGTACTGCACCCTCCAGATCATGATCCGCGCCCGCAGTGCCATTACAGATCTTGCACAGAAGGAGATACTCGGCGGGGTACTCCTCGGCGAACGGCTCCGGCCCGTCATATCCGACCAAGAGATCGTCCGACGCCTGCGCAGGATCAACGACACCGACCGCCAGGTACAGACCGAAAGGCCTGGGGATGATCTCCTTCCGCGCGACGCGATCGAAGTCAGCCGCTACCAGGTCGGGGGCGTCGAATTGGGACGCCCACCAGACGATGTGATCCCACATCTGATCGCGCTGGTCAGCACTGTCGAAGAAGAACAGCATGTGGATCGGCGAGACCCAGTGCTCGAAAGAGGCTTCCAAGAACTCTACGCGCTCAGCCCCAACGATCGCGCCTTCCTCATCCAGTCGCAGATGATAGCCGCGCAGGTCATAGCTCCAGTCGCGGGCGGCGCTACTCGTCGGGACCAACAACTCCGACCACTCAGTAGACACGACGATCGTCCTGATGCGATCAGCCGGGAGGTGCTTTTCGCTGCACAGGAGCTCGGCGTACTTCATCACCTCGTGGAGCGCCTGCCGGGAAGCTGCCTTCGAGCGCTTGAGCTCGATCACGACCCACATCCCGTGTCGGTCACGGGCCAGGATGTCGATGCTCCCACGCGTTCCGTTGCTGTTCGGCAGCGGATATTCCCCATAGCGGACCGGCTTGAGGCCTGGTTCGATCACATCCAGGTTCCGTACCAGACGATCACGGAGTTCCAGTTCCGATGGCACAGGCATGTGCTGAAGACTACGACAGAGCCCTGACGGCTGAGATCGCGTGCCGAAACCGACATAACGGACACACCGAGTGTATGAAATAGGGAATTGCGAACCCTGAGTCACTGAGGTTAGCTCACCGATATCCTGCGGCTGGGTCGATGCAGCAATCAAGGGGAGCGGAGCCAGTGAAGATCACGACGTTGCGGCTGAGCAACTTCCAGTCCTTCGGTCCGAAACCGACGGCAATCGACCTCGATGAACTGACATATGTCCTCGGTCCAAACGGCTCAGGCAAGACCGCTGTCCTTCAGGCCCTGTCCCGGGTGTTCAGCCCGCTAGAGGCCCAGCGCAAGATCCGCCTTGAGGACTTCCATGTGCCCGTCGACCAATCCGCAGGAAATTTGGAGGCCTGGGAGCCGACGTTGTGGCTAGAGGTGGATGTCGAGTTCCCGGAAGCAGGAACCGACGGGCAGCATGCGTCGGTCCCACCGAATTTCTCTCATATGGCGATCACCACCGCTAACGGGGTTCCGCGGACCCGTGTGCGGTTGACAGCGTCGCTGGCGCCAGATGGCGTCATCGACGAGAGGATCGAGTACGTGCTGGAGGAAGACGGAAAGGGTGAGCCGACTCGCTGCGCCGACATGTCCCGGTATGACCGTGGGCACATCGAGGTGTACTACCTTCCGGCTCGTCGGGATCCTGCCGACCATGTCTCGTACACGACGGCATCGCTCATCGGACGCGCTCTGCGAGCCGCTGACTGGACCACGGAACGCGAGACACTGAGCGACCTCACGGCTCAGATCACCGCATCGCTCGTCGCGAACACCACAGTAGCGAGCATTGGCCTTCGTCTGACCGACGAGTGGCACCGGCTGCACCACGGCACGTACTTCAGGGATCCGTCGATCGCCTTCGGGCGAGGCGAGCTGGAGGGTGTGTTGCGCCTGCTCACCGTGAGCTTCTCACCCACACACGATGGACCACCGCTGCCGTACGAGCGGCTCAGCGACGGACAGAAGTCCTTGCTTTACATCTCGCTCGTGCTTGCCTGGCAGTCCCTGGCTCGGCGAGTCCTCAAGGGCGAGGAGACCTCCGTCGACGCCGACCGCCTACGCCCGCCCGTGCACACCGTTATCGCGCTTGAGGAGCCCGAGAACAGTCTCGCGCCGCAGTACCTCGGCCGAGTCATCCGCCAACTACGTGGTGCGTGCGCACACGGCGACGTGCAATCCCTCATCGCCACGCATGCGCCCACACTCCTCCGGCGCGTCGATCCCCGCTCGATCTGCTTCCTACGGCTAAACACAGACAGGGAGACGGCCGTCCGCCGGATCGTCCTGCCCGAGGGGGAAGAGCTGGCCGCCAAGTACGTACGGGAAGCTGTACAGGCCTACCCCAAGCTGTACTTTTCTCGGCTCGTCGTGCTGGGTGAGGGCGACAGTGAGCAGGTGGTCCTGCCACGTATTCTGGCGGCCGTCGGCATCACCGAAGACGACGCATCCGTGTCAGTGGTACCCCTGGGTGGTCGGCATGTCAACCATTTCTGGCGCCTCCTAAACGAGCTGCAGATCCCGCACGTGACACTTCTCGACCTCGACGCCGGCCGCTACCAGGGCGGCTGGGGACGGGTGCGCAACGCCCTGAAGCAGACAAACGCAGTCCGTCCGAACAGCTTCACGGAACAACAAGTCAGTAGAATCCCCAAGTGGAATGAAGCTCACTACTTCCCAGCTCTGGTGGACCACCGGTACGGCCCTATCGAGGCGCTGGAGCGAGAAGGGGTCTTCTTCTCCCACCCAGTCGACCTCGACCTGATGCTGCTGACCGCCTATCCCGAAGCCTACGGTGTCAGTCCTGCTGTGCCGGGCGAGTCAACGGAGCCTGACGAGAGCACCATCGTGGCTGTACTCGGGAAGAGCCACGCGAACGAAGACCGCCTCCCCGAGGAAATCCGGGCGCTCTTCGATGACTACCACGCCATATTCGATCTCGGAAGCAAGCCTGCTGCGCACCTCGCTGCCCTCGCTGGCCTGAATGACGAGCAGTTGCTGATGAACCTCCCCGACGTACTCTCGCGACTAGTCAAGCACGTGCGTACGAAGCTAGCGGAGCTTCCGGAATGATCTCCCCCGATCTGTGGCAGCCGGTAGACGGCCTCAGCCTCGAGCCAAACGCGATGTCGGCCGTCACGTTGATGGACAAAAACGTGGTCGTCTCCGCTGGACCAGGAGCCGGCAAGACTGAGCTTCTCGCCCAACGGGCGGACTTCCTGCTGCGCACCGGACAGTGCCCCTACCCGCGCAGGATCCTGGCTGTCTCATTCAAGGTCGACGCCGCCCGCAACCTGCGCGAGCGAGTTCGCCGTCGCTCAGGCCCGCGGCTCGCTTCCAGGTTCGATAGCTTCACTTTCCACGCCTTCGCTAAGCGCGTGATCGACAATTTCCGGCCCGCATTGACCGGATACAACGCCCTTGACCCCGACTACCAGATCGCTCCTGACACGCGAATCCAAGCCAAGCAGATCACCTTTGCCGACCTCGTGCCGCTGGCGTTGGAGATCGTCGAGGCCAACGCCTACGCTCGAGGAGGGATCCGCCAGACATACAGCCACGTCTTCCTCGACGAGTTCCAGGACTGCACCAAGCAGCAGTATCAGCTGATCAAGGCGGCATTCGGCCACTCAACGGCCGTCCTGACTGCCGTAGGCGACACCAAGCAGCGGATCATGGCTTGGGCTGGCGCACTGGACGGAGTCCTACAGACTTTCGCCGGCGACTTCTCAGCCCGACCGCTACCGCTGTATCAGAACTTCCGTTCGGCGCCACGACTGCGACGGATGCAGAACCGAATGATCGCTCAGATGGACCCAGGGGCGGTCAGTCCCGACGAGGAGCCGGTCGGAGATGACGGCGTCATCGAAGTGCTCGCCTTCGATACCGAACACGACGAGGCGCAAGCTGTTGCGGAGCTCATCGGCGGCTGGCTCCGCAAAGGTACGACACCTACCGAGATTGCCATCCTGGTGCGCCAACAGCCGCACCTGGTCGCGGCAGCCCTCGGCCATGAACTCGCAGGCCGTAGCATTCCCTTTCGCAATGAGCAAGAGAGCCAAGACCTCATTGTAGAGCCAATAGTTGCGCTGGTATTCAACTTCATCCGCGTAATCGCCGATGACAGACAACCCGACGCATATACCGAACTCATGAGGATCACTAAGCGGTCCAGCGCATCCGAGGAAGAAGCATCACGCTTCAACGGCCAGTTGAAGCGGATGCTGGGCCAGGCCCGAGCGACCGTACGTTGCGCCACGTTTAAGGGCGGAGAGCCTGAGGCATGGAGGTCTCTCGTTAACGAGTTCCTGCAACTGGTGCCACAGCCGGTGCTGACCTCGTTGTCAACCGGGTATCAACAGGGCACTCGGCTGGCTGACCTGATCGAGCATACGCTAGTCGTTTTCGAGCGGGAGCTTGCTGTTGATGGGGACGCCATCCAAGCCCTCCGACACCTTTCAGAGATGGACGCTATTCGGTTCTTGACCATTCACAAGTGCAAGGGCCTGGAGTTCGAGAAGGTTGTCGTCCTCGGGGTCGAGGAGCAGCTCTTCTGGAGCACGCCCATCGTGGCGACGTCCGAGTTCTTCGTCGCGATTTCCCGCGCTAAGCAGCATCTCGTATTGACGCACACACAGCGCCGCGCTCGACCAGAGGGATTCGCTGGGAGATGGGACGAGTGGCGTACGCCGTACCAACCGTTCTTGGATTTCGCCCACGAAACCTAGAATTGTTTCACCCCTCAACGCTCCGGAGGCCGTCAACAGCAGCGCTGTGGCGGCCGATTCTCACCCATGCAGGTCAGGCTGTGTGTTCGTACTCATGCAGGATGCCGCCGAGTCGGTCGCGTCTTTGCACATTCAGTTCGACGATGTCAGGAGGGCCTGTGTTCTGGAACCTGGAGTGCGCCACCCGGGTGCCGCACACTGCCCCCGAGATACGCATGATCACCTCCGCTCCGTCGGCAAGCCGTCGACCTGAACGTGCGAAGACGCGACCGACTCGGCGGAATCCTGCACGAGTACGAGCAGGCTGCCTGACCTGCATGGGATGGATAATCGGCACCCGCACAGCTCCGCTGCTGATCAAGCTGGCGATGGCCTCGCGACTTCAGCGCTCGTCACAAAAATCTTGTTAGAGCCACGTGTCCAGCGCAGGCCGGGCGGTTATCGCTGGAACGCATCGTTCTCTGTGCCAGGCCAGCCCAACTGGATGTCGCAGCTACCGCACAGCTGCTGCCAGCGTGCGCAGTCTTCAGGTTCGGATGAGAGCCACAGGACACCGTGCACATCGCGCCCGTCTGAGCGGTACCGATCCATGTAGTCGAGCGTCTGGCCTAGGCCGTAGCGCAACTGAGCCAAGTCGTTGCCGTCCTGGAGGGACTTGACCTCGATGATGGTGATCCGCTCGTCCTCCTCGAGGAGAAGGTCCACCTCGGCCTTCCAACCGAGGGCTCTGTCGAAGGTCTGGACCGTGTCCTTGCCGAACTGTGAGCGGAGCCAGGTGAGGAGGGCGTTCTGGGTCTCATTGTGGAGATTGGTCGCGGTGACTGTAGCTTCGGGGGCGCCCAAAGCAAGTCTGCCGCCGTTTGGGAGATAGTCGGCTTTGACAGGTTCGGCGACCCGGCCGAGGGGGCGACGGGCGGCGGTGAACTCGTCGTGTAGTGCGAAGCGGTCGACGACCGTGGTGTAGAAGCTGACGTTGTCTTCCTGGGCCTTGTCCTTTATGGAGGCCATGGTTCCGCGCAGGAAGGTGGCACGTTCCATGTCGCGGTCGTCCTTGTCGCGAACGAGGCGACCAAGCCATTGGACGCGGCGACGATGCCGATGGTCTGTGGTGGCACGGTAGTAGGCACCAACACGACCGATCCAGATCTCGCCGGGCGAAGTACCGATTGCGGCAGTGCGGAAGACGACAAGATCGCCGGGCGCCATGATGTTGAGAAAGCTGTTGAGGCTGCTGGACTCTGAGACACTCCGCCCCCTTTCCAGACCCGCCGCCTTAACGGACTCCCAAGATCTGCCGTATAGATCTTCGGTAACGTCTCCGAAGCCGACGGATACGTACTCATCGGCGACCCAAGCAGCGGCTCGCTCGCTGCGCGTCATCTCCCTATAGAAGCGGCTCTGCTCATCGTCGGAGTGGCCAGGGTTGATCTTCCACATTGGGCGGCTGCTGCCGATGTCAGTCAAGGAGCTTGAGAGCGACCGGTACGTCTCCCACGCCTCGGAAAGAAGGGACGTGACCGTCTCGAAGTCTTCGTTTGTGGCGGGGCACCACGCGCTCCGCAGGAAGTTGTTGATCACTAGCACGTGGTCGCCGCGCCTCTGACGCGGTTTGCCGCGCGAGTTAGTTGCGGAGCCCTGAGACTCATAGAACTCGTCGTAGGCCGGCTGGGGCAGAAGATGTCGGTTCGCGTTGAGAAATCTGGCCCACGGCGTAGACAGCAAGTACGCAGGTTCTGCGCTAAGCGCCGTTGGGGCCGCTACAGAAGGTAGCGAGTTTCGCCAATCGGCGACGGTTGCAGCGACGGTCTTCACGGATCCGATAGTCGCAGAACTCATAGTCGCTTGCATGGCAGTTCGGGCGATGCAGAGAAGGAAACGCTCAGCGCCAGTTATCATCGGGCCTGCCGCACTCGATCCGGTGTGGTGTGGGGGCGGACGTCGTGACAACGCATGACATCTCCCGACCCATCTGGCGCCTTCAGGGGTTTACGTTCTGGACAAAGCGGCAATACCCATCACGAAGCAGAGGCGTGAGTGTTGACAGATGCCTTATATTAATGCCCTACGGATTAGAAGGTTAGGGGTTCGAATCCCTTCGTGCGCACTCATGTTAGGCACATGAACCGCAGGTCAAAGCCCCTCCGCCATCGCAAGTGGAGGGGCTTTTGCGTGCCCTGTTCCGGGGCCGGTCTCACTTCTTGTCTCAGTCGAGGTCTTCCGCGTCATACTCCGGCGCCTCTGGAGACTCCTTTTGCGGCCGCCTACAACGCCAGACTCGCCGTCCCCTATTGGAGGGTCGGCGTAGACCGGTTCAGCTACTAGACCCAGCCCGTGCGTCCGGTCGCGGAGGTCAGTGCCGTGACTGCGCTTTGGGGAACTGCCGCTGTCCCTCCGAACACGATGGCCTTGGTCGGTGACCCGACAGCTGCGAGCTCGCCGGGCGGCACCGATGCCCCGTCAGCCAGGACCAGACCGCCGCCGTGGGCTCCGGCCACGGCGGCGCCGGCCAGCGCGTCGGCCCAGGAGGGACAACAGTTTGGCCGCCGTCTGGAATCGGTCCACGCCCGCGACCTGGTTGAAGCGAACCGGGACCCAGCTGCCCTGGGTCCAATCGACCTGGCCGCCGACGCCGGTCACGTATGCGGCCGGATTCGCGGGCATCGTGGTGGCGAAGTAGCGGGCTACGGACGGATCGGAGTTGTCGGGACCATCCACATGCGGCGGTGTCAGGATCACGACAGAGTCCGTCTGCGTCGCGGCGACGGCTCCGGCGCCCAACGCGTCGGGATAATCGGCACCAGTGACGACGAGGATCTTTCGCGGGCGCGTGGTGATCTCGTCGACGATCGCGACGCTGGTCACGTAGCGGTGGCGCCCTGAAGCCGCTTCGGCACGAACCCGGCAGCCGTGACCTGGTTCTGGACGTTCGCCGACAACGCGTCGGTTCCGCCGAGCAGGTACACCGTCGCCCCGCGCGGCAGCGTGCGGTGCAGCTCGGCAAGATCGCGCGTGTCGCGCGAGTCGCGCGGCGTCAGCAGGAGCGGACCGCGCTTCTCTCCAGCCAGAGCGCTGCCAGCGAGGGCGTCGACGGCGGTGTCGACGTGGTCCTGCCCGCCAACACGGTCCACCATCGGCTGTGGCGTCGGTACTGACTGGGCGTTCGTCAGCTGCCAGGAGATGCCGTAGGCGCCGCCGGAGTGTTCAACCGAATCGGCGTCTGCGTCGAACCCGGCGGTCCGATCTCTATCTGCCCGTTACCCATGGCGGCGGCGATCCGCGCACCATCGGGCGACCACACCGGCTGCATCGTGCCATTGAGCTCGCCGACGAGGGTCCGCGTGGGCGATGTCGTAGAGGCGACATACATACCAGACAGGTCCTGGAGATCGTTGACGACCAAGTGGTTCCCGTCGGGGGCATTGCTCGCGACGCGCAGGTAGTTACCGACCAGCCCGGTGGCGATGAACGGCGGACGCTGACCCGCACCGTCGATCTGGGACTCTACGACTGTGGACGCGGACGTCATGGTGTCACCCTGTGGTGTATCGGCCACGAAGACCACGTGTGCGCTGTCGGCACCCCAGGTCATGAAGTCGACGCGGCTCGGATAGGTCAGGACCCGCCGCGCGTCCGAACCGTCGGCGTTGACGAGCCAGACGCCGCACTTCCCGACAGCAGGAACTGGTTTCCGTCGGGCGAGTACTGAATCGAGAGCATGCTGTCGTGCATCACCGCCACCGCCGCGGGCCGCCAAACCCGGTCGCCGGTACCGTCCGGACGCATCGACTCCAGTTGGTCCTGTCCCTAGCCGTTCGCGGACGCAGCCTGCCCGGCGATGGCGATGACGCCACTGTCGTCGCCGAGAGAGGCGGCGAGTGCGGCGGGCGCCGCGAAGACGCCCATCCCGGCGCCGACAAGAGCGGTCCCGAGCGTGCCCGGCCCGATGATCCGTTGGCCGCGCAGTGCCTTGGGCAGGGTCTTGGACAACGCCGCGCGCACGGCCCCGTCCTACCGGGCGAGCCTCGGGTTCGGGCGCACCCGGCGAAGCACCGCAACCTGATCTGCTGGCTTCCACCGGACACCGAGGTCGTCGTGGCGGCCGAAAGTTTCGGCGATAAGTGGCGAGCCGAGGCTCGATCATCGCAGCGGTTATTCGCCCGTTTCCCCTGTTGGGGCCGCAGTACTACGGCCATAGCGTGGTCTATCGACGGCGACGACGTGCTGTGGTTCTTCGAAACATTTCCGAAACTCATTGACGGCGGTTCGCCGAGATTCAACACTGCCGATAGGTCTCAGCGACCTGATCCCGGTCGCCACCGCTCGGCGACTCCATCACAGCTAGGAGGCGCATTTCGCATGTCCGGCAACCCACGTCTCCCCGGAACCCGCCGGAGCCGCCGGCTCCGGCTCCGGCTGCTCATCGGCGCCGCCGTCGCCTTGTTCCTGGCCACGGTGATGCCGTCCGGCCCGGCGTCTGCGGCGACGAGTATCTGCTCGAACCAGACTGGCAACAACGGCGGTTACTACTACCAGATGTGGAGTAGTGGCCAAGGGTCGGCCTGTATCAACATGAGCTCGGGAAACAGCTACAGCTCCAGTTGGAGCGGGATCGGCGACTTCGTCGCCGGCGTGAGCTGGAACCCCGGCGACACGTCGACGAAGTCGTTCACCGGCAGCCTGAACGCCTCCGGAGGCACCTCGCTCGTGTCGCTGTACGGCTGGTCGACCGGTCCGCTGGTCGAGTACTACGTCATGGAGAACTACGTCGGTTCGCCGCCCACGGCCGGCACCTACATGGGACAGGTCACCAGTGACGGTGGCACGTTCAACATCTACGAGCACCAGCAGGTGAACCAGCCCTCCATCCAGGGCACCGCCACCTTCGAGCAGTACCTGGCTATCCGGACGTCGCCGGTGTCCAGCGGCACCATCACCGTGTCCAACTTCTTCAACGCGTGGGCCAGCCACGGGATGAACCTGGGCACGCTCAACTACCAGATCCTCGCCACGGAGGCCTGGGGCGGTGGCAGCGGTAGCTCCAACGTCTCGGTGAGCTCCGGTGGCGGAGGCGGCGGAGGCGGTGGCGGTGGCGGCTGCACAGCGACCCTGTCGGCCGGCTCGCAGGGGAGCAACTGGTACAACCTCAACGTCGCCGTCACCGGCTCCAGCAACTGGACAGTGACGATGAACCTCGTCTCGCCCGCTGTCGTCTACAGCACGTGGAACGTCAGCGCCACATGGCCCAGCCAGTACGTGATGGTCGCCAAACCGAACGGGAGCGGCAACAACTGGGGCGTCACGATAAGTCCGAACGGCCAATGGACATGGCCATCAGTGTCCTGTAGTACCTCGTAGCGCATCGAGAAACACAACGAGAAGGACACCGGCCCGGCTCCGGCGAGGTCTCGCGAATCGCGGTGACCTCGCCGGACAGCCCGCGGTCACGGACTGAGCCCAGCCGCCGGCGGCGCTGTGCTCTCCCGCACCACAAGCTCGGTGACCAGGTCGATCCGGCTGGTGCGCAGGACCTGGCCGCGGGCCAGGTCCAGGACCATGTGCGCGGCCGTCCCGGCCATGTCCCTTATCGGTTGGTCGATGGTGGTCAGCGCCGGATCGGTCCAGGCGGCGACCTCCAGGTTGTCGTAGCCGATCACCGATAACCCGCGCGGTACGTCGATGCCGAGTTGCCGTGCCGCGCGCAGTACTCCCAGGGCCTGCATGTCGGAGCCGGCGAACACGGCGGTCGGCCGGTCGGCGCGGTCGAGCAGCGCCAGACCGTGCTGGTATCCGGCGTCGAGGTGGAAGGTGCCGTAGCGGATCAGGTCCGGGTCGATCTCCATGCCCGCCTCTTCATGCGCGGCGCGGAACCCGGCCAGGCGGGCACGGCTGCACAGCACGTCTGCGGGCCCTGAGATGATGCCGACCCGGCGGTGGCCGAGCGCCAGCAGATGGCGGGTCGCGAGCAGGCCGCCGTTCCAGTTGTTGGAGCCGACCGTGGGCACCGAGGCCGTGGTGGCGCTGTCGGTGTCGACCACCACGAACGGGATGTCCTGGCGCCGCAGCCGCTCCTGCTGCACCTGGGTCGGGCTGCACAGGACGAACAGCACTCCGAGCGGCCGCCGCGACAGGACCGCGTCCAGCCAGTGCTGCGGCGGATGGTGCGCGCCGCCCAGTTGCGACAGGACCACATCGACCCCGTCCGGTTCGGTCACCGCCTCCACACCCCGGATGATCTCCATCGCCCACGCCGAGTCGAACTCGTGGAAGACCAGGTCGATCTGCCCGGTGCCGACCGGCTTCTTCTTGGCGCGCCGGCGGTAGCGGTGCCGTTCCAGACTCTCCTCGACCCTGGCCCGGGTCTGAGCCGCGACGTCGGCACGGCCGTTGAGCACCTTCGAAACGGTCGCCACCGATACGCCGACCTCCTCGGCGATGGCCGCGATGGTGGCGGTCGGCGAGACCGGGTCCGGACCGTTCCGCAGCTTGTGAGACGCCATCGAAACATCACCCGTCTTCACCGAAAATTTCGGTCAGAGTAGCAGCGGATCAGCCCTCGATGTCTTGCTCCCACACCCCGGACTGGTCGTGGTCGCTCCAAGACGTCGTCTCCGGCGAATCCGTTCGGTCCGGCGGCGCGCAGTCGGACCAGGCCGATACCGTGAGGCTTTCAGCGCCGGCCCCGCAGGGGCGCCGTCTCCGTGGGGGTTGAGAGTATGGCCGTCTTCGCTACGTACTGCCAGGTGTGCGGTCTACCGGTCCAGCAGGACCACTACGTTCCGGCCGAGGTCGGCGACTACTTCCATATCTGGCGCGGCGACGGCGACGACGCGTGCGACCCGATCATCGCCTTCGAAGCCGAACACGCCTGGCTGCGCGACGCACTGGGGCTGCGGATCGACGGCGACGCACTCTTTATGCCGACCGTCTCAGGGATCGTGCACGATGGCGACTTGGAGAGTCCGGCGGGACAACTCTTCAGCGCCGACCTGTTCGACGGGGAAGGCGACGACCGGATGGCGCTGCACGCCGCATGCTGGCGGCTGGCGGGCGAGCCGTCGTCCTGGGCACCGCTGGCGCATCTGCGCGACCTGCCGGAGGCCGAGGACCGCTATCGGCGGCAGCTATTCGACTTCAAGTCCTTCGTCGGGGACGGCCACGGCTGGATGCTTGTGGACCCCGAGTCCGACGCACCGGACGGCCTGCGCAACCAGCGACGAATCCTGGCGCTCATCGAGGCCGCGGCCGAGTAGTTCCGCGAGCGCCACCAGCCTCTCATCCCACAGACGCAGGCGGGCGTCCTGCGTTTCCGTATCAAGGCGGACACGGCTCGACACGCCGGCACAGATCCCGATGATGCCACCGGATCATGCGCGGCCAAGCGGATTGGCCAAATTGCCGCCGATGATCCGGACGGCGTATGGGGCGTCGCGACGGCTGCCACGACATTTGGTGCGTGACGCGAATTCGCCGCGCCCGGAGTGGCTGTGGCCTGGTTTCACCCATTTGGATCAGATGGTCCAGCACGAACTGCCACAATGGCATACGTGACCGACGTGCCGCCGCCACAGCCCTTCGCCTACCTCGGCACCCCGAACGCGCCGCTCTACGCCGGCATCCTGGACGTGTTCGCCCTGGCCAAGCAGCGTTTTACCGTCCACCTCCGGCCCGAGGATGTCCTGTCGGACTGGCCCGGTGCTCCCGGCGCACTGGACGGTGGCCGCGCCGATGCGGTCCGACCTACGGTCGAGCAGCTGGTCCAGGCCCTGGACAAGCTGGTCGAGTGGGGCAACCTCCGCTCGGACGCCGACACCGGGCGGGTGACCACGGTCGAGGACTTCAACCGGGCCCGGAGGATCTACCAGCTCACCCGGCACGGGCAGGCGGCGCTGGCGGCGATCGAGCACTACGAGCAGGCCCTCGGGCAGCGTGGGCGGCTGCAGACGGTCGCGTTGGCCGACATCGCCGAGCAGTTGTCCGCGCTAGCGCTCCACGCCGAGGCCGCCGACGCGCCGGACCAGGCCACGGTCGGTCTGCTGTTGTTCGCCCTCACCGAGCGCTTCACCGGTCTGGCCGACAACGCCGAGGCGTTCATGTCCTCGCTTCGGCGCACCGTCGACTTCAGTGACGGTGACGGGGATGAGGAAGCGTTCCTGGCCTACAAGGACCGGCTGATCGAGTACATCGACAAGTTCATCGCCGACCTGGCCAACCGCGGAGCCCAGATCGCCGGGCTCATCGAGCGGATCGAGACGGCCGGCATAGCGCGGATCCTGGAGGCGGCGGCTCGTCGGGACGCCGTCGACGCCATTCCCGACACCGACCGAACTGATGGAGCGGACGCCGGGGTCGCCCACGCCCACGCCACGGCTGTACAGGCAGCGACCCGCGACTGGGAGAACCGCTGGCGCGGCCTGCGTGAGTGGTTCGTCAGCTCCGGAACCCGCCGTCCCTCGCAGGCCCGGCTGCTGCGCAACGCGGCCGTCAGCGGCATCACGAACCTGGTGAACACGGTCGCCGCACTCAACGAGCGGCGCGGAGGACGGTCAGACCGGTCGGCGGACTTCCGCACGCTGGCCCGCTTCTTCGCCCAGGCCCCGGACGACGCCGCCGCACACCGGCTGTGGCGCGCGGCGTTCGCCCTGGCTCCGGCCCGGCACCTGACCGTGGACTCCGACACCGAGGACACGTGGGAACAGGCCGAATATCCGCCGGGCACGCCGTGGGCCGCCGCCGCGCCGCTGCTGATCAGCCCGCGCCTGCGCGAGACCGGATCCTACGAGCGGCGCGGCGCTCCGAACAGGGCCGTCGATCGCGAGCAGGGACGTCGACAGCTCGCCGAGCGGGCCGAGCGCGAGGCCGCCGAGATCGCCGAGGCGCGGCGGCTGCTGGCGACCGACGGGCCCGTCCTGTTGTCCGAGCTCGCCGGAGACGAAGGTCTGGACCCGCGTGCCTTCCGCCTGTTTCTGTCCGTGCTCGGCGACGCGCTGGCGGCGCGCCGTCCCGGCATCGCCACCACGACGGCCACCAGCGGCGACGGCACGATGGAGATCCGGTTGAAGCTGGTGGACGCGGGGACGATCGTCGCGATACCGACCGAGGACGGCGTCCTGTCCGGGCCGGAGCACGTGGTGGAGATCATCGACCTGACCGCGCGTCCGGTGGCGGTCCGATGAGCGCCATGGGCGACACGGTGGTCGAAACGGCGGACGAACCGCTGGGCGACCCGGAGCCGGCCGGGCCCGGTCCGATGGCATTCCACCAGCCGTCCGACCACGACGTCGAGCGTCGCCGGGCGGCACGGGCCCTGCTCGCCTCGCCGCTGCTGACCGCCCGCGACGACGACTTCCGCCTGGTCCGCAAGCACGCCGCCGAACTGGCCGGCTGGTTCGCCGACCAGACCGGCTGGCGACTGACCGTGGACGCCGAGACGGCCCGGCTGTTCAAGAAGCCCGCCGCCCTCGACGACAGCACCCGCCCGGCCCGAGCGCCGAAGACCAAGGTCCCGTTCACGCGCCGCCGATACGTCTTGCTCTGCCTGGCCCTGGCCGCCCTGGAGCGGTCGGAGTCGCAGACGACCCTGGGCCGCCTGGCCGAAGGCGTCCTCACCGGCGCCGCCGACCCGGCCCTGGCCGAGGCCGGGATCACGTTCGCCATGGAGCGCCGCGAGGAACGCGCCGATCTGGTCGCCGTCGTCAGGCTCCTGCTGTCCTGGGGAGTACTGGCCCGGGTCCAGGGTGATGAGGAGGCGTTCGTCGCCGACGGCGGAAACGACGTGCTCTACGACCTCGACCGGCAGGTCACCGGCGGGCTCCTGGCCACCTCGCGCAGTGCTTCGACCGTCACCGAGACGGCGTTCGAACAGCGGCTGACGGCGCTCGCCGCCGAACCGGTCCCGGACACCGACGACCTGCGGCTGCGCGCGCTGCGGCACGCGATGACCCGCCGCCTGCTGGACGATCCGGTCGTCTACTACGCCGATCTCACCGAGCCCGAACGCGCCTACCTCGCCAACCAGCGCGTCGCCATCACCCGCCGGATCACCGACCTCACCGGGCTGATCCCGGAGATGCGTGCCGAGGGCATCGCCATGGTCGACCCCGATGACGCGCTCACCGACGTCCGCATGCCCGAGCAGGGCACCGACGGACACGTCACCTTGTTGATCGCCACCAAGCTCGCCACCGACGGCAAGGCCCCGACCGTCCCGGAACTGATCGGCTTCGTTCAGACTCAAGCCAAGCTCCACGCGTCGTATTGGCGCAAGACGGCAGTCGAACCCGCGGCCGCCGCCGACCTGGCCGAGCAGGCGGTCGCCAAGCTCGAGGCCCTGAACCTGGTGATCCGCGTCCTCGACGACCGCGGCGAAGTGCGGATCCATCCGCGCTCCGCGTTGATGCGCTACGCCATGACCGACCCGACGATCAAGAAGACCGGAACCCGCGCGTGAGGACCGTGACAGCCGAACCGACCGATCTCCCGTCCCCTTCCCGCGGCCGGTGGCAGCCGCTGCGCGCGGGTCTGGTCGACGTGTTCTACTACGACGCCGAGGAATTCCGCTTCCACGACGGACGGCTGTTGCTCCGCGGCAACAACGGCACCGGGAAGTCCAAAGTCCTCGCCCTCACGCTGCCGTTCCTGCTGGACGGGGAGCTGACCCCGTCCCGCGTCGAACCGGACGGCGACCGCGCCAAGCGCATGGAGTGGAACCTGCTGCTGGGCGGCAAGCACCCCAACGACGAGCGGCTGGGCTACACCTGGCTGGAGTTCGGCCGTCTCGACGAGAACGGCGTGCCGCAGTACCGGACCATCGGGTGCGGGCTGAAGGCGGTCAAGGGACGCGGCATCGCCGACCACTGGTTCTTCGTCACCGACGAGCGCGTCGGCCCCGATCTCCCGCTGCGCAACGAGCACCGCGTCTCCTATTCCCGCAAGGCCCTGGAGGAGAGGGTCGGCGCACACGCGGTGTTCACCACTGCCAAGGCCTATCGCCGGGCGGTGGACGAGGCGCTGTTCGGCCTCGGGGCCGAACGCTACGAAGCACTCGTCAACCTGCTGATCCAGCTGCGCCAGCCGCAGCTGTCGAAGAAGCCCGACGAGAAGCTGCTGTCCAGGGCGCTCACCGAAGCGCTGCCGCCGCTGGCCGACGGCCTCGTCGGTGAGATCGCCGAGGCGTTCCGCGGCCTGCAGGACGAGCGCGACGCGCTGGCCGCCCTCGTCGAGGCGCACGGCGCGGCAACCGCGTTCCTCGCCCACTACCGCCGCTACGCCCAGGTCGCCGCCAAGCGCACCGCCGCCGGCGTCAGGCAGTCGCACAGCCGGTACGAGCAGCTGGGGCGGGACCTCGGCGCGGCGACCACCGCCCGCGAACTGGCGCACGCCGCAGTCGTTGCCGCTGACGGTGAGCTGGCCGAGCTCGACGAACGCCAGACGCTGCTCACCGCGCAGAAGGACGCGTACAACCGCGACCCGGCCATGGACACAGCCCGCGAGATCGACCGCCTGGCAAAGGTCGCCGAAACCCTCGCCGGCGTCGTGCGGACACGTGAGGAGGACCGCCGCCGCGCGGTACGGGACGCGGACAACTGGACGGCCCGTGCCGGGCAGGCGCAGCAGCGCGCCGAGTCCGACGCGGCCGACGTCGACGCCCGGCACGGCGAAGCCGACGCCGCCGGACAGGCGGCCGGCGTCGACCACGGCGCGCTCCGATCAGCGCTCGTCACCGCGTCGGTCGCTTCGGACCCGAACGCTCGGTCTGTCCCGTCGCGTGAAACGCCGGAGGTGACGGTCGCCGAGGCCGCCGTCGCCGCGGCGCGCCGGTCCGGCGACGCACTCATCCGCGACCGGCAGCAGGCGATCAGCGGGCTGCGGACGCTGCACCAGGCTTCTGAGACGGCCGCGCGTTCGCTCTCCGCCGCGCGTGCCGCCGCCGAACGTGCCGCGCGTGAGGCGACTGCCGCCGCCGAGCGCGCCGCCGCCTCGTCCGACGCCGTCGCCGCACGGGGCGAATCCCTGGTCGCCGCCTGGGAGTCCTGGAGCGCGCACTGCGTCGAGACTGCCCTGCCCGACCGCGACGCGGCCGTGTCCGAGCTGGGTCTGTGGGTGACGACACTCGACGGCCCGAACCCGTTTGCCCGGCGCGTCGAGGAGGCCGGCCGCGTCCACGCCGCGCACCTGAACCGCCGCGTCGCGGAGGTCGACGGACGTCGGACGCGCGCCGAGGCTGAGCACTCGGCGCTCGCGGCCGAGATCGCGCGCCTGGAGCAGGGCGGCCACGACGCGCCGCCGAAGCCCCACACCCGCGCCGCCGACGCCCGGTCGGCCCGGCCTGGCGCGCCGCTGTGGAAGGTCGTCGACTACCTGGACGACGTCACGGCCGCCGACCGCGCCGGCCTGGAGGCGGCGCTGGAGGCTTCGGGCCTGCTGGACGCGTGGCTCGCCCCGGACGGCCGGCTCCTCGACGACGTCACCGGCGATGTGGTCGTCGCGCCGACCGCCGCCGCTCCGGACCCGAGTCTGGCCGCCGCCCTCCGTCCCGCGATCGACTCCGCCGATCCGCAGGCCGCCACGTTGGACGAGGAGGCCGTCGCGGCGATACTCGCGGGGATCGGAAGCGTCCAGGCGGGGGCTGCGGAGCCCGGTCATCACACCTGGATCAGCCCGGACGGCCGGTTCCGGGTCGGCGTGCTGCGCGGCGCCTGGCAGAAGGAATCAGCCCGCTACATCGGCGAGGGTTCCCGCGAGACCGCCCGCCGGGCCCGCCTCGCCGAACTCGCCGGGCAGGCCGCCCGGTTGACGGCCGAGATCGCGGCTCTCACCGGCGAGGTCCACACCATCGCCGCGCGGCTGGACGCGCTCGCGGGCGAGATGAGGGAACAGCCGTCCGACGCCGCACTCCGCGAGGCGCACACCCTCGCGACCGCACACGCCGCAGCCGCGCGGGAGGCGGCCGCGGCGCGCGCCGAAGCCCTCGCCGCCGTGGAGCCGGCGGCCGAGACCGCCGCCGACAGTGTGGCGGCGGTCCTGGCGTTCGCCGAGGACACCCGCCTGCCGGCCGAGGCGCCTGCCCTGGAGACGGTCGCCGAAGCCCTCGCCGAGTATCGCCACAGCCTGTCGGGGCTGTGGCCCGCGGTGACCGCCGCCGCGCGTGCCGCCGCCGAGGCCGCCGTGGCCGAGCAGGAGCGTCGCCTCGCCGCCGCCCGACTGGCCGAAGCCGACGAGGCCGGACTCGCGGCCCGCCACGACGCCGAGGCCGCCGCCGAGGAGCACCGCACCCTGGTGGCGACCTCGGGAGCCGCGGTCGAGGAGCTCTACCGGCGGCTCGAGGCCGTCCGCGTCGAGCTGGCCACCGCATCGGCTGCCACCAAGGTCGTCAGCAGCCGTCGTGAGCAGGCGCTCAAAGACCGGGAACGCGCCGAGGGCCGCCGGCTCCAGCTCGAGACCGACATCACCGAGGCAACGAGCCTGCGTGACGAAGCCATCACCCTCCTGCGGCGCTTCGCCGCCACCGGCCTGCTCACCGCCGCGCTGCCCGATCTCGAACACCCCGACCCCGCCGAGGCCTGGGTCCCGGCCCCGGCCGTCGCGCTCGCCCGCGCGATCGACGCGGCTCTGGCGGCGGTCGACGACTCCGACGGCGCGTGGGAACGCGTCCAGGCCCGCGTCTCCCGCGAACAGCAGGAGCTTTCCGGAGCCCTGGCCCGCCACGGCCACCAGGTCGGCATGACCCTGCAGGACGGCCTCATGGTCGTCGACGTCCTGTTCGCCGGCCGTACCCAGGACGTCCCGTCCTTGACCGCTGCTTTGGACGCCGAGGTCGCCCAGCGCACCCGCCTGCTGTCCGCGAAGGAGCGCGAACTGCTGGAGAACCACCTCGTCGGCGAGGTGGCCGGAGCCCTCCAGGAACTGATCACCGAAGCCGAGGCGACGGTCCAGTCCATGAACGACGACTTGGAGGCCCGCCCCACCTCCACCGGCATGGCCCTGCGCCTGGTCTGGCGCACCGCCAAAGGCGCGCCCGACGGGCTGGAGGCGATCCGGACGCGACTGCTGCGCAAGGCCGTCGACGCGTGGAGCCCGGCCGACCGCACGGCCGTGGGTGACTTCCTGGCCCGGCGCATCACCGACGACCGTGCCGCCAACCCCGCCGACACCTGGCACGACCAGCTCACCCGCGCGTTCGACTACCGCGCCTGGCACGAGTTCGGCATCCAGCGCCGCACCGACGGCGCCTGGACGTCGGCCGCCGGTCCCGCGTCCGGCGGGGAGCGGGTCCTGGCCGCGTCCGTTCCGCTGTTCGCCGCCGCGTCGTCGCACTACTCGTCCGGACATCCGCACGCACCGCGGCTGATCGCCCTGGACGAGGCGTTCGCGGGGGTGGACGACGACTCGCGTGCCAAGTGCCTCGGGCTGCTGGCGGCGTTCGACCTGGACGTCGTCATGACGTCCGAGCGGGAGTGGGCGTGCTATCCGACTGTGCCGGGCATCGGGATCGCCCAGTTGGCCCGAACCGAGGGCGTGGACGCGGTCCTGGTCACGCCGTGGCGCTGGGACGGACGCGACCGTCTGCGGTTGCCGCGGCCGGAGCCGTATCTGCCGCCGCAGCGTGCCCGCGACGCAGGGGCCCCGACGGGCCCCGACCAGCCCCTGTTCTACACCTGATCCGCATGGCGGCCCCCGACGTCCCCGCCAACCATGTGGACCACGTGGACCACATGGACCACGTGGACCACATGGACCACGTGGACCACGACCGCCTGCGCCGCCTGCTCGGCGCACCGGAACTCGCCTGGCTGGTCGACCGGGTCGCCGAACGGCTCGCAGCCGGCACCCCGGCCGCCGAGGGCACCGCGGCGCTGACCGACCCCAGCCCGGAGCAGCGCCGCGCCGCCGAACGCCTGCTCGGCCGGCCGCCCGGCCGCGGCAGGACCCTGACGATCAGGCTCGGCGACGTTGAGACAGTGCTCTGCGACTCCCGGATCAGCCCGGACGGCCTCGCCGCCGCGGTCACCGCCCTGCGCGGCCCGATCCCGGTCCGGCACGAGACCGCGGCCGCCGACCGTACGGCTTGGGACTCCGCCCACGAACCGCTGGAGCGCCTGGCCGCCGACCGTCCCGAACTGGCGCCGTGGCTGCGTCACGCCCGGGCGACCGGCCTGCTCAAGCGACATGCTCCGACCCCTGATGCGGCTCTCGGCCTGGCCGAGCAGTCCGCACGCGTACTGTCCGCGCTGCCGCACTCCGGCACCGTCCGCCCGATCCTCGCCGCCGGCGCCGTCGGCGACGCGCACGCGCTGGACGACGGCCGCCCGCTGAGCGCCCTCATCCTGTCCGCGATCCGCTCCCTGTCGGGACTGACCGCCGCCGACACCGCGCACGCCGAGGGTCGTCGCGCCGCCTGGGCGGGCGTCGGCGTCGCCACCGACGACCTGTCGTCGCGCGTCCTGGTCCTCAACATCCCGACGCCGCCCGGCGATGACAGCATCCTGTCACGCGTGCTACAGCTGGCCGCGGCCGACGGCGAACCGCTGACGCTGACTCTCCGCCAGCTGCGGGGGCTGCCCGCAGGCCACGCCGACCTGTCCGGGCAGACGGTGAGCGTCTGCGAGAACCCGGCGGTGGTCTCGGCAGCGGCCGACGCGTTCAGCGCCGAGTGCCTGCCGCTGGTGTGCCTCGAGGGCACCCCCTCGGTCGCCGCCACCCGCCTGCTCCGCTGGCTTCTGGACCGGGGAGCACGACTCCGCTACCACGGCGACTTCGACCCGGGCGGATTCCGCATCGCCGTCCAGGTCTTCGCCCTCGCCGCTCGCGCGGGCATCCCCGCCGCCCCCTGGCGCTACGACAGTCGGGCTTACCTCGACGCCGCCGCGCGCGGCCTCGGCAGTCCGCTGGCAGCGCCGTCGTCCCCGGACACGCCTTGGGATCCCGACCTGCGCCACCACCTCGAGACCAACGCCGTCCGCGTCGAGGAGGAGCATGTCGTGGGCGAGCTCCTGGACGACCTCGCTCGCGGAGAACGCTGACGGCGACGGAGCGGCTGAGCTGCGGCGCCAGACATAGGCAGTTGGATGCATACGGGGGTTGTGGGCATACATACATGGGCCCGCAGAGTTCCAGGAGCGGCCTGCCCAACTGGCCGAGTCCGCTGCCGAAGGCGACGAACAGGCCGCGCTCAAGCGCCGGTTGGTCTTGAGTGAGGTGGCCGTGATGCGCGCGCTGACCGAACCGCCGGGCGCGGAGGACGAGACTACTGAACTGAGATGAACGCCGCGATCTCCGGCCGGGACCAGAGCAGCGTTTCGAAGCTGGAGACTTGTTCGGACATGCTCTTGTCCACGTTGGCCGAGTACCTGCTGGCTGCTGGGGCCGACGCCGCTACCGTCAAGGGGCCGGACTACAGTTTCGGCCTCGCTCACGTCGACGCTTCCGAGCGCGAGATACAGGACGCATAGTACGAGCGTTCCGCGAGGGTCCAGTCTTGGGTTCGAATTCGTGTCCGTATGGATCGCTACGAGGTGACACAACGCGGCAGAGTCCGGGAACGGTCCGGGAACGCGCGTCCCAGCACCGACTGGCAGTCTCCGCCACGATCAACGAGAGTCGGAGTCAAGGAACGTGGAGTCTCCGCTGCGCCGCAGCATGAAGCACCTCCGTGCGCACAGTCGAAGAACTGCCAGGTCAGGCATACTGACCTGGCAGTTCTCGTTTGATCATAAATGGCCGTCCGCACCAGCCACGGTTCGGCCACTCGGTTGCCCAGCCGCAGCCGTGCTCATGCGTGGCAATCACGACACGCCTCACCCGCCATCCCCACGCTCGCGTGGTTTTGACCAGGAGCCCAGCATGATCTGAATGGTGCACAAGATCGCTGACGCTTCGCTGGTGGTGGCCCGCGCCATGTGGGCCGCCGTCCGTCGTGCGTGGAACTGGTACGCGGCCTCGACTCCCGCGATTCGCTACGTCACCGGACGGGCTCGACCTGTTTCGCGCCCCAGCCGCCTCTCCACATCAGCCTTGGACCGGACCTCCGAGCCGTGCAAGCCGGACGTCGCACTGCTCGCCGCGCTCGTCGGCGGCGGCATGATCGGGCCCGAGGCGGCCATCGTCATCGCGCTGGTCACGGCCGACCGGTGCCGTAACCATCCCGACAAAGCACGAGGGCCTCATTTCTGAGCTCTCCAGACCTCATCCGACAACCCAGCCAACCAGCTACGAGAGCGCCCGCCTTTCGGGTTCCTTAAGCGTGACCAAGAGCTTTCGCCTCACGACGCGCGCCCCCGCCCCTGCGGGGCGGCTCCCGCGGCTCGGGTGGTGCGAAGCACCCCATGTGGGTGGCTGGCGTTCACGGCAGTCCCGACTGTGCCTGTGAGTCCTCGGGGGTGGCTTCGCGGCCGAGGTATGCATGGGCTGCGGTCAGGCTCTCGATCGAGTCGGCGGTGATCATCGGTCCCGGGCAGGCCAGGCACCCCAGGAGCGATTCGTCGGCGAGCCTGGCGAGCGCGTCCGACAAGGCCATGCCGTCGCGCAGGTAGCCGAGAAGGATTCGGCCGATCACCATGTAGCCGGTGTTGACGGGCAGGTCGATGATCGGTCGCTCGTGGAAGGCCGTGACATGGTCGTCGGCGGTCTGGACGAATCCGAACGGGAGCCGCAGTTCGGCGACAGCGATAGCGCTGTCGAAGCGACCGGAGGCTGCCAGGTGCCACAGTGCCGCCAGATCGACGGGCGCGAGAGTATCGCCGAGAACGACGAGGGTCGGCAGGGCCTGGTCGCTGTGGGTGTGCCACCAGGTCATCTTCTCGGCCTGGGTTCCGCGGTGGACAAGGACGCGTACCTCCGGCGCTTTGGCCCGGTCCGCTTCGTCGGCCGGTGTCGCGAGCAGACTCAGGACCGGGTCCGGCTCATCGACGATGACATCGACCGTGGTGATGCCATATGCCTGCGCGCGCAGGACATGGCGGGCGACGAAGCTCATGCCGTGAACCGGCAGGAACGCCTTGTAGATGGTCCCGCGAAGCGACTCCATCCGGGTATTGCTGCCCCCGGCCAGAACGACGACCGACTGCGCTCGCCACCTGTGGTCAATGCTCATCGTTCCAACAGCGGTATAGCGGAGCGGATACACAGACCGCCGATGCAGACCTCGAACGGGTTCAGCGAGTCGTCGACGATGAGCGCGTCGCCGGCGTTCATCGCGCGCACGACCAAATCGTGCCGCGCCCAGATAAGTCGGGTGTACGCCTGCGTCGACTCGGGGATCTCCTTGGCCCCGGCTGTGACGACGGCCTCGTAGGTCAGCATCTCGGTCCACTCGGCAGTCTCGGTACCCAGCGGGTCCTCGACGAGGTCCAGTGCGGTGGCTGCCAAGGTCGCGACAGCCTCGAAGCGCTGGCCGACCAGGGCATCGGCGATGCCGACTTTCCGGGCGACGAGGCTCTCCAGCACGAACGCCGCAGGATGGCGCGAGACGTCGCCTGTCCCGAGTCGGAAGGATCTACCCGCGCTCCTCGGCTTGATGCCAACTTCGGTCAGGCGCGGACAGGCCTCATGGGCGAGTATCGCGAACAGGGGTTCGGGAACACGGGCGGTGGGCGTGCTCAGAACACCGGGGTGCCTGGGCATCGACGGAACGTTGCGCCGGACCCCAAGGAGCACCTCTTGCCGGGTATCGTCGCGGAACAACACGAGAGACACCACACGCACTGGGTTGTTTCTGTCCGCACCTTCTGTCGTGCGCAGCAGGTTCGCCATGGCCTCGTCAGGCATCGCCCTGCCCCTTGGCGTTCCCTGGGAATCGGTAGCCGAACACGGCCTCGCGCAGCCATGCGTCCCGACGCCGCAGCAATCGATTCAGCTGGGGCCTGGTCTGGCTGGCGTACAGGTTCCGCAGCGGCACGGTCTGCAGGTCAGGACTCCAGTTCTTGGCATGCGCCAGTTCGTCGGCGGTCGAGGATCGCACCAGATCCAGGCGGTAGACGTAGAAGCCCAGCCAGGAGTTCTCGCCTTCGCGATCCAGCAGGCAGGTTCCGCGGAAGTCCAGCCGGTCGGCGGAGATGTCCAGACCGCAGCTCATGAACAGATCACGCTGGGCGGCACGTCGGAAGGCTGCCTCCGGCACTTCGAAGGTCTCCGGTTGGCCGGCGCGCAGCCACATATCCTCCAGCGCCTTCTCCAGGTCCATATCGGCTGGTCCGGTGAGCAGCTCTGCGAGGTCCTCCACAAGCACCCGCTCGCTGATCAGCGACAGCAGTCCGAAGTCGTCGCGGGAGTTGCGCGGGGTGCGGAGTTTGAGCAAGACGGCCGGCCCGCGCGGGGTAGGCGTACAGATCGCGACGGCCACTGCTGGGACCACGGAATCGGCGGGCCTGCGTTGGGTGTTGAATCCGGTGATTACTGGATGGAACTCACGGCCGGTTGTCGCTGGCTCGGCCGGTTCCGGTTCCAGGCCGCACAACACCTGGCGCGGCGCCAACGGCATGGACCGACCGACCAGTGACTCCAGGTACTCCAGGAAGTCGCTGACCTGGTCAGCAGGCATCGCCGAGAGGACGAGGGTGGTCTCGTCGGCACCGCCGGCCGCCGCGGCCGTACGAACCGGCGGCAGCTGGCTGATGATGGTGATGCTGTGCGTCCGTCCGCGCCGGGTGTAGACGATGCAGTCGAGGAACACGTCGTCGAACTCGAAGATCTGCAGTGCCTCCGGACCGTCCGACAGCGGCGCCAGCCAGTTGCGCAGTCCGGTGATGCCGGCGACCCATCGCTGCACGACTCGCCCCAGAACACCGGAGTGCCGGTACAGGGTGATCCGGTCGCGCGCGGGCGTCAGATAGCGAACTTGGCGCGGGTGGATGACCGGCAGCCCTTCGCGAGTCCGCTCACCCTCCAACTCGATGAGCCGTTCCGCACAAGGCCAGGGCAGGACGCCGAGGATGTCGACCACATCAGCGGCGATCACCTCTTGCATCAGGCCCTCGATGTCCGGACCGATCGGGGCGTAAGCGATGGCCATGCTGGAATCCGTGTGGGCGGGTAACGTCCCCGAGCCGGCAGCGGCGCCTTGGGATCTTCTCCCGCCGAGCGCGCGCTGCGCCGCCCGGACCTCGGCCGGGACGTCCTCGTCAACGGCCATCAGGACACCGCCTGGCGGCCCCGCCGATACACGGACCCGATCCGGTCCATCATGGATTCCCATGCTTCCATCAAGGCGTCCTCGTCAACAGGTGACTGCCCCGCACTGGCGATGAATCGCATGCACGCCTCGCGGGCGGCGGCGTCCTGAAGTCGCAGGGCCAGCAGGTACAGGCGCCGACGCGGCGGGCTCTGACGGCCGGTGAACACCGCCGTCGGCGACGCGCCGTCATCGAAGAGGGCCATGATGTCGGCGGCCGTCCCGCGCTGCACGTCACGGTCCTTGTCACGGCGGGAGAGCGCCGACGTCGTCATCGGGGCCAGCAGCGCCAGCACCGCACCCAGAGTGGTGCCCGCCAGAGTGAACACCTGCTGTACCACCAGCACCAACCCCCCTTCGGCGGCGCACCACGCACAAGACGGCACTGAGTGTGACGATACGGTTTTCAGCGCATCAAATCAGACCACAGATACCCGGTCAACCCAGATGCCGGTCGCTCTCGGCCTGGTCGATCATCTGGTCGCAGACCGCCGCGAGAGCACCGATGGTGTCGCGAACCCGCTTGAGCCTGCTCCGCACGTCGTCGGCGCGAACGCCGTGCTCCACCCACGAGGAACGCTCGACGTTGCTGAAGTTCAGGACAATCGGACACAGTGTGTCCATACCCTTCACGAAACGCGCCTCGGGAGTGGTCTGGGCCTCGTACTCCGACCACAGATCCACAAGCCTGCCCACTGCCGCGTTGTTCGGATGCCGTGCGCGCAGTTCGCGCATCGCCGCAACCTCGCGGTCTTTCTTGCCCACGATCGCGACAGCGTCATAGGCGAAGGTGTCGCCGACGAACGCCTCGGCCGCATCGTGCAGCACAGCGAGCAATGCGGCCTTGGCGACGTCGATGGGCTCGGGCGAATATTCAGCCAATAGCAACGCAGCTACAGCCAATTGCCAGGAGTGCTCGGCGACCCGTTCCTTGCGCTCTCCCGAAAACAGAGGGTTCTGGCGCTCGACATCCTTCAGAGGCTCGAAACCGAGCAGCACCACCAGCTCTTCGGGAAGGTCATTCAGGATCTTCTCGCTCGCACGGTCCGTCACGCGGCCCCACCGCCCATATCTCGCCCTACGTCCAGGAGCGCGGCCTGCCTGCCCGCATCGCCGGAAGCCGAGTTACCTGCCGAACACTCAAGGTAGCACCGTGGTCGACCAAAGGGGGTCAGATCAAACCCTGAAACGCCTGACGTGGACGGGATGTAACAGGACGGGAATTTCTCCCCGCGAGCACACACAAGCATCCACCATCCTGAGACGACCGACCGGCAACGAGCGAATCGACCCAGGATGCCGCCCCTGGGCACCGATCTCGAGGGCTTCGAACGCATCAAGACAAAATCGGCTCGTCCGCTGCGAGTAGTTTGATATTCGGGTAGAATCTGTCGATCTCGCCGGGACGGAATCTGCACAACTTGACCGCCCACCAGAGACCTTCGCCGACATCGCCCTGTACTTTGTACGAGCCGTCCGGCAAGAGGACAGCCGTGCCGGTGGGATATACGACGAACGTGGCGAGAAGTCGGCCTGAAGCATCCCACAGACGGATCGACCCATCCATCGCCGAGGTCGCGATCTGTGTACCGTCAGCACTGAACGCCCCGCCAGTGACGAGACCCGCGGAGTCCGAGAGCGAGAGACGGCACCGGCCCGTAACACAGTCCCAGACGCGCATCGACTCAGAGGACACGGTCGCGATCAGGCCACCATCCGGGGAGAACACGACCCCAACCGTCGCACTGGCCCGGAACTCTTTGCGCAACGAGCGACCACGCGTGTCCCAGATACGCACCGAACCGTTGCGGGAGGCGCTGGCCATTCGCGCCCCGTCCGACGTGAACGCGACGCTGTCGACGGCCTGATGGCTGTACCCCGACGAGAATCCCGACTGGTTGTAGAGCGACACGCTTCCGTCCTTGAACCCAGTGACGGCCAGCTGTCCGTCGGGAGCGAACGCGACCCTGCTGGACTCGTATGTGGTGAGCGTGGCGATTTCACGGCCGTCGAGGACGCTCCACAGCCGGCTCGGGCCGTTCCAGCTCGTTGTGGCCAGCATGGTGCCGTCCCGAGACACCGCGAGGCTTCTGAGCCGGCCGGCATTGCGGACAGTGATGACGCGCCTTGCCGGAGCGGTGCTCCAGATGTGAGCCGCCCCGCTGGAATCCTGAAGTGCCACCCAACGACCGTCGCTAGTGAGGATTGCGCCGGAACCGGCTGAACCCTCGTCCGACCTCATCACCGTGGCCTGGCCAGTTCTGGTGTCCCAGGCCCATACCCGGTCCCCGGTTGTCGCAATGAGCCGGCCGTCCGGCGCGAAGGCCACTGATGAGATCGGTTCGGCGCGATGGCTGTCGACGAGTTGGAACTCCCCCGCGCCCTGCCACGTCGCGAGCTCGCCGCCCGGCAGGACCAGGGCGACCGCCTGGGCGTTCGACGCCAGTGCGACCCCGACGGCGCCCTGGGGGACATCGGCGACAACCACACCCCGGTGGGCATCGCAAACCCGAGTCCGCCCCGCACCGACCGTGACGGCCACGAGGTTTCCCTCCTGGGAAAACGCAACAGCCTCCACCGAGGCATCCAGATAAGGTACCGCCGCCAATTGTGCGCCGGACCTTTCCCAAAGCCGTGCGATACCGTCCTTGCACCCGGTGGCGACGATCTGGCCGTCCGAAGACATCGCAACGCAGGTCACAGCAGCCGGATGCTCACCCAGCAACGTCTGCCCGCCATTGCGGGCGTCCAGCACTGAGACAATCCCCTGTGCCGTGGCAAAGACCAGATAGTCGTCGTCAGCAGAGAAGGCCATCGCGGTCACCGCTCCCCTCTGACCGAGTCGAAGCTCGGACAGCGACCCGCCTCCTACGCTCCAGAAGCGGACCGACCCATCCGCCGACCCGGTTGCGACAAGGGCACCGTTGTGTGTGAACGTCACGGCGGTCACCGCGGCAGAGTGCCCGGTGAACGTTGCTTGCAGCTCACCGGTCATCGTCCAGACGCGAACTGAGTGATCTGCGGATGCAGAGGCCACGAGCCGACCGTCACGCGATACGGCTACGGCCAACACCGGAGCGGTATGACCGGTGAGGACCCGCAGCGTCTGGGCAGAAACGGTGTCAACGATCTCGACCGATTGATGTCGGCTCACTGCAACCAGGCCATTGACACCCAAATCACCCGCGACACTGCGGGCCCGACCGCCCGCCGGCCGCGCCGGAGTCGCGGCGTCCCGGCCCACCACAGCGGCCGACCGGAGTTCGACCGCGTCCGGCCTGTCTTCGATGCCAGCCACCCCGACGAGCGCGGCACGCTCCCATCGGCTGCCGGTCAGACTCGTCCCCGTAAGGCTGCCCTTGATCATCCACGCGCCGGTGAAATCGGCTCCCCGCAGATCAGCGTCCTGAAGGTCCAGGTCGACCAACCGCATGCCGCGGAAATCAGCCAGCTGCAGATCAGCACCTCGCAAGTTCGTCGAGGACAAGTCCAGCCCCCGCAGGTCGATGCCCGCCAGATTCACTCGCACATTCATGTTCTGACTCAGCCGCAGGATGATGGCGGCGGCGTTCTGCCGGGCCGGCGCCGGGGCTCGGCCGTCCTGGACGGTCCTCTCCGCCCAAGCCATCACCAGTTCCGTCCCGGCGAGATCGCCGAGAAAATCGATCATCAACGGCGAGAGCGGCTGGACTGACAGCACATCGGCCGAGACGCCTGCTTTCAGGAACCGCGCCGCCGCATCCGCGACCAGCCACTCCATCACCGATCGATGAACGAAATCGAACTCGTCGTCCGCCGTCCGAACCAGGAGGCTTCCCGATCCGATCGCTTGTGTCGCTTGATCCGAGCTGTACCCGTAGTCGAACATGCGAACGAGAGCGTGCGAAACCTCCATCGACAGGTCCGTCAACGTGATCACGCCTGTGGGCGACGACCAGAGGGCCACAGCCAGCGCCTCGCAGGCCTGTCGTCGATCCCCGTCGCTGAACGACGGCAGACCCCCGTCATGGTGCTGACGCTCGGCCTCGTACGCCAGCCATCTGGCTATCAGTTCCTGATAGAGGTCGGCCGCGCTGATTCGCCCCTTCGCGTTCCGGATCTCCCGCAGACGCTCGATGTCGAGTCCGACGATGAACGACAGCATCCTGGGGTTGTGCGAAAGCCCCAACAAATCCTTGATGTCCTGAAGAAGCGTGTAGCGTTCGGCTGCCGCGTCCACGTCTCCGCCGAAGTACTTGACGAGGTAGTCGTGGATCTGATCGTCGCTGAAGTCGGCGAGCTCGACGACCCGGCTGACGTCCCTGCCGATGACACGCTCGCCGAGCGCAGTGCGCACCTGTTGCTCGGAGCGGAAATGTTGCGTGCGGCTGGTCAGAACGATCTTGGCTTGTCCGCTTGCGGCGTCGATCAGGGACCGGAGGTGCAGTGCGGCGTTGTCGTAGCTGATTCTCAGCACAAGCTCGTCGAAGCCGTCGAACAAGAGGGCTATCCGGCCGCTGCGCACGAGGTATCTCAGCTTCTCCAGATCGATCTGCCGCTCACCCATGCGAACCAGATGCTGGGAAAGCAACTCGTCGAGGCTGGGCCGCTTCTCCAGATGGCGCAGCTCGACGAGTATCGGCTGCAGGCTCGGGAGGCGGTCAGGCATGCGACGGCACAACTCGTTGAGGAGGAAGGTCTTACCCCGTCCGAAGT
The DNA here is from genome assembly GCF_041261445.1 of Catenulispora sp. EB89. Classification (NCBI taxonomy): domain Bacteria; kingdom Bacillati; phylum Actinomycetota; class Actinomycetes; order Catenulisporales; family Catenulisporaceae; genus Catenulispora; species Catenulispora sp. EB89. Next base: position 201,623 of record NZ_JBGCCU010000017.1, read on the forward strand.
CGCCCAGCACCATGATGAACATCGCCTGCTCATCGGCGAGCCAGCCCAGTACGCGTTCGAGCAGGTCTTCCTTGACGGCGCGTGTATGACTCCTGTTGTCCTCCAAGAAGCGTTGCGGGACGTAAAGCCGTGACGGATAGCGCTGGTCGGTCGCCAGCCTGCGCCTCTGCTGTTTGTCGAACGCCGACAGGTCGGCAATGCCCTGGTACTCGATGAAGCGGATCAGTCGGACGCCGCTGGAAATCGCAGTGTGGACCAGGTCGGGAGCGGCCGGCTCCCCGAAATACACAAGCTTCGACGGGGTGCCCGGGTCCGCGGCCGCGAAGTGGTCATGGACATTCCGAACGAAACCATCGATGCTCGCCCTGTCCGGGACGCCTTCCACGACGCCGACGGCCCACTGCTCACACGCCTCGTCGGCCAGCTTCGAGGTGACCCGCAGATACCGGTCGCGGCCGTCACGGGTACACACCACTATCGAAGCATGCTGGTGCAGCATCGCCGTGACTTCGCGGACCTGTTCCAGCAGGCCGTCCATGGCGGTCGGCCGCACCGCGGATTCCGAATTCCGCATATCCAGCGCTGTTCCCCAGCCCAATTGCGCTTCCGGGTCTGCGAAGACCGCGACCGAGTCGGACAATTGATGACTGCTCTGCACCTGCCAGCTGGAGCGTGACTCGGACACCTCCATATCGCCCGTCCACTGCCCGTGGCGATGGTTGTAAATCCTGCCATGCTGTGTAATGCCGTCGCGGTTGATTTCCACCAGCTGGTACTGCTGAGGATGGACATCCGCGAATGGCCCCTTGACCATGGCCGAGGCCCCGGATGATATTGCCGCGATTCCCGACGGCAGTACTCGCGCACACCCGTCGGTACCGCGCCCGTGGAACAGCACCTGAATCAGCCGCCGGCCCTGGGAGTCCTCCTCGCCGAACATCCTTTCGAGATCGGATGCGTCATGCAAGTTCTCACCGAACGGGTCAGCCGCTCCCCGCAAATTGTGATGGACAGTCGCCAGCCGAAGCCATCCTTCGTCCCGGTACCGCACCAGCCGCTCGGCGAACCACTGCATTTGCGCACTACCGATGAAGCCATTACGGTCTTGGTTCTGATGACATTCAGCGATGGTCGAGTTGAACCCGGCGACCACGACACACAAGTCCGGTATCTCGAACAGGGTCCAGGGCTCGTCAGGCGTGAAACTGGTGCCGTCCCGGTCGCGATAGAATTCGCGGAACATCGCGTCGAATTTCTCCCACTTCGGCCAGAACGGGGGAAGTGGCGTTTTCTCGTTCCCCTCCTGCCTCAGATGATATGCGGCACAGTCCGAGCGATTCACATCCTGACTCCCGGGAACAATGATCATTCGATCCCGGGGCAGCCCGACAGCGACGCCGAGTTTGGAGAGGGAGCGCCCAGCCGCTGAGAACTCCGACGGCTTCCCGCTCGCAGCCAGGTTGCCCGCGACGACAACCAAATCCGGATTTACGCCGGTATAGGAAACCGTGTCCGCGAGGTCTGCAAGGAGACCGTCGAAGAGAACGTCGGTGTCGGCCTCGAGCGCTCCGTCGCTACCGCCGTGCTTCCTCGGCGATCCGAACAGCGTGTCCGACACATGGAGCACATTCACCGTGTCGACCGGCGCTCGGCGAATGCCCGAAGCCAGCACACTGAACGCGTCAGGAAGGTGGAGGTCGCGGCTGCTCACCAGTGTGGACAATTCCTGCACCGAGATCGCGTAGGCATCGCGCTCGCCGGATGCGGCCGAAGGCGCGGCTGAGACGATTCCCAGCACATACCCGCTGGCCATATCGATGACGGGACTCCCACTGAACCCCGGTTGAATACGCACAGCGGAGTCATGCGCACTGTCGACTTGCAGACGTCCACCACCAACACGGTTCCGCACCACCACCTCGGCCCAAGCCCCACCCGGGCGCGCAGGCTTGGTCGGAAAACCGAATACCAGGGCCTTCAGCCCTGATCTCACCGGGTCCGGGAAGAGTCGGGCGGGAACGGGTTCGGGACGGACATCTGAGCGGATCCGCAGACGGGCCAAGTCTCCGCTGTCGACACCTTCTTGCGGCGGTGGCCTCCACAACGTGACCGAGGCCAACACAATCCCGGACGGCTGCGCACTGCGCAGCGGGAAGGCGACTTCAACGAGACCACGCGGTATAGACTGTGACCGCGGATCCAGTCCCATCGCGACATTCACCACATGTGCGCACGTAACGAATTCGTTCAGGCTCACCATCACCCCGACGCCGGCGCTCTTGCCGCCGTGAGCGCGTACATGAACGATGGAGCCTTCTGTGTTCGAATGAGCAGCCATCACGTGGTCGAGGAACGATCTGCGTGCTCCTCCGACTTCCATTTCAACGTGACGGTGAAGTGCGCCTCAACGCTGCCCTTCGCGACGATGAGTCCAGCCTCTGCGGCCAAGGTCAGCCCGAACTCGACGGTGTACTCCTGAGGGGCAATGGCGCGCAGGCGCCTCGCCACCGTATGCAATGCGGGCGTGATCTCGTCAAGGGAACGTTCGAGGGACTGGCTTGCCACGGCAAAGGTACGGTCGCCGTTCGGAGACGCAAGCCCGAGATCTCCGGCGCCTGAATCCACAGACTCAACCAGGAGCTCGCCGCCGCCGTCCAGCGGGATTTGCAGGATGTTGACCACAATCGCAGTGTACTGATCCAGCTGCGAGCGCGAGCGGTTGTGGGGAAATCGAGATGTGCGAACGGCACGATGTCACTCTCGAGATCTTGACCACTCTCGCTCGAAATCCCAAGAATGCAACCAGGCCATGTTCGGCGGCGGCCGCCAAGCCACCAGTCCTGCGTGTGCGAACGATGTGCCTTGTACAGTCTTTGATCTGGTGTCGAGTGTCGGTTCGCTAGAGGGCGGCCCAATTAGAGCATTTCTCGAAAGTGCACAAGGAATCGCCACTCGGCTTCCGTGCCAGTCCGTATCGGTTCCATTGCCGGAATTCCTCCGGACGGTACGCTCCGCAGCGACTGGCTCAAGCTCCTGACTGGTGTTCACAGACAGGCCTTTGCGACTTTCAGGCTTGAGCCCCGGCGTCTGCTGCTTCCGTCCTGCGGCACGACGCTCGCTGCGGCCCAGCTGTCTTCGGCCGACAGTCACGAACAGCCGCCGACCAGCCCCCGCGAACCCGCCGCATCCGTCGTCCACCGACTGCGCCAATCCGCGAGGGCCGCGACGGGGTCATGAAAACTGCGCGGCCCCTCAAGCCGCGAGATCAAGCGCCTCCGGCGGCGGGCCGTCGGGCTCCTGTGCGCGAGAGGTGCGGTGCCTGCGCTCGTGGTCGTTGAGGAGGTGCTCGTAGCGCCACCAGGGGATGACGCCGGTGACCCAGCACAGGTTGCAGACGGCGCGGAGCGGGCCGTTGCGGCCGGTGCCGTCACAGAGGGGACAGATCACCCAGTGACCGGGGCCCCGGGGCTTGCTAGCTTGGTTCATGGAAGGGTCCTTTCGTTCCTTGACGGGCGCGGACGCTTTCCCAGCTCGGGCCGGTGTGGCTGCACCGGCCCGAACTCATCGCTCCAGATTCGTGCCGGCCTTGGGGTTCGGGGCCGTGCTTTCATCTGCGACTACTGATAATGTCCATCGCGTAAGGTCGAAATGCAAGTGCATGGCGCGAATGCATCGCACACGTGCACACTGCTCCGGGGCCCTGGTCGAGAGGCGCGCGATGGCAGGAGAGACACCCAGGCTGCTGCGCTGGAAGCTGGGTGGCGCGCTGCGCGACCTGCGGGAGCGCAGTGGCAGGACCATCGAGGACGTCGTCCGCGAGCTGCAGGTGCGCAATCCGATGTCGGCGGCGAAGATCAGCCGGATCGAGACCGGGAAGCTCCCGGTCAATCCCCGGGACGTCAGCGACCTGTGCGCGCTCTACGGCGCCGACGAGGCGACGACCGTGGTCCTGCTGCAGCAGGCCCGCGAATCCCGGCGGCCCGCCACCGAGGACCAGTGGTGGCACGGGTATCCGAACATCGACGACCAGTACAACGTCTTCATCGAGCTCGAGAGTGTCGCCGCGCGGATCAGGACCTTCGAAGCCATCGTCCTGCCCGGTCTGCTGCAGACGCCGCGGTACGCCACGGCGACCAGCGCCGTGGACTTCGACCCGGACACGGTCGCGGCGCGGGTCCAGGCGCGGCTGCGCCGGCAGGAGCGGCTGACGGGTCCGGGCGCCGTCGAACTCGTCCATGCCGTGATCGACGAGAACATGCTGCACCGGCCTATCGGCGAGCCGGGTGACGGGACGCTGCTCGAGCAACTCGAGCACCTCTACACCGTCTGCGCGAAGCCGAACATCCGTCTCCAGATCCTGGCTCGGACCGTCGGCTACTACCCCGGCATGTACGCACCGGCCTACACCTTGCTGGAGAACGACGAGATCCAGATGCCGAAGGTGTGCTACGTCGAGGGCATCCAGGGCAACCCCTTCCTCGAGCAGGCGGTCAACGTCGAACACTTCGAAAGCCTCTTCAACCGGCAAGCCGAGCTCGCCCTGAGCCCGGACGACAGCCGAACGCTCATCAAAAGCCTGATCGCGCGCCACCGTTCCGCTGGAGATGCCCTGTGAACGCTGTCCTGGACGTCGCGGAGATCCGCCAAGAGCACGTGGACCGTCTGGTGGCCGGCGACGTCTCCGCCGTCCGGGTCCGCGGCTTCGTGTCCGCCGGGACGGCCGTGGAGATCGGCGACAGCCTCGCGAGGCACTGGAGCCTGTCCCGGTACCGCAACACGCCGGAGCTCGTGCGGGTCGGCGAGAGCCACTGGGAGACCCACGACGACGACGGCAGCACCAACGAGGCGGCCCTGGAGGAGTACCTCCGCCGCGCGGACATGCTGATGAACGAGATCCGCGCCGCCTGCGCGCCGCACCAGTCGCCGCTGGACCAGCTCTGGCTGATGCTGGAAAAGGAGTTCGGGCTGGAACGGGCCCGCATCGTCGACCGCGAGATGTTCGCCGGCATCGGCCGGGTCTTCCCGGAGGGCACCGAACTGCTGCCGCACAACGACCGGCTGGCCCGCGACGCGCCCGGGCTGCCCCTGGGCCTCGAACTCGACGCGCAGCTCGCCGCCAACATCTACCTCCGGGCGCCCGAGGTCGGCGGCGAACTCCAGATCTGGAACCTGCGGCCGACCGAGGAGCAGCTGGCGTCCTGGCAGGCCGACGGCAGCGGATACGGCACCGACCGGTCCCTGGTCCCCGCGCCCGACGTGGTCCTCGCCGTCGCCCCCGGCGACCTCGTGGTGATCGACGCCACCGCCCTGCACGGCGTCGCCAAGCAGATCAAGGGCACGCGGATCGGGCTCTCCTGCTTCCTCGGCGTGCGCAACGGCCGCCCCTGGGTCTGCTGGAGCTAGCTGACCGGCAAACGCAAAAAAGGCCCCGGCACACAGAACGAATCTGTGTGCCGGGGCGATGACGGCGAGGTGGATCAGGCGCCGGGGCCACAGGTCGCGGCGTCGGCGCCGGCATTGTCCTGAGCGGCACTGGTCTGAGCGGCGTTGGTCTGAGCCGCATTGATCGGAATGACATTGCCTTGAGTGACAGTGCCCTGAGTGGCGTTGTCCGGCGCAGCGCTGCCTGGCGCAGCACCGCCCTGGCCAGCGGCAACAGCCGCCGCCTCCGAAGCCTTGGCGGCCTGCAAGTGCCCGCTCACCAAGCTCCAGGGCAGCGTCGGCCACTGCACCCGCGCCGTCGTCCACACGGCGCCGACCGCAGCCGCGATCAGCGCCTTGGTGCTCCAGCCGTGCGTGCCGTCGGCGGCGAGTTCCACCAGGAACGTCGACACCGATCCGCCGAGCAGCCGGAGCGCCTGAGCGGCCAGGTGATAGCGGCGGAAGTCCTTCGTGAGCCCCGATTCCAGCGTCGTCAGGCTCGACATCGTCAGCCCTTCGCCAGGTCGGCGCCGAGGTGCTGGGCCACCGCCTGGGCGATCTGCTGAGCATTGGCGCCGCCGGCCAGGTGCGGGGCCAGGGCGGCGGCGAGGGCGTTGATGTCGACGGCCGGCGGGGCGCCGACGCGTCCGGCCAGGGCGGTGACGGCGTCGCGGGCCTGCTTGGCGTACAGGGCCGCGGCTCGGGCGCCGCCGTCGGCCCAGATCAGGGCGGTCTCGTTGTCGAAGTTCTGGTTCGCCGGGAACTGGCCGGCGATCTCCGGCCAGAACTGGCCGATGCTGGAGGGGATGGTGGCCACGGGATTGCCTCCGAAAAGGGGTGACGACGGGTGGGTCGGCGGTGCGGGTGTCGGCGGGTTCGGTGTCGGCGGCTTGGGCGTCGGCGCGCCGCCGGCGATCTGCGCCGCGCGGGCGATGATCTGCGGACGCTGGTCCAGGATCGGTTGGCCGGGGCAGTCCAGGTGGCCGCCCCAGGCCTGGCCGCCGAGGCCGTGGCCGGTCAGGCCGGGCACGGTGCTGTCCGAGGGCTGGAGCGGGACGCCGTAGGTGGTGTGGATCCAGGCGAACAGCTGGGCCGCGTTCTCCAGTTGCGAGGCGGTCAGGACGTCGCCGGAGTTGCCTTCGTTCTCGACCGAGATCCACTCCGGATTGCCGTCGACCTCGGCCCAGGCCCGGTCGTCGGTGTCGACCCACTGGTCCAGCGGGCCCGACTTCGGGTTGCCGAAGTGCGCGGAGACCTGCGAGGCCGGGTTGTGGAACCAGGCGTCCGTGCCGGACTCGGTGCCCTCCTGGATGTGCAGCACCAGGCCGCGGTGCGCGGACATGCCGCCGGGCGTCAGGTTCGGGACCGGGCCGCGCCAGGTCGCCTTGGGGAATCGGGCCATGTCAGCCCCCTTCGTCGAAGTGGTGCGCGGCTTGGCCCGCGACCAGGACGGCCAGCGCGCCGACCGTCTGGTGGATCGCGGCGAACTCGTGGGTGTGCGCGTCTACCGCCGCGCGGATCTCGCGGACGTCGTCGCGCAGCGACTGCCCGCCGTTGGTTTCGAGCTGTTTGGAGCGGGCCTCCACGACGTGCATGACGTGCGAGAACCGGCTGGCCCAACGAAAACCGGCGCCGATGGCGGCGCCGGTGATGCACAGCGAGGAGGCTGTCGCGGTGATGGCTTCAACGTTCATGGATGTCCCGTGGGTCGAAGGTGGTTCGGGTGCTCCCTCCGTCGGCTCCGCGGGGATCACCCCAGCCCGTAGAGCTTGAAGGTGGAGTCGGGCAGGAAGTTGCTCCCGGGGAGGTAGACCGTGAGCGAGGTGATGGGGACGGGCGTCGTGGTCATGTACCCCCCGCCGTACGTCTGGAGCACCCCGGCGGTGCCGCCGTCGGTCGCCATCGACGTCCCGGTGAAGGCCTTGAGCGTGGTGGGGTCGGCGTACTCGGGGATGTCGATCGTCGCGATGCCTCTGCCCTGGGTCGGCCAGTGGCTGTTCCAGACCGCGGCGCACTGCGCACTCGTCACCTGGTTGGTGTTCGCGACGCCGACGGCCGTCCCGCCCTGCGCCAGGTAGTACGTGTTCCAGAGGTACATGCTGTCGGCGGCGCCGTTCCAGCGCATGTACGCGCTGTCCCATCCAGCGGTCGCGGCCGTACCGTCGGACTTCGCGCTGATCACCAGCCGCAGGTCGCGGTAGACCTGCGGGATCGCGCTGAACGTGATCGACGGCGTCGCCGTCGTGACCGTCTGGGCCGCGATCAGCCCCGGCTGGTGCCGCCAGTTCGTGCCGTTCCACAGCGCGACGGCGCCGCTGTCCGTCTCGTAGACCAGCTTGCCGGCCGGGGCGTTCGACGGCCGCGTGGTCGAGGTGACCGGGGGTAGATTCCCGCCGGTGGCCATCGGGTCGTACACCGGAGTCCACGCGGCGCCGTTCCATCGCTGGAGTTCGCCGTTCAGATCCGAGTACTGCCCGGCCATCGGCGGCGTCCACGGCGTCGTCCCGGAAGGGACGATCCCGCCCAGACCCGAGGTGTACACCCGCAGGTCTGTCACAGCCGTCGACCACGCCACGCCATTGGTCCCGGCTGACGTCTTCGACGGCACGCTGATCTGGAACAGCGCGAGAGCCGCCGGCGGAACCACGGGAGCCGCCGGCGTGGCCGCGGGCGTCCCCTTGATCAGCACCACGATCGCCTGGGTCTGCCCCGAGCTGTCGAACTGCTGGTCCTGGATCTCCAGAGCGATGATGTCGATCCGGTTGTACTGCGGATCTCCGTCCGGAACGGTCAGCGCCACCGGCGCGTCGGAAGCGACCTGATACCCGCCCTGCGCCGCCACCCCCTGGACGAAGGCGCGCCCCTGCATGATCTGGCACTGCATCGCCGCCACCGACTGCAACCCGAACCCGCCGTCCGGCACGACGCCGGACCGGGAGACGAGCGCGCCCGTCGGAGCCATCCCGACCGACGTCGCCAGCCGGGTGTCGACCCGGCTCTGACCGGTCGACGCCAGCCAGGCACTGTGAATGACCACAACTATCCCCTTGTTTCTCGATGATGTATAAGAATCCTGACGAACGGGCCTGCCGGCGGCGCCAGCGGCGCCGAGGGCGACGCTCAGCCCAGCCCGTAGAGCGTGAAAGTGGAGTCCGGCAGGAAGTTGCCCACGTCCATGGTCAGCGTGATCGACGTGATGTTGTTGCCGCTGCCGCTCGGCGAGAGCGTCCCGGAGAAGGACTGGAGAAGACCGGCGACTCCGCCGTCGGTCGCCGACGTCAGACCCACGAAGTTCTTGGCCCCGACGGGATCGGCGTAGTTGGGGATGTCGATCGTCGAGACGCCTCGGCCCTGCGTCGGGTAGTGGTTGTTCCAGGACTTGCCGCACAGCATCCACGGCGCCTGCCACCCGCTTTGGCACGTCATGCTGGTCCCGCCCTGCGTGGCCCAGTACGAGATCCAGTTGTAGTTCGCGGTGGTGTTGCCGTTGAACTGCATGAGGACGGTGTCCCATCCAGTGGTCGAGGTCGTACCGTCGGACTTCGCGCTGATCACCAGCCGCAGATCCCGGTAGACCTGCGGAATCCCGGTGAACGTGATCGACGGTGTCGCGGTGGCCACCGTCTGGGCCGCGATCAGCCCCGGCTGATGACGCCAGTTCGTGCCGTTCCACAGCGCGACAGCACCGCTGTCCGTCTCGTACACCAGCTTGCCCGCCGGGGCGTTCGACGGCCGCGTGGTCGAAGTGACCGGAGGCAGATTGCCGCCACTGGTCATCGCGTCGTACACCGGCGTCCACGCAGCACCGTTCCACCGCTGCAACTCGCCGTTCAGGTCCGCGTACTGGCCCGCCATCGGCGGCGTCCACGGCGTCGTCCCGGAAGGCACGATCCCGCCCAGACCCGAGGTGTAGACGCGCAGATCCGTGACCGCCGTCGACCACGCCACGCCGGTGGTACCGGCCGACGTCTTCGACGGCACGCTGATCTGGAACAGTCCGAGAGCCGCCGGCGGAACCACCGGAGCCACCGGCGTGGCCGTCGGCGTCCCCTTGATCAGCACCACGGCCGCCTGGGTCTGCCCCGAGCTGTCGAACTGCTGGTCCTGGATCTCCAGAGCGATGACGTCGATCCGGCCGTACTGCGGATCACCGTCGGGAACCGTCAACACCACCGGCGCGTCCGAGGCGATCTGGTATCCGCCCTGCGCCACCACGCCCTGGACGAACGCCCGCCCCGGCATGATCTGACACTGCATCGCCGCCACCGACTGCAGCGCGAACCCGCCGTCGGGGACCACACCGGAGCGAGAGGTCAGTACCCCGGCCGGAGCCATCCCGACCGACGTGGCCAGCCTGGTGTCCGCACGGCTCTGACCGGTCAGCTCCAGCCACGCACTGTGAATAGCCACGGCTATCCCTTCCTTCCTGACGTACATAAGAAGCCTGATTGAGGAGCCGCCGGAGAACCGGCCTCCCGGCCCTCAGCCCAGCGCGACGACGAAGTTGAACGCGATCCACGCGGCGTTCGGCCCGTGGTAGACGACGCTGCCGTCGGTGTCGACGTCGACGCGCGACGCCGTGGTGTTGGGCGTGGCCACCGTGATGACCTGCTGGAGCGCGGGCCTGGCACCGGACGGCAGATGCGCGACCACCGCGCCCTCGGCGAGGCTGCCGCCGGTGGCCGTCAGGTCGCCGCGCACGAACACCACCGGACCCTGGATCCGGTACTGCGGTGTGGTGGTCTGGGTCGTGAATCCGGCGGCCAGCGGCAGGTTCTGCCAGGGCACCACCGCCGCCGAGGTGGCCGCGGCGGTCGCCGTGCGTTGCAGCTTGCGCTCGATCTGCCGGATCCGGTCGATGATGTCCTCGGGCAGGTTAGGCATCGGAGCCTCCGTCCAGAAACAGGTCGACGGTGTCCGGGCGGCCGCGCTGCGCGGGCAGCACGTGGAAGCCGACGATCCGGTAGGTCTGGTCCAGCGGCGGCTGGAACCAGTGGTCGTTGATGCGCACCCGGACGGTGGCGCCCAGCAGCTGCGGGCCGAACGAGCCGTCGAGCTGGACGGTCAGCGAGGGCACGACCACCGAGGTGCCGGCCGCGGCCAGGTTCGCCTGCGCCAGGTTCTCCAGCGTCGGCTGGTCGGTGACGTCGTTGTAGTCGGCGCTGGCGTCGAGCTCCAGGAACCCGGGCACGCTGACGCTGTGCACGCTGGACACCAGCGGCACGTCCTGCCCGGACCCGTCGGACGCCGGGACCGAGCCGCCGCGGGCCCGGGTCGCGGTGGCGGCGCGGGTGGCGTCGCGCGGGAACGCGTAGGTGAGGATGGTGCCGGGCTTGTCGACGATCAGCGGCGTCGCGCCGGTCGTGATGGTCGGCGAGCCGAGCCTGAGCAGCCGCACGCGGCTCCCGGAGTCCGGGTCGCGGTAGACGCTGACGCAGTACTCGAAGCCCGGGGTCGCGCCGGCCAGCTGGGTGATGGCGTCGTCGACCAGGGTCTCGTCGCCGTCGCGCCAGGACGGGCTGATCACCGCGCCGGAGGTCTCGGTCCCGAACGAGAGCCCGATGTTCCCGTTGGGCGCCGACTGCACGTACTGCCAGAGGTCGCGCACCACCTGGAGCGAGTCGACCGCGGTGTAGCCGAGGTCGGCGCGGATGTAGCGGTGGGCGGCGTAGGAGTCGAACGTGGCGGCCTGGATCGCGCAGGTGATGACGCCGGTGTCGTCGCACTGGGGCGTCATCGTCCACAGCAGCCCGCCCCACCACAGGTCGTTGCCGCGCGCGAGGTACACCGCGGTGCGGCCCTCGATGAGCCGCGCGGCCCGCGCGCCGAGGTCGGTGTTGGGGATCGGGACCGTGCCGGACAGGGATCCGGGCTTGCCGATGTAGTCGTCGAACTCGACGTCGTCGACCGGGAGGACGTCGATGGTCTGGTCGGTGCTGACATCGGCGAAGATCACCCGGTAGGTGGAGTCGTTCATGCGGCCTCCTTCGAGGGTGTCGATGCGGTGTCGGGGCGTGTCGGGGTAGTGTCGGGGCGCCGGTCGGCTACATGTACGCCGAACGCCACGCGACCTGCGCCGACGCGGGCGGCGCACCGGCCGAGGGACGGAAGGCGAGGGTGGTGGATCCGGGCGGCAGGACGAAGGCCTCCTCCAGCGTCGCGTTCGGCATCGCCGCGTACCGGCGGTCGGCGGCGCCGTTGAGCAGCACCTGGCCGCTGCCGGTGTCCACGGTCAGCACGTCGGTGGCGGCGAGGACCAGGTCGTAGCCGATCATCTGGCCGGTGTCGACGTTCGCCAGCTGCGGATCGGTGCACGGTCCGGTGAAGGTGACGACCGGGTGCGTGGCGGCGTTGCCGACGTTCGTGACCTGCAGGTTGCCGCTGGACCCGGCCGTGCCCCAGGACAGCGGCCAGGTCAGCGGCCACACGATGCCGGTCTCCGGCTGCGGGACGTTGGTCGCCAGGGTCTGGAGCGTGAGGGTGTAGCGGCGCGGGTCGGTCGCGATGAACTGCAGGCTCGCCTTGGTCACGCCGTAGAGCACGTACTGGCGGTCGGTCGGGATCGCCCGCTGGTTGATCCGGACCGCGCTGATCAGCGTCTCGCCGTGGAGCTGCACGGTGAGCCACCGCTCGTCCAGGTCGATGCCGGTCGCGCCGCGCAGCGCGGTGAGCGCGGAGGTGTCGGTACGGGCCGCCGGCGCGAGCCACACGGTGGCGGTGATGACGCGCGGCTGCGCGTAGCGGGGGCCGGGCCAGGAGCCGTGGTCCCCGGAGCGCGGCGAGTCGGCGGTGTCGAAGCCGGGGAGGTCCTCCCAGCCGGTGATGCCGGTCTCGGCGATGACATAGGAGGTGCCCGAGCCGAAGACGAGGCCGTTGTAGCCGATCTGCCCGTCAGCGTTCAGGGCGGGCGGATCTGTGAGCATGACGGACATGCGGATCTCCCTGGAGATGTGTCAGGAATCTGAGATGGGCCGTGCCCGGCCTGGAGGGCAGGGAGGCCGGGCACGGCGGCGGGTGCGGGGGCACCCGGACCGGCGCCGCTGCGCGCGGGGGCGGGGCGCCGGCGATTTTTTGGGACGGGGCGAGGCGGGGCGGGGCGAGGCAGGGCGGGGCTGGCGGGCACCAACGATGGGCCTCTGTATCAGCCCCCTGTATCAGCCCTCTGCTTCAGCCCTCAGCCGCGCGCCTTGGCCAGGAACATCAGCTCCTCGGCGGTGCGCCGCGCCGAACCGCTGTTGGACTCGTAGTAGTTCGTGACGGTGAACCCGCCGCCCCCGGCGCCCGCCGCCCCGAGCACCGGCCCGCGCTGCCCGCCGAGCATCGCGGACAGCTTTGACAGCGGGAGCACCGCCTCGGACTGCCCGCCCTCGCCGATCAGGGCCAGCGTCCCGCCCGGACGCGGCAGCACGATGCCGCCGTCGGCCAGCGTCGGGATGTGCGGGATGTGGACCCCGAAGGACTTCCCGCCGATGCCGGGGATCCAGGACGGGATCGAGATGTGGACCGAGTTCAGCCCGTCGATGGCCATGTTGACGAGCCCGATGATGGCGTTGATCGGATCCCGGACCGCGGCCAGCACGCCCTCGAACGCCGCCTTGGCGATCCCGGCCAGCCCGTTCCACACCGAGCGCAGCGTGCCGGCCACGTCGTTGATCACGCTGCTGATCATGTTCTTGATGTCGGTCCAGGCCTTGCCCGTCTTGCCGGTGAGCAGGTCCATCGCGACGTTGAAGATCCCGGAGATGATGTCCCAGGTGACCTTGATCTCGCCCTTGACGTAGTTCATCGGGATCATGATCAGGTTCTTCACGATCTCGAACCCGGACTTCACCTCGGTCACGATGTTGCCGATGACCGACTTGAACAGGCCCCAGACATAGGGCCAGACGAGGTCGAACACGCCCTTGACGAACTTGGAGACGGTACTGATCGTGTCTCCGATGATCTTGAACGCGATCTGGATCGCGGCCTGCACCGCCTTGGAGTTCATGATCATGTCGGTGAACTTCTGGATGAGCGGCGAGAGCAGCGTCAGCAGCAGGCCGAACGCGTTGGCCTTCATCGCCCCGTTCAGGCCCTTCATGCCCTCCTCGGACAGCCCGAGGCCGGCCTTGAGCTTGGTGAACAGGCCGCCGCCGGTGGCCGCCGTCTCACCGGACTTCTTCACCTCCCGCTCGGCGGCCGCCGTGCCGGTGGCGAGTTCTCGGGCCGAGCGGGCGGCCTCGGACGTCCTGGTGCTGAAGGTTCCGAGTCTCGCGATCGCCGTGTTGAGACTCGCGTTCAACGTAGCCATGGTTCATCTCCACTCCACTTGGTTCGGGGTCTCATCGGCGAGGGCGGTCAGCTGCTGCCGAGCTCTTTGTTCAGCGCTGTGACCTCGTCCTTGAGCGCCTTGATCTCGGCAGCGTTCTTCGACGACCACCGCCCGGCGTCGCTGCGGGCCTGCGTCATGGTCCTCGGCAGCCGCTCGAGAGTCCGCTGGATACTGGCGACCTTGCCTCGGGTCTCCGTGGCCATGTCACGGACCCGCCGGGTCTCGGATTCCAGACCGCCCGGCGACCCGTGCACCGAGACATAGAGCTCGTTGACCAGGTCCGTGCCGTGCGGGAAAACGGCCTTGTAGACGTCCTCCGCCTTCTCCGCGACCTTCTTGCCGCCGGTGATCTTTCCCAGGCCGCCCTTCGTGCCGCCGGTCGCGAGCCGCGACTTGCGGTCGGCGAGCCAGTCGTTGATGTCGAACTTGAAGGCGCTCCCGCCGATGCTGACAGCCTGGAACTGCGTGTAGACCGCCGAGACCGTGTTGTCCATGCCGACGGCCGTGTTCGACAGGCTGCCGGTCGTCGTCGAGGCACTCTTGGCGGAGGCGAGCACCCTGCTCCACGCGGCGCCGTCACGTCTTATGGCGCCCCACAACATGTTGAGATCATTGACGATCGCCGTGTAACCGTCACCGCCGTCGTCAGCCATGGCGACACCTCCTTGAGGAACGAACGCGGATGTCTGTGAGTCGCGAAGAGTCCGGCCGCGGCGAACTCATGCGAAGAACCTGGCGATCTCCGGCAGCGACGGTGCCCTCGCCGATTCCACGGCCTCGCCGGCGGCTTCGGGCGCGGCTTCCGCCTCCCCCGGTCGCGGAACCGGCTCCGGCGCCTCCGGCATGGGGCTGTCCTCGTCCCGGTTCACCGCCGAGAACATCCAGTTGCCGATGGCCAGGTGGTCGACCGCGGCGGCGAGCAGGTACTCCGCGACGCTCCACTCGGCGCCCTCGCCGTGCAGTTCGCGGGCCAGGGCGCTGTCGGTGGGGAGGTGGCGGATCAGGATGGACAGGCGGCGGGAGGACAGGTCGCCGCGGTACCAGTCGAGCAGGTCGACCCGGTAGTGCCGGAGCAGGTCGGCTTCTAGCGCCTCGGCGTGGTCCTCGACCAGGACGCCGAGGCTCAGCCTTCCCCCAGGGACAGGCCCGTCTGCTCGCCGTAGGCGGTGAGGATCGCCGCGATGTCCTGGACGGTCAGGTCGTGGCGGGCGAAGCGCTCGTACTGGACGTCACCGAGCAGCAGGCGCAGCATCGCGTCGATGTCGTTGTCGTCGGTGGCGGCCATGGCGCGGGCGGTTGCCCGGGGCAGCTCGCGCGGCAGGGTGAAGGTCTCGGTGTCGAGGGTGAAGGGCCAGGTGTGGCCGCCGGCGGCCTCGAGGCGCTGGGCGCGCGCCGCGTTGACATCGAACGTTGTCATGGATGTCTCCTTCGGGACGAGCGGGTGTGGAAGCGGGTGAATATGGGTTCTGAGAAACGGGGCGCGCCGAGCGGACGGCGGCCGCGGCTCCCGTGAAGGAGCCCCGGCCGCCGGTCCGGTCGGCGCGTTCGGTGCTTGGAGCGCGCGGCTGGGTCGCGCGGCCGACTACGACAGCGCCGGGTCGTTCATCAGCCAGGTCGCCAGCGGCGTGGCGTCGTTGACCTCCATCGCCTCGAAGGTCACACCGAGCTTGATCGAGCCGTTGTTGACCAGGGACAGGTCGTCGGTGTCGGTGACCGAGCCGCGGTTGACGATGATGCGGTACTTCACCGCGCCGCCGCCGGAGCCCTGGACGGTGTCGGTGAACTCGATGCCGAGCATGCGCTCGTCCAGGTCCGGGGTGGTCTGCACGGCGTAGGACCACAGCGGGGCCGGCGGGGTGCCGGTGCCGATGTTGGTCACCGCGTTGGCGGTCGGGTTGCCGCCGAAGAAGAACGGCAGGGTGTCGGTGTTGATCTGGATCATCGAGAACTTCAGGGTCAGCTCGCGCGCCGAGAACACGTGGCGCACCGCGGACGCGGTCTGCCACGAGTCGATCTTGTCGAGCTTGTCCTTCTTGCTGAACTTCACCCCGGTGTTGTCGGTGTAGCCCAGGTCGTGCCAGGCCGCGCCCCACGCGGTGGTGGTGTCCGCCGGCGCGGCGGTGCCCAGCGGGGCGACGAAGACGTGACCGTGGCCGGCCACGCGGATCTGGCTCGGGTTGGTTCCAGGCATGGACCATCTCTCCTTTGACTTGTCTGTTGAGGGTTACCTCACCCGGTCGGTACCGGACGGCCCGCCGGTGTCGTGGGCCCGCGTCCGCGGAAAGCGGCGGCGGCGCGCGGGAGGCGCAGTGGCGGCGCTCAGGCCATGCGCAGGTTGAGCTGCGTCATCGAGACGTAGCGGTTGGCACCGTTGTGCAGGTAGTCCGGCAGCCAGCGCGGACCGTCGCACTCGGTCACCATCACGACGGTCGCGCCGCCGTCGACGAAGCCGTCGATCGCCAGCAGCCGCGCCCGGGCGGCCATGGCCACGGTCATCGCGATGAGCTTGGTCGACCCGTAGCACTCCAGCTGGATGATCGGGACGTCCTCGTAGGTCGTGTCGATCCAGGCGCCGCCCATCCGGGAGACGAGCACCACCGCCTGGGTGCCGTCGAATCCGCTCGGCGGGACGCGGTCGACGGTGGTCCACGGCGCCGACGCCGTGTTCTTGAGCCAGTCGATGACGACGAGTTCGACGTCGGGCAGGCTGCTCGGAGGTGAGGTGGTCATCCGGATCACTCCTTTCGTTGCAGGTCTTGGGCACGAGGCCGCGGCACGAGAGCGCGGCACGAAGCCGGGGCAGGGGATTTCGGGAACCGCGACGGTCAGGCGACGACGGCGCGGCGAAGCAGCGCCAGCCGCTCCATCTCGCCCATCCCGCCCCAGACCCCGTGGGCCTCGGGCAGGGACAAGGCGTGCTCGGCGCACCGGGCACGGACCGGGCAGTCAGCGC
Organism: Catenulispora sp. EB89; assembly: GCF_041261445.1. Lineage (NCBI taxonomy): Bacteria > Bacillati > Actinomycetota > Actinomycetes > Catenulisporales > Catenulisporaceae > Catenulispora > Catenulispora sp. EB89. The sequence goes on from NZ_JBGCCU010000017.1 coordinate 218,311, forward strand.
AGAAGGCCATCGCCTCGGCCTCCCGGCGGCGGCGCTCGGCGATCCGCTCGCGGCGGCCGTCGGTGCTGAGGACATCCGGGCCGAAGAACAGCGTCGGATCAGCCCCCTGACAAGCGGCCTGCACGATCCAGGGCAGGGTCGAGACCGCGGGCCAAGCGTCGCCGCCGTCGCCCGGATCACCAGGGTCTCCAGGTTCAGCGGCAACGGTTTCAGAAGGTTCGGGCGGTGGCTGGACCGTCACCGCCGCCGCCGGCTCGGGCGGCCGGCGGCGGCGTGCGGTCCGGACCCCGACCAGCGCCTGCTCCAACGCGCGCCGACGCGCCGCCTGGGCTTCGGGTCCGTCATCGATCGGTGACTGATTTGCGACGTCCACATCGGCAACTTCCATCAGCGCGAGAACGTCATACGAGTCGAGAACAAGCAGCCACCCCTTCGCGGGAATTCGGGGAATCAGATGACGACCACACAGGGCCGGGCTCCCGACGCCGCGCGGCGCGTGGCCGGCGGGGCGTGGGAAGACGAAAGCCCGGCGACCGCACCTGGGAACAGGTCGACGATCGTCGGGCTCGAGGGTCTCGTTGCTCCGGGGCCCTGCGGCCACACCGAGAACAACTTATCGTCAGGAATGTTGCATCCTCCGACCACGGCGGCGCAAGCGTTTAGTTATCCACAGGGTCCGACCTGCGATCGGCCCGGATCAGGGGTCGATGACGGCGGCGCCGAGGCGCACGGCCGGATGCGGCCAGCCAAGGCCTGAACGGTGGCCCTCGAAGCCCGCCTCGGCATATGCTTCAAATCAATTCGAACTGATGTTTGATTTGGCTGACCCGAGGGCACGCCAGAGCAGGCGTGGCCATCGCCACGCGGGCCGCCGGCAGGTTCGGTGGCGCGCGGACCCACAGGTCCGGGACCATGAAGAGTGAATGAGGGCACTGTCAAACTGTCGGGAACGCACACAGCCGGCGGCACCGCGGCGGGAGCGGATCCGATGACACCTTCGGTGACACAGGAGATGAGGTACGTGATCGAGGAACGGGGGCGCATCGTGCGGGAAGCCGCGCGGGCAGCCGATCGGCTCCAACACGCTCTGGAGACCGGAGCGTCGGGACGCGGATCGGCACGGGATTCCGAACGGACCGGAGGCGGCCGCAAGGCTCCCGTCCACGGTTCGGCACCACTGGACGTGACGATCCTGGACTGCCTGGTGCAGTCCTACGAGGTGGTGCTCGACGAGATCGACACCATGCGGCAGGCCCTGGCCGACCCGGCGGCGGCCACGGTGAACGTGCCGGTCCAGACCCTGCAGGCGGGGTTCGCCTTCCTCGCCGAACACCTCGACGAGGTCCCCGAGGAAGTCGGCGACACGGTGGCGATGACGTGCCGCAGGGAGCACGGCCGCTACGCCAGGACCCTGGCCGGCGCGTACGGCGAACGCTCTCGCCGCTGCCCCACCTGCGACCAGGCGAGCCTGCTCCCGGAGACGGCCGTCGCACCGGACGGCCGGGGGCACGTGCTGGTCTGCTCCACCCCGGAGTGCGATCCGGCGCCGGGCCGCTGGCGCCGCTTCGACCTCGTCCGGGACTCCGGCATCATCCCCGGCGTCGACGGCGGCGCGCTGGTGAGTCTGAAGGAGCTCGCGGCGATGACCGGCATCCCGTACCGGACGCTGGACAGCGCGGTGCGCAGAGCGAAGATCGCGCCGGTGCCGACGTCGTCATCATCGAACTCGTCATCGAGTTCGGCGTCGGCGGCGGCTTCGGCGGCGGCCTCGACGAACGCCGGCGCCGCAACGCGCCTGTTCCGTCTCGCGGACGTCCAGGCCCTCCCGGCGCTGCGCAGAGCCACGCGCGTCCGGCTCGGGGGGCTCCGCGACTGACCCGGCCCGGTCCGGTCCTGCCGTGCGTGTCCGGTCCTGCCGTGCCTAGTCCTGCCGGATGACGTCGCCGGCCTGCACCAGCGCGGCCACCGTGGCCACGACCAGATCGTACGAGTCCTGATCCACCAGCTCGTTCGCCAGGTAGCCCTTGAACATCCCGGTCAGAGTCACCAGCGCGGCGGTGAACCCGGCGTGCGCGGCGTCGTCGTTCAGATCGGCGCCGTTCCTGGCACACGACGCCGCCACCGCGTCGGCCATCCGCCGGTCGGCGGCGGCCGCCGCCCCGGCGTCGTCCGGCATGGCGACATCCCGGAATTCCGTTCCCCGAACAACTTCCATCGTGTGAGGCCCCTAGTATCCAGCGTCGTCGACGTGTGATCCTTCTTCGCCCCCCGGCGCAGATCGCGCCCCAACGGCTAGACCTGTCCACAAGGATGCGTCTCGGATCAATCGGCCGCAAGGGGAACGGGGCCGCGGCCCGCCGCGCCCCCGCCGGGCCCATCGGTCCGGCGCATCCTACTTCAGGATGCTGTGAAAATTAAGGATTCGGCATGGTTGTGCATCCCGGTGGGCCGGAAATGCAAACAGTCGAACACCTTCCCGCCTGAGGAATCCTGGCGCTAATCTGAGCCGCCCACTTCAGAGGTTCTTGCACCGCGGTCGGAAACCGCGGCACGGGGAGGAAGATCACTTTGACTCGCGACTCGAGGGCGGCCCGCGCCCTCACCGTGGCCGCCGCGGTCGGCGCCGCCACCGCCTCCGGCGTCTGGGGCCTCGCGGCGCCGGCGGCGAACGCCGCCTCCGGGGCGCCGCACAACGGACAGCTCAGCTACAGCGAGGGCCAGAACTGGTACGCGGTCAACCCGGACGGGTCGGGGCAGCACATCGTCACCCCGTCCGGCACCGGCTTCAACCCGACCGACGGCATCGCCTCGCCGGTGTTCTCGCCGGACGGGACGAAGGCGGTGTTCTCCGACGAGAACACCGGCGATCTGTGGATCTCGAACGCCGACGGCACCGGCGCCCGGCTGCTGGACAAGGCGACCGGCCAGCCCTTCGACGGCGTCAACCCCGCGGACCTCTACCCCCAGTGGATGGACGACGCTACGGTCGTGTTCGAGCGGAACAACAACGGCGGATCCTTCCAGATCAAGGCCGACGGCACCGGGCTCACCGCCTACAAGGCGCCCGGCGGGCTGACCGGCCAGCTGGTGTTCGGTCCCGGCGGCCTGGTCGCCGGGATCTCGAGCAACGCGTACACGTTCAACATCTCGATCTTCGACCCGGCCACGTCCAAGGTCGCGACGGTGACGAACGCCGACTCGATCAGCTTCTCGCCGGACGGCAAGAAGATCGCCTACACCGTGTACGGCGGCGGGCACGGCACCGCGCAGATCATCATCGCGAACATCGACGGCACGTCGCCGGCCAAGCTGACGAACGTCGCGGGCTCGACCTTCCACCCGGTCTGGTCGCCGGACGGCACCCAGATCGCGTTCCAGGAGCAGGCCTGGATCTCGTCCAGCACCGGCGGCGACTGGGGCGGCAACAGCCTGGACGTGATCGCGGCCACCGGCGGGTCCCCGAAGGCCGTCGTCTCCAACGCCTCGATCGCCGGCGGATACCTGGACTGGGACAACGGACCGCTCTACTCCGGCCCGTCGTACACGCCGACCCCCTTCCTGCCGCCGGTCACCCGGCCCACGATCGACCGCCTCGGCGGCACCGACCGCGTCGACACCGCGGTGAAGGTGTCCGGCTACAACACCGCCGACCGCGGCACCCCCTTCTCCGACATGGCCGGCAACAGCGTCGCCAAGTCCGCGGTGATCGCCCGCGACGACCAGTTCGCCGACGCGCTGTCCGGCAACGCCCTGGCTGTCGCGAAGGCCGGCCCGCTGCTGCTGAGCGACCCGCACAAGCTCTCCCCCGAGGTGGCCAAGGAGCTGACCCGGATCCTGCCGCCCGGCGCCACCATCTACCTGCTGGGCGGCGAGAAGGCGCTGTCGCCTCAGGTGGCGGCGGATGTGACCGCCCTGGGCTTCAAGGTGGACCGGATCGGCGGCACCGACCGCTACGCGACCTCGGTCCGCATCGCGCAGACCATCGGCGGGACCCCGGGCAGCGTGGCCATCGCCACCGGCGACAACTTCCCCGACGCGCTGACCGCGGGCGCCGGCGTCAACGGCAACCGCACCTCGCCGCAGCTGGGCACCGGCGTCGTCCTGCTCACCCACGACGGCGTCATGCCGGCGGAGACCAAGTCCTACCTCGCGGGCATCAACCCCGACGTGAGCAAGGTCTACGCGGTCGGCGGCCAGGGCGTCACCGCGGTGGCCACCGGCGAGCCGGGCTGGCACGGCAAGGTCACCGACCTGGCCGGCCGCGACCGCTACGCCACCGCCGCTGCGGTCGCCGGCAGCACCATGTTCCAGGCCGGGAACGGCGGTCCGCTGGTTCCGGGTATCGCCACCGGGCAGAACTGGCCGGACGCGCTGTCCGGCGGCGCGCTGACCGGTCGCTGGAACTCGCCGCTGCTGCTGGCCGACGGGCCGACGCTGCCGGCGGCCGAGCTGTCCTGGCTGAAGCAGCACGCTCCGCTGACCCGCACGGGTCCGAGTGCGCTGCTGATGGGTGCGCTGCCGGTGTTCGGCGGGCCGGCCGCCGTGCCGGACAGCGTGATCAAGCAGGTCGGCACCGCGCTGTACGGCGCGGGCAAGTACGACGTCTTCGTCAACCGGCACCTGGCGACTATCGCCGGACCGTTCTGATCGGTGCTCATCGGCCCTGATCCGCGCTGATCCACAGTGATCCGCGCTGATCCGGGCCGATCACGCCGATCCACGCCGCGGGCGTCCAGCAGGGTCCTGATTCATCGGGCCCCACTGGACGCCGTCGCCGTTCCAGCCCCGCCTCGCTCAGGCCGGGCCCTCCAGCGTGATGAGCACGGAGCGCAGATCCTCGTTGATCCGGCGCTGGGCATCCGGCGGAATCGAGGCGAGCAGCGAGAACTCGGCATCGGTCTTGATCGAGAAGACCTCGAGCGCCCGTTCGTACCCGGCCGGTGTCAGGGTGACCAGTACGGAGCGCCGGTCGTTCGGGTCGACCTCCCGGACCAGCCAGCCCTTGCCCTCCAGCCGGGCGACCCGGTTGGTGATGGCGCCCGAGGTCAGCTGCAGCTGGGCCATGAGCCGGCCGGCGGACAGCCGGTGGTCGGGCCCGGAGCGGATCAGGCAGGCGAGCAGTTCCAGCTCCCACAGCTCGATGCCGTGCGGCGCGAGCTCCCGTTTGATGTCCGTCTCCAGCCGGTGCGCGAGCCGGCGGAGACGGTAGGCCAGCGCCTTCGCCTCGGTCACGTCGGGCTCGTGCGTGCGCTCCATCGCCCCGATGAGCCGGTCGACGTAGTCCTGCTGCCCTGCTGAGCGCTGATCCATCGGTTCCGCCCTCTCGTGTCATCGGCCGCGCGGCATCATACGGAGACGAGACCTTCGCTGGGAGCCGTGGGCCGGGTCCAGGCGGCGACGGCGGCCGACAAGGATTCGGCCAGGGCTTCGGCCGAGTCGGTCGCGTACGCGACATGGCCGTCCGGCCGGATCAGCGCGGCACGCACCGTGGCCCACACACCGGTGTGCCGCCGCGCGGAGCGCACCTCGACCCGCGCGCCGCCCAGCTCAGTCAGAGCACTGTCATCGCCGAAGTCGAGCAGCATGAACCGGTCAGGCCGCAGCGACCGCACCAGCCCCTCGCCACCGAGAACGGCATCAGGCGCCTTCGTACCGACCAGCGGATGACTCCCCTCGGGCTGCGGGTAGTGGACCGCGAGTCCGGAGAGCCAGCCCGACAGCTCCTCGGAAACCTCGCCGCCGCGCGCGATGAAGCCGCTGAACTTCTCGCGCAGCGCCCGACCCGCGGGGCTGAAGGTGTGCATCAACGCGTCCTGCGCCAGCGTGTCGTCCAGCAGGCGGTGCGCGACGTGCCGGCGCTCGGCGTCGTACGCCGCCGGGCCGCTGATCACGTGCTCCGGCGCCCAACCGGCCACCTCGGCGGCAAGCTTCCAGGCCAGGTTGGTGGCGTCCTGCAGGCCCACGTTCAGGCCCTGGCCGCCCGCCGGCAGGTGCACGTGAGCGGCGTCGCCGACGAGCAGCACCCGCCCGAGCCGGTACTGCTCCGCGTACCGGCTGCTGTTGCTGGCCCTCGCGAGCGACAGCGCGTTGCGGACGCCGAAGTCCGTGCCGCACACCCGCTTCAAGGCAGCCCGCAACTCCTCGACCGTGAGCGGCTCGCCCTGCCGGCGCCGCACCTCGTACGCGGACAGGCCCACGTCACCGACCTCGACCCCGAAGACCCGGTAGACACCACCGGGCAGCGGCATGACGCCGACCAGGCCCGCATCGTGGCGCCAGAAGTACTCCGCCTCGGTGAACAGCTCGGCGAGTTCGACATCTGCGACGAAGTTGAGAGTGGAAGGCGGGTTCCCGGGAAAGCCGATGCCGACAGCCTTCCGGACCGTGCTGTGCGCACCGTCGGCGCCCACGACGTAGCGCGCCGCGCGTGTCGTCTCCGATCCGTCGGCGCCGACCACCGTGACCAGCACCGGTTCGTCCGAAGGGGACTCGGGCTGGGACACGGCCTTCACCTCGGTCCCGTAGTGCACCGGCACGGACCGCGCGCGCAGGTGGTCGGCGAGCACGTGCTCGGTACGCCACTGCGGGTTCATCAGCACGAACGGGAAAGGCGTGTCGAGGCCGGTGTAGTCCAGCCGGCTCGGCAGCGTCGCGAAGTGCGTCCTCGGCACCTTCCTCCCCTCGCCGAGCAGCACGTCGCTCACCCGCCGACCGTCCCCGACGTCGAGCATCGAGAGCACCTCCAGCGTGCGCGGATGCATCGTCGTGGCCTTCGAAACCGTGCTCGGCCCCGGATTGCGCTCGTACACCTCCACCCGCACCCCCGCGGCGTCCAGCAGTGCCGCACTCATCAGACCCACCGGGCCGCCGCCGACCACCAGCACGTCGAGCTCCACAGCCGTCTCCCATCCCTCACAGAACCCTGATTCGTTCTATGAACATGAAGATAATGAACGTTCGTGGAAGTGGCAAGAGTGTCTGACGCCCCGAGGCACGGCTATAGCAAGACTCTGATTTATCAGGACGCTGTGAACACCGCGTCGACCCAGTAGTTGTTCCCGTTCCCCCCGGCGCCGGGGAACGTCGTCGAGCTCCCATAGCCGTAGGTCCCGTCGCCCTGGCTGCTGGTGTTCGCCGGCGCGGTCAGCGGATAGGCCTGGTGCGCGTAGGAGAAGTAGCCGGTCGTGTAGGAGTAGTGCCCGACCGGTGCGTGGTACGAGGCGACGTACGTGGTCCCGGCGGTGACGGCCACCGGAGTCCCGAACGTCACGGTCTGCCAGCCGGTCGCGGACTCGTTGGAGAAGGTGCCGGTCGCCAGGGCGGTGCCGGTGTTGCTCCAGAGGGTCCCGGTGTGGGTCCCGGTGTTCGTCGAACCCTTATAGAAGCGAACGCCCGTGACGGTCCCGTTTACCGCCGGGACGAAGCGGACGCCGAGCTCCACGGAGTTGGGGTCGGTGGAATCAGCCACCGCCGGGTCCGCGCCGGACGAGAACAGCGAGCAAGGACACGTATACGGCGGCGGAGTGGTACCGATGGTGAAGTTCCAGGTGCTCGGGCCGGTCATGGCGTTGCCCCAGGCGTCCGTGGCCTGGACCGAGGCGGTGTAGGTCACGCCTGCCAGGAGTTGGGTTCCCGGGGTGAACGTCACGGTGCTGTCGTCCGCGCTGTAGCCGACGGTGCCGGGGACCTGCGTCCCGGCGGCGTCGGCCAGGCCGAACTGCACGCTGCCGCGGTCCACCGGCGCGGAGAAGGTGGCGCTGACCGTGCTCACGCCGGACACCTGGGTGGCGTTGTCGTCGGGGGTGTTGGCGGTGACCGTCGGCGCGGCGGTCGGCACGCCGCCGTCGTCGAAGACCACGTCGACCCAGTAGTTGGCGGCGTTGTAGCTGGAGCCCGGGAACGCTGCGGCGCCGGCGTCGCTGTAGACGCCATTGCCACCCGCAGAAGCGTCGGACGGCGCGGTGATCGGCGCCGTGCCGGCCGGGCCGTTCAGGAAGTAGCCGACGCTGTAGGCGTAGTGCCCCTTCGGCGCGTAGTACGACGCGATGTACGTCGCACCGGCACGCACCGGCACCGGCGTGGAGAACATCAGCGTCTGCCAGCCGGTGGCGGTCTCGCCGGTGAACGTGCCGGTCGCCAGGAGCGCCCCGTCGGACGTCCACAGCGATCCCGTGTGCGTACCGGTGTTGGCGCTCGACTTGTAGAAGCGCACCCCCTGGATCCAGCCCGCGTCCGACGGCACCACCTTGACGCCGAGCACGACCGGGAAGTACGTGCCGGAATCAGGGTCGTCCGGCGTGGCGGACGCCGGGAAGACGGAGCAGGCGCACTGCGCCCGGGTCTGCGCCAGCGCGGTTCCGCCCGCCGCTATCTGGCCGCCGGCCGCGGCCGCGAGGGCCAGCAGGAGGGCGGCGAAGCCCGCTCGGACGCGCGCACCCCGGCGCGATGTGGACGCGATCATTCCAGAACCCCCTCGATACGGGAACAACCCGCTCGAACCAGCGGGCACCGGCACCGACCCGGATATCCGAGCACAGTAGGCGAGACTCGGCGGCTAAGTAAGTATTCTGATATTGCGGGGTTCGTGCCAGTACGGCCGGGTGCCCCGGCAGGGACAGCGATCACGAGCGGTCAAGGAGAGACGCCGATGCCCCGGACCGAACCGACCACGGAACTCCACGAGGGATTCAGCGAGCCCGGCGCCACACCCCCGCCGTGGACCGAGGTCTCCGAACTGCTGACGGACAGCGAGATGTTCTGGCTGGCGACGGTGCGCGCGGACGGCCGGCCGCATGTGACGCCGCTGCCCGCCGTCTGGCTCGACGGGACGCTCCACTTCTGCACCGGCGCCCACGTGCAGAAGACCAGGAACCTGGAGGCCAACGCGCACTGCGTCCTCACCGCGGGCCCCAACCGGTTCCGCTCCGGCCTCGACGTGGTCGTCGAGGGGGAAGCCGTCCGCGTCACCGACGCCAAGCAGCTGCCGCTCCTGGCCGCGCTGTGGAAGTCCAGGCTCGACTGGGACTACGAGGTCACCGAGGACGGGTTCCGCGACGTGTTCGGCAGGCCCGTCCTCGTCTTCGGCGTCAGCCCGGCGAAGGTCCTCGTGTTCGGCAAGGGCCCTTACAGCCAGACCCGGTACCGCTTCACCGTCTAGCCGTCGGGGTCGCGGAGGCGCCGGGCCGGGTCGTGGCACCGGCCGAGGGCGAGGTGCTCGGCGGCGTGAGGGCGGACGGCGCCTGAGTGGTGGGGGCGGTGCGCGGCGGATTGTGAATGGGGGACACCGGTTCGGAGCGCGTGGTGGTGGGCGCGGAGGAGGGCCCGGAGGCGGAAGTGCTGGCGCTTGCCAGGGGCCCGGTCGAGGTGGACGTCGTGGCGGGCGGTGTCGTCGGGGGCTGCGACGTGTGGGGCGTCGTACCGCTGGTATTGCCGGTCGTGGCGCCGGTCGTGACTCCGGTAGTCGCCTCGCTCGTCGGGCCGGTCGCGTGCACCCCCGGACCGAGCGGCGCCACCGGGCCGGGACCGGCGGCGCTGCCGGACGGCCACAGGGCGATGGTGATCGCGGTGGCGGTCATCGCGGCACCCGCGCCGGCGGTGGCCACGGCGCGCACCAGGCGGCGGCGCGCGGCGCGGCGGCGGATCTGCTGGAAGGTGCCGGGCAGTGGGGCGAGCACCGAGACGCCGGGGCGCAGCAGCACGGTCAGTTCGTCGCCGGCCTCGCCGCCGTAGCCGCCGGAACCGTTGTCGCCGAAGTCGTCGAAGTCGTCGCCGTCGCCGTCGTCCGCGGGCTCAATGAGTGTGATCAAGATGTCCTCCGAGTCCGGCGCGCAGGAGTTCCCGTGCCGCGTGTAGATCGGATTTGACCGTGCCTTCTTTTCGCCTGGTCAACCGGGCGATCTCGCGGACCGGGAGGTCGGCGTAGTAGTACAGCAGAACAGGGGTGCGCAGCCGCTCGGGGAGCGACCGGACCAGCATCCGCACCGGGACGGACGCGTCGGCGCCGTCCCGGTTCAGGGCCAGCGCCGCCTCGGTCGTCGCCTCGCGCAGCGCCCGGCGTTCGCGGTCCAGCTTGCGCCAGTGGTCGCGGACCAGGTTCGCGGCCGTCACGTACAGGAACCCGCGGGGCTCGCGCACCGCGGTCCAGTGTCCCCACAGGCGCGTGAACGCCTCGGAGGCGATGTCGTGGGCGGTGCCGTCGTCGTCGACGAGACGACGGCACCAGCCGGCGAGGCCGGGATAGAGATCGGCGAACAAGTCGGACGCCGCCCGACTCTTCTCTCCGGAATCCTTGAACCGGCTCAACTCTCTCCAGATGCTCGGAACGTGACGGGGCCCGTCGGCCCTATCCCGTGGTGGTGCCGGTGAGGGACGCGAAGACCAGCACGTTGTCGAGGTAGCCGTCGTTGGTCCGCGGCCCCCCGCACGTGATCAGACGCAGTTCCGGGCGGTTTACGTTCCCGTAGACCTGCTGGGTCGGGAACTGGTCCTTCGCGACCGTCCGGACGGAGTTCACGGTGAAGTCCGCCGAGACCCCGTCCTGCAGCCGGACCACCACGCGGGATCCGGCGTGCAGCCGGTCCAGATGCAGGAAGACGCCGTCGCCGTACTGGCCGACGGTCACGTGGCCGAGGAGCACCGACGGCCCGGTCTGCCCGGGCGTGGGCGAACCGTCGTACCAGCCGGCCGGGCTCTTCGCCTCGATCGGCGGGACCTGGACCGTGCCGTCGGCGGCGAGGCCGAGCGCCATCACCGGGGTGTCGACGCCGATGTCGGGGATCTGCAGCCGTACCGGAACGGAGCGCGCGACGGCGCCGGCCGCCGAGCCCGGGGAACCCGGGCCCGACGAGCCTGACGAACCGCCCGCAGGGCTGCCTGGGGAGCTGCCTGCGGAGCCGTCAACCGAACCGCCTCCGGTGGAGGCGGACACCGCGCCCGGGTTCGTCCCAGTCCCGCCGGCAGACCTCCCAGTCCCACCGGCGGGTGTTCCCGAAGCCGCGGCGCAGCCGGAAGCCAGCATCAAGGCGGCCAGCACAGCGGGCCACCCGCGCGTCCAGACCGGCGGCCGCAAGATCAGCCCCGGCCCTTGAGCCTGCGGCGGGCCACCACGGTGCCCGAGCCGGCGAGCAGCACGGCCAGGGAGCCGCCGATCGCCGCGGCCTCACCGTGGCCGTTCGACGACGCCGCCGGCACGCCGGTGTTCGGCGCGCCCGAGGGGACGGCGCGGATCTGGCCGCCCTGCGGGGAGGTCGTCGACGCGGCCGCGCTCGGCTCGGCGCTCCGGTCCGTGGTGGGAGCCGTGGAAGTCGCCCCCGCGCTCGGCGCGGCAGAGGGACCGCTCGGCGCGGTCGTGGGCGGGGCGGAGGCCGAAGCGGACGGCTGGCCGGAGCCGCCGTCGGCGAACGCCGACTCCGCTCCGGCTCCGGCGAGCACCGTGGCGAAGGCCAGGACGGTGAACAAACTCCGTGTACGCATGAAGGTCTCTCTCTTCGATCGATCCATGGTGGGTCCGTCAGTGCGGAACCACGCGAAGAGACGACCGGGGCACAGGGCCGGTTGTAAAGCGTTGGCAAAGAAACCGAAGGTCCTGGTCAGAGCACCAGAATTGCTTCCCTCAGCCCTCGACGGCCTTAACGGCCTCGACGACTTCGGCCACGTAGTCCCGGAACACCGCCGCCATGTCGACCGCCTCTGGCTCGATCAGCCACTGCTGCTGCAGACCGTCCATCAGGGCGATCAACCGCATGGTGTGCGCGTCGGCGTCGACGCCGGGACGGATCTCGCCGGTGTCGACCCCGGCGCGCAGGCCGTCCGAGATCAGGGCCCTGATCCGCCGGTACCGGCTGTGCGCCCAGGCGTGCGCCGGGTGGTCGGCCGTCACGCTCTCCGCGCTGAGCACCGTGAACAGCTGCACCAGGCCCGGAATCTGCTGGTTGCGGGCCACCAGCTCGACCAGCGCGGACAGCACGGCCAGGCCGGTCAGCGGCTCGCCGCCCGCCCCCAGGAAGCGCTGCGAGTCCATCTCGTCGCGCAGGTCGAGGGTCGCGGCGAGCAGTTCCTCCTTGGTGCGGAAGTGGTGCAGCAGACCGGGCTGGGACAGTTCCGCGCGTTCGGCGATGCGCGCCAGCGAGGCCCCGCGATAGCCGTTCTCGGCGAACTCCTCCATCGCGATGTGCAGGATCCGCGTGCGGCGCGCGCGTCCGACCGCGTAGCTGCTGCCGTCACGTCGGGGACGGCCGCCGGCGGCCGGTTTCCTGCCCTGTTCGCTCTTGGTCACGGATTCAACCTTAGCGAGCGGCCGTTCGGTAACATCACGATAACAAACCTACCTATCACTCGGTAGCATTATTAGGCTCCGGCCAGGACACCACTTCAGGTGCGAAGGAGCGACCAGCGCATGGAAACCACACTCGACGAGCTGCTCGGGCGGCTCACCCTGGAGCAGAAGGTGGGGCTGCTCACCGGCAAGGACTTCTGGTCCCTGGCCCCGATCCCGGAGATCGGGCTGCGCGAGCTCAAGCTGTCCGACGGGCCCAACGGGATCCGCGGCACGGCCTGGGACGAGCGCGAGACCTCCCTGCTGTTCCCGAACCCGACCGCGCTGGCCGCGACCTGGGATCCGGCCCAGGCCCGGCGGGCCGGCTCGCTGATGGGCGCGCAGGCTCGGGACCTGGGCATCGGCTGGCACCTGGCGCCCAACGTCAACCTGCACCGCTCGCCGCTGGGCGGCCGGCACTTCGAGTGCTACTCCGAGGACCCGGTGCTCACCGCGGAGATCACCGCCGGGTTCGTGGACGGGGTCCAGGAGCAGGGCGTGGCCTCGACGGTCAAGCACTACATCGGCAACGAGTCCGAGACCGACCGCATGTCCTACGACGCGCGGATCAGCGACAAGACGCTGCGCGAGGTGTACCTGCCGCCGTTCGAGGCGGCCGCGCACACCGGGGCGTGGTCGGTGATGGCCGCGTACAACTCGGTCGACGGGGCCTCGATGACCGACAACCGGCCGCTGCTCACCGGGCTGCTCAAGGACGAGCTCGGGTTCGACGGCGTCATCGTCTCGGACTGGACGGCCGCGCGGTCCACGGAGGCTTCGGCGAACGCGGGGCTGGACGTCGTGATGCCCGGGCCGATGGGTCCGTGGGGCGACGCGCTGGTCGCGGCGGTGCGGGCCGGGAAGGTGGCCGAGTCGGTGATCGACGACAAGGTGATCAGGGTGCTGCGACTGGCGGCGCGCACGGGTCATCTGGAGGCTTTCGATGCCGACTTCCCGGCTGTCGGCTCCGGTGCCGGTTCCGGTGCTGGCTCCGGCTCGGACTCCGGCTCCGGTGCCACGGCCGCGACCCCCGACGACGCCGAGGCCCAGATCCGCGACCTCGCCGCACGCGCGATGGTGGTGCTGCGCAACGAAGGCGGCCTGCTCCCGCTGGATCCGGCGGCGCTCGCGCGGATCGCCGTGATCGGCCCGAACGCCGGTCTGCTGACCGCGCAGGGCGGCGGATCGGCGCACGTGAACCCGCGCCACGTTGTCAGCCCCCTGACCGGCATCACCGAGGCGTTCGGCCCCGGCACGGTCGTGGACTTCGCGCCCGGCGTGCTCACCCAGCGCCTGCTGCCGCAGCTCACCGACGCCACGTCCCGCGACCCCGAGACCGGCGCGCCGGGACTGCGCGTCGAGTACCTTTCGGCCGACGGGACCGTGCTGGGCAGTGAGATCCGGCACGTCTCGCGGCTGGTGTTCATGGGCACGCTGCCGAGCGGTACGGCGTCCGTCCGAGTGCGCGTCAATGTACTGATCAGCGAGCCCGGCCGGCACCGGTTCTCGGTCTCCGGCGCCGGCTCGTTCACGCTCAAGGTCGGGGACATCGCCTCCCTGTCGATCGCGCTCGGCGGCGAGGACGGCGACCCGATCGTGGCGCTGGTGAAGCCGCCGGAGCGCCGGATCGAGGCCGAGCTGGCGGCCGGGACCACGGCGCTGGAGCTGACCGCCTCGGTCGACTCGGCGTTCGGGCTGGCCATCTTCGGCCTGCACCACGAGCCGCCGCGGCCCACCGACGACGAGCTGTTCGCCGCGGCGGTGGCGGCCGCGCGCGCCGCCGACGTCGCGGTGGTCTGCGTCGGCACCACCGACGAGGTGGAGAGTGAGGGCTTCGACCGCACCGATCTGAAGCTGCCCGGGCGGCAGGACGCGTTGGTGGCGGCGGTGCTGGCGGCGAATCCGCGCACGGTGGTGGTCGTGAACGCCGGCGCCCCGGTGGAGATGCCTTGGCGCGACGAGGCCGCGGCGATCCTGTGGGCCTGGTTCCCCGGGCAGGAGGGCGGCCACGCGGTCGCCGACGCGCTGACCGGCGCGGTCGAACCCGGCGGGCGGCTGCCGACCACGTTCCCGGCGACCGCCGCGGACGCGCCGGTGCTGTCGACGACGCCGGTGGACGGGACGATCGACTACGCCGAGGGGGCGCTGTTCGGCTACCGGGGGTACCGGGCGGCGGGGACCGTCCCGGCGTACCCGTTCGGCCACGGGCTCGGGTACACCACGTGGGAGTACCAGGACGCGACGGTCGCGGTGAACGAGACGGACTGCCTGGTCGACGTCCAGGTGCGGCTGCGCAACAGCGGGGGCCGCGCGGGGCGCGAGGTGGTGCAGGTCTACCTGGCCGACGAGGACGGGCTGCCGCCGCGGCTGGTCGGGTTCGGGCACGTGGGCGCCGAGGCCGGACGGACGGCTACGGCGCTGGTGGAAATCCCTCGGCGGATCCTGGCCCGCTGGGACGAGGCGGCTTCGGCGTGGACCGTGGCGCCGGGCGTGCGGTCGCTGTTGATCGGGCGCTCCGCTTCCGACGTGCGGCTGACCGAGGAGGTCACGCTGCGGGGTGGTTACGTGGGACCGCGATCTGCCGCTTCCGCCATGAATGTCACAAACTCTGCTATCCCTGCAATCACCGCTACCAAGGAGCACAGCGAATGACCGTCACGCAGTCCCGTATAGAGATCTCCCGCGGCTCGTTGTCCTTCTTCGAGGCCGTCCCCGACGGCGGCGAAGTCCGCGGCACCGTCCTCATGGTCCCCGGCTTCACCGGCTCCAAGGAGGACTTCCTCCCGATGGCGCCGTACGTCACGGCCGCGGGCTACCGACTGATCGCCTACTCGCAGCTCGGCCAGTTCGACTCCGACGGCCCGGACGACGAGGGCTCCGAGGCCGAGTACACGATCGCGAAGTTCGGCGCGGACGTCCTCGAAGTCCTCGACCTCGCGGCGCCCGGCGAGCGCGTGCACCTGCTGGGCCACAGCTTCGGCGGCCTGACCACCCGCAACGCGGTGCTGCGCGATCCGCGGCGCTTCCGCTCCTACGTGATCCTGGACTCGCCGCCGAACGGCGCCGACGCCGGCGCGGAGAACCTCTCGGCGCTGGCGGACGTGGTCCGGACGCAGGGCAACGAGGGACTGTGGAACGGGATGCTCGCCCCGCTGCAGGAGATGTTCCCGGCGCCGGTGAAGGAGTTCCTGCACCGCCGCATGCTCGCCACGAAGACCCACAACCTGATCGGCATCGCCGAGACCATGGCCGCCGAACCGGACCTGGTCGCGGAGCTGGCGGCCACCGGCGTCCCCGCGCTGGTGGTAGCGGGCGAGAACGACTTCGTGCTGGTGCCGGTGCAGCAGGACGTGGCGGCGCGGCTCGGCGTGAAGTTCGAGATCATCGCCGGCGCCGGGCACACGCCGAACGAGGAGAAGCCGGAGGAGCTGACGGCTGTGGTGGCGGCCTTCTGGGACGCGCACTGAGGCTGAAGCTACGCCGATCTCGGCCCCGACACAGCGTTAGAGGCCTGTGTCGGGGCCGAGTGCCGTGCGGCATCAGAACCCTGTCGCCGGGCTCACAGCCCCGCGTCAGGATCGTCCACGATCCGCGACCGGGCCTCCATCCAGTTCTCCGCGGTCAGCCGCCGGAACGCGGACATCAGCGACTCCCCCAGGTCGAACTCGGACGCCACCAGCCACTGTGCCTGGAGCCCGTCCCACACCGCCACGATCTGCCGGGCTGTGTCCCGCGGGTCCAGTCCGGGGTGCGCCAGGCCCGCGGCCTGGCGGAGCTCGATCAGGCGGGCGAACCAGGTCAGCACGCGCTCGTAGTGCGCCGTGAAGTAGGTCTGCGCCGGGTGGCCGGGGACGGTCGCGTCGCCGGCCAGCGCGGTGTAGAGGCGCATGAGGCTCACTCGGCGGGGGGCGGTCTGGACGAAGGCGCGCAGCGTCTCCAGGTCGAAGGCCTCCGATTCGGGGAAGGCGTCGACGTCCTCGTCCTCGGCGTACTGCAGGGCGGCGACGAGGAGGTGGTCCTTGGTCGGGTAGTGGTAGAGGACCGTCGCCTCGCGGGTGTCGGAGCGCTCGGCGACCTCGGCGGTGGTGACCGCCGCGTGCCCCTTCTCCAGGACGATGTCCAGGACCGCACGCGCGATGACCTCGCGGCGTCGTGCGGTCCTGGCGTAGGGCCCGCGGGGTTTGCCCGTCGTGCTGGTCATGCCTCGACTTTACGGCCGTGCCTGGACGACGCCGCTCAGCGGACCGACTTCACGCGCGTCACGATCGCCGCGCCGGCCAGGGCCACGCAGCCGCAGATCGGGAACAGCGCGTGGTAGCCCCAGGTCGTGACGATCCACGAGGCCAGGAACGGGGCGGCCACCTGCGGCGCGGCGTTGGCGATGTTGATCAGGCCCATGTCCTTGCCGGCGTCCTCGCCGCGCGGCAGCACCTTCGTGATCAGCGCCATGTCGACAGCCATGTACATGCCGAACGCCAGGCCGTTCACGACGTTGAACACGGTCATGCCGCTCACCGTCGCGGACAGCATCGGGATGAACAGCGACAGCGCCGCGAGCACGCCGGAGCCGAGCACGAAGGGCTTCATCCGCCCGAAGGCGTCCACCAGCCGCCCGATCACCAGCGCGGCGGCCACCATCGCCACCGAGTTCACGACCATCAGGAAGCCCATGGTGGCCGGCGCGTCCTGCGGCTTGACCTTGATGTACTCCATGAGGATGTAGAGGTTGTAGACCTGCACCATGAAGTAGCCGGCGACGACGCCGAAGCGGGAGACGAAGGCGTAGGCGAAGTCCGGGTGCCGCCGCGGGTCGACCCAGAAGTTGGCCACGAACCGCTTCAGGCTGAACGGCTCGACCACCATGTCGGTGCTGGGCTTGTCAGGCGTGAGGAAGACGAACAGCAGCGCGATCACGACGAGCACCCCGGCAATGAGGTAGTAGCCGTTCTTGCCGAGGAACTTGCCGTCGAAGCCGCCGATGGTGCCGTGGTAGCCGAGCTTGGAGCCGTCGACGCCGCCGATCACCGTCGCCGCAACGATGGTCGCGATCGGCGTGGCCAGCCCCACCATCGCCGAGAAGCGCGCGTACTTCGCCGGCGGGACCCGGTCGGGCATGGTCGTGGTCAACGCGGCCTGGAAGCCGTTCAGGATGAACTGCACGGTGCCCCAGGCGATCGCCAGAACGCCGATGGACTTGGCGTTCGCCTGCCAGAGCAGCGCCCCCGCGCCGACCACCGCGCACAGCAGCAGCCAGGGCGCCCGCCGCCCGAAGCGCGAGCGGGTGCGGTCGGAGATCTGACCGAAGATCGGGTTGCCGACGGCAGCCAGCGCGGCGCCGACCGCCACCGCGTTCTTCAGCGCGTTCGGGTCGTTGTGCCCCTTGATCATCGTCACCTGCAGCGGCACCAGGAACCCGCCGACACCCAGCCAGACCAGCATCAACGCGATGTTGGCCAGCGGCAGGGTGAGGTAGAGCGGGCCGAGGCGGAAGCGGGGACGGCCGTCGGGGTCGAGCGGACCTCGGACGCCGTCGGCGGCGCCTGGGGAGACCGGATCCGGAGTCGAGGGCGAGGGTGCGGAAGCCGAGAGATCAGCAGTGGCCATGAGCGTTCACCGAGTCATGTGAGGGGGACGGTGGTGCCGGATGAAACCTGAGTGAAACAGAGAGTTCGATTCCGGGCAATGCTCGCGCGACGGCATTTACCGAGTCGTTAGCTGGACTGCCGTCACGAAAAGTTTGCTGGACTCAGTCTTGACAGCGGGTCATCGCCCGAAGGTGATCCCGCCCGAGACGTCGTCGGCCTGGACCGCGTTGCGCGCGCTCCCGCTGAAGTTCTTGGTGTTGGTCGTCATGGTGACCGACGCGCCACGCTGCGCGTCGAGGAGCACGGGCAGCCCGCCCACGGCGTCGGCGAGCTCGGGACGTGCGGCGATCTGCCCGGCGAGGTAGCCGATCCAGAACAGCTGCATCCGGTCCGCACGCTCGGATTCCGATCCGTCCCCCGCGACGGCGAGCGCCTGTTGCCTGGCGAGGTCCAGTTCGGTGCCGGCAGCTTCGAGTGCTGCGACGCTCGGGCCCGACGGCCCGTCGTCACCGCGGTGGCGCGCCCAGATCCGGGACAACGCCGTGCGAACCTGGCTCCAGGAGTCGGTGACGATCGCAGTGACCAGAGACTGCGCGCCGGGCATGACCACATTCGTCAGATCCACGCTTCGATGGTACGCAGCGGGAGCATTCGGACTCCAGGCTCCGACCAGAGGGTTATGCCGACTCGCAATCCGGCACCTGGACCCCGCGGCCGAAGCTGATGTAGTGGTCTGCGACCCACCACAACCGGTCCACGTAGTAGATCTCGAACCACCCGGTGGAGTTCTCGTGCCCGGTGTCCAGCCGCTCGTGCGTCATCCGGCCGTGCTCGGTGTGGCAGACGACCTCGACCAGGTCGCCGTCGTGGCGCGGCCCGGTGGATCCGTTGAGGGACAAAGGCGTCGGGAACACCAGGACGCCGATCGAGCCGCCGTGGCCGTTGTTCGCGTCCTGATTCCAGGTGCGCACGATCTTGCCCGAGACCGTCTTGGGCGGCGCGGCGGTCACCAACACGGCGGTCTCCGGGTGGCTGATCGGTGCCATGGCCTTGGCCGGCGGCTGCGACGGCGAATGAGAGCCGCCGATAAAGGCGAACGCGCAGACGGCCAGAACCACAGCGGCAGAGCCCGCGATCGACGCCAACACCGGGAGCGACCGCCGCCGCTTCACCGGGACGGGCACAGGCAACGGCAGCGCCACGGGCGCCACGGGCACCACGGCTTGCGACGCCAGACTCGCTTCCGCCCTCGGTTCCAGCTCCATGACCGACGCCAACACCGCGGTCCCCGCCTCCGCCGGCTGCCGCACCGCCGGCAGAAGGGCGGCCGACTCCCCCCGCGCCCTGGCCTGCCATTCCTCCTGCGCGGCCTGCCATCGCGCCTGGAACGGAGCCGGATCGACGTCCAGCACACGCAGCAGGCCCTCGTAGTACGACCACGCCGGCAGGCTCTGGTCCTTCGCCGCCGGATCGGGCGTCAGGATGCGGGACAGTGTCGCTTTCGCCAGAGTCCCCCGGCCGGCGCGGATGTTGCGGCTGTCCAGGAGTGTGAACGACGGCGAGCCCGCACTCTGGTGCACGGCCCGGATCTCCAGCGTGAACGCCCGCGTGACAGGCGGCACGGCGTCATCGAGGTCCTTCAAAGCGCGCGCGGCCATGTCACCCGTCCCGTATCAACAGTGCGCGTCAGCTACGAATCGCCATTGCGCTCTGGAGTAGGAGCGTCCCCGCAGCGATGGCGCAGTCACTCTACGGCCCCGTTCGCTTGCGCAGCGCCATAACGGCTGAACTGTTTACAAACTCTTTGGACGGCAGAGGGTCCCCGATGCCGCAGTCGCACCGGGGACCCTCTGAGCTCAGCCGCGATTCACCGATCGGCTGCTAATGGCTTACCAGTCCTGGGCCGGAGCCGCGACAGTCGGCACGTGGCCGCGGTAGAACCCGGAGCCCCAACCGTAGTGCGAGGCGGCCCACGGCGAACTCCAGATCGCCTTCTCGGTCACCGCCGGCGAGGCGGACGCCCGCAGGTCGGCGGTGATGTGGCCGTAGTCGGCCGGACCGCCGTTCAGGTTCGCGGCGACGTAGTGCGCGGCCACGACCAGGTTCGGGTAGGCGCCCAGGCCCGCGCCGCCGCCGGAGCCCAGGCCGTTGTTCAGCGGGTTGTTCCGGTCCCACCAGTGCGACGGCGGCTCCTCGCTGGCCATCCACTGCACCATGGTGGTGATGTTGTTCGAGCTCTGCGCCCAGCCGCCGTCGGCCAGGACCAGGCGGGCGAAGTCGTAGTTGGTGGAGCGGCCGTGGGACGGCGGGGGCGGGGTGCTGCCGCCTTCCAGCGACGCCTTGGTCGCCGGCCCGACTATGCCGTCCACCGACAGGCCGTGGCCGGACTGGTAGCTCTTCACCGCGGCCAGGGTGGCCGGACCGAAGTCGCCGTCGACGCCGATGTGCGCGCCGTTCTTGTTCAGCAGCTGCTGAAGCTCGGTGACACAGCCGCTGATCTGGCCGTAGGAGATGTCGGCCGGGCACGCCGAGGACGTGAGCTTGATCGGAGCCGGCACGGACGCGGCGTTCGCGGTACCGGCGGTGAGGGCGACGCCGGCGATCGCCGCGGCGGTCGCGGCGACGGCGAGTCTGAGGCGGGACTTGCGGCTGCCCAGGTTCATGGCAGGGCCTTTCGTTGCGGAAAAGTGCAGGGAAAAGTGCATGGCTGTGGTGCTGGAACTGGTGCAGGGATTGGTTCAGAGCCGATCAGCTCGGATCGGAGCGGATCACCGGATCAGTACCGGTAGTAGCCGATGAGACGGCCGCCGGCCGAGATCGAGTCGGTCTCGATGTAGGTCCCGGTGTCCAGGGCGTCGATCATCTTGCCGCCGCCGATGTAGATGCCGACGTGCTCGGGGCTGGCCGCGTCGGAGCCGAAGAAGGCGAGGTCGCCGGGGGCCGGAGTGGAGACGCGGTGCGTCCGGGCGATCTGCCCCGAGGTGCCGTCCGGGCCGAAGACGTCACGGCCGTAGGCGAGGTCGTAGACCCAGCGCACGAAGCCGGAGCAGTCCACCGAGATCTGGCCGTTGTGGCCGAGGGTGTGGTTGGCGGTCGCGGTCCAGCAGGCCGGGTCCCCGCCGGCGGCGGCGCAGTCCGCCGGGCTCGGGCCGGGGTTGGAGGTGTGCCCGCCGTCCCAGCCGTACGGCACGCGGCCGCCGCCCCAGCCCCGCTCGGCCTTCCCGGCCTCGATGGCCCGGGCGAAGTCAACGACCTTCGTCTGGCCGCCGCCGGTGGGCGGCGGGGGCGGAGTGCTGCCGCCGTCGAGCGCGGCCTTGGTGGCGGGACCGACGATGCCGTCCACCGACAGGCCGTGGCCGGACTGGTAGGCCTTGACGGCCGCCAGCGTCGCGGGACCGAAGTCGCCGTCGACGCCGATATGCGCGCCGTTTTCGTTCAGCAGCTGCTGAAGCTCTGTCACGCAGCCGCTGATCTGGCCGTAGGAGATGTCGGCCGGGCACGCCGACGACGTGAGCTTGATCGGAGCCGGCACGGACGCGGCGTTCGCGGTACCGGCGGCGAGGGCGACCCCCGCGATCGCCACGGCCGACACGGCGGCGATCTGGATGCGGGTTATTCGGCGACGCAGATTCACGGAAGTACCCTTCGTGGGCTGACGGACGATCCGGTGACAAAGAATCGCCGTCGGCCGGAACCCGGCACAACGCTCTGGCCCGTTCCCCCCGCGACTCGGAACGTTCCATTGTTCCGACCTGGCCGAACACGGCCGCGACCAGGCCTGCGCGACGCCGGAGGAATTGCCGTCGCCCCCTCCTTCCGCGCGCCGATAGGGTTGCGGGCCGACAGGGCACTGACACGCAACAGGAGGGGAACTCGCTTGGTGATCAACAGCTGGGTCCGGGCCGCGCAGGTCGGCCTGATCATCGGCCTCATGGTTCTCATCGCCGGGATCTGGCTCCTCGTGAATCCCGGCGATCCCAACGCCGCGCCGAAGTGCGACGGGCAGCCGATGATCCAGGGCGACACGTGTATCGAGCATTTCGGCGACGGTTCGACCCAACGGCGCGACTACGCCTCGATGAAGGGCCACCGCAACGCGGCCGTGCCCCCGCTGATGATCCTCATCGGCGCCTGCGCGGCCGGGGGTTCGGCCGTCGTGTGGCGGCGCAAGCGCGTGCGGCCCTTCGAGTTCCAGTTCGCGCCGTTCCACATCACCGAGAAGAAGTGACGAAAGGCTGCCGGCGACCCGGCAGCCCCTCGTCGTCGCGGCGGACGCCGATGACGATCAGCCCTGGTAGGGCGCGATCATCTTCGAGAACTCGTACGGCGTCTGCGTGATGTCAGTGCACTTCGACAGCGACCCGGTGCAGGCGTTGCCGTCGCGGGTCACGTCCCAGAACGCCAGCTCGCCGAGGTGCTGCTGCTGCGCGAACGTGAGCAGCTGCTGCATGTCGCTCTGGTAGAACACCTCCGAGGAGTTGTCGTTCTGCCCGATCATCGGTGTCACCCCGATCATGTTCCACACCTGCGCCGAGGTGAGGGACGGGTACAGCGGCGTCAGCTGGCCGTAGAGCGACTGCGCCGTCTCGATCGCGTACTTGCCCATCTGGCCGCTGGGGTTCGGCGCCTCGATGTCGCCGAAGTCCATGGCCATGCCGTTCACCGTGCTGATCCTGGCGCCGTACTTGACCGCCGACTGCACCACGTAGAGCCCGTCGGAGGTGAGGCCGGAGGGCAGGATCGGCAGCGTCAGCGTGACGGTCAGCGTCTTGCCGGCGGCCGCCGCGCTCTGCTGGAGCGCGGCGATCGCCTGCGAGCGCCGGTCGATCGAGGCGGGGTCGGCGACCGCGGAGCCCTCGATGTCGAAGTCGATCTGGGTGAGGTTGTAGGCGGTGATCGCCGACTGGTAGGCGGCGGTCAGGGACGGCACGTCGGTGCACGACTGCGCCAGCTCGGTGCCCGCCTCGCCGCCGAACGACGGCTTCACGTCGCCGCCGATCGCCCGCAGGCTCGCGATGTCCGACTGCTCGAAGCCGGCCGACATCGCGTAGGCGTTGAACCAGCTGGGAGTGCAGGTCGCGGTGCCGTTGACGATGAACCCGAGGGAGAACTGGCGCAGCCCCGTCGTCTCGGCGATCTGCGTGAGGTTCGGCGTCGGCCAGGCGCCGATGTCGACGAACGGCGCGGCGACGCCGGGCAGGTGCCCGCCGCCGGTGCTCGCCAGCGTCGTCGCGCTCACCGCGCCGCTGGCCCCCGACAGGTTCCCGGCCTCGTCGTACGCGCGGACGGTGAACGAGTACGAGGTCGAGGGCGACAGCCCGGTGACGGTCGCCGCGGTGCCCGGGGAGGTGGCGACGATCTTCGAGCCCGAATACACGTCGTACCCGGCGACCGAGACGTTGTCGGTGGACCCGGTCCAGGACAGGGACGCCGCGGTCGAGGTCGTGCTCAGCACCGTCAGGCCGGACGGCGCGGTCGGGGGCTGGACGTCCGCGCTGCCGTCACAGGGATCCGAGTTGAGCAGACAGGCCGACGGATCCGCGTACGTGCCGGAGTTGCTGGCGTCGAAACCGATGGTGATCGAGGCCCCGGCCGCGATCGTGGTGTCGTAGGACTGCGCGGCGACGGTGTGCGTGGTGCCGCTCGCGGTGTCGGTGCCGCCCCACATGCTGGTGATCTTCTCGGTGGCCGGCAGGCTGAACCGGAGCGACCAGGCGTTCAGCGGGACGGACATCGGGTTGGTGAGCACGTACTGCGCCTGGAAGCCGCTGCCCCAGTCGGAGGTCTTGGAGTAGACCGCGGTGGGGAGCGGGGTCGAGGCGGCCGGTGCGGCCGAGGCGACCGGCGAGGACAGTGTCAGACCACCCACGAACAGGGCGCCGGTGGCGGCGCCGATCAGGCTTCTCCGTATAACTTTCAGCATGGTCCGTCATCCGTCCAGACGTTCTGGGAGTTGGCGCCGGGCACGTCGCCCTGGGTCCACCACTTCGCGGTCCAGGTGTGGCCGCCGTAGCTGACGGTCGCGCCGCCGCTGTAGGCCGTCGCGGAGTTCCACGGCGCGGTGGTGCACGCGCCGGCGGAGCTGCTGGACGCCGAGGTCGGTGGCGAGCTCGACGTGCTGGACGAGCTCGACGGCGGCGGGGCCGGTCCGCTGAACGGGTTGGCGATGATGGTGACCGTGCGGTGCTGCACGCCCCAGCCGTTCGCCTGCGAGCCGGGCAGCCAGACGTCGACGGTGTCGTTCTGGATCCAGGTGCCGATGTCGGCGGCGTAGCAGGTGCCGTAGCCGGGGACGGTGAAGTACGTGCCCCACGGGATCACCCGCGGGTCGACCGCGCAGATCCCGAGCCCGGCTTGGTAGCCCGAGGCCGTGTTCCCGCCGTCGTTGTAGGACGTCACCATCATGGTCACGGTGCTGCCGACCGGCGTCTGCCACGGCACCACCGCGCCGTCCGAGTTCAGCTGGTAGGGCGCCGACATCTGACCCAGCGAGGAGTCGGACCCGCTCTGGTCGCTCATCGCCTCGAAGGAGTAGTAGGCGTTCTGGCACGGCGCGGTGTCGACCGCGGTAAGGGCCGGCTGGCCCCAGTCGGTGACCCACGCGACGGCCTGGCCGTTGCGCCACACCCGGTAGGCCTGGGCGCCGGCCACCCGGTTGAAGCTGATGTCGACCTGGCCGCCGGTCAGTGTGCCGGTGACGCCTCCGGGGGCGGCGAGCCGCGAGGAGAGGTCGACCGGCTGGGCGGTCTGCAACGGCGGCACCCACGGAGTGTCCGTCCGCGGCGGCGGGGTGACGTTGGTCCAGAACGGACAGGTGGGCAGCGAGGACGTGCCGTCGGCGCGCGCCTGCTGCGCGGCCGCGACCCCGACGGCGCCGATGGCCGCGACGGTCAGGGCCACCGCGCCCAACAACGCGCGCGTGCGGGGGCCGGGCCGGCGGCTCGGGGCGTGGCGGGGTATTCGTCGCCTGATGGGGAACAGGCTCATGGTGTGCTCCCAAGGACGTCGGAAGGGGAATGGCTCCGGAGCCGCAGGGCACATAATTGGACTAGACCACAGGGCTGTCAAGGGAATCAGGACCCTTGTGCCGCCACAAGGGTCGGGCAAGGGAGTCTGCGGGTTTCTGCGGTTTTCTGCGGGCTTTGGCACCGGTTCGCGTGATCCTGCGAGCGCTTCGTCGTCGTCTTCGCAGCCGCCGCGGGCCCCGCGCGCCGTTACCGATTCGTGATGTAACCGGGTCGCTCCGCCGTTCGTAATCCCACCGAAGCCGCGGCCGAAAGCCACGGTACCAACGGGGAGGGGGGACGACGTGGCGGCTGCGCTGGAGCAGGATTTCGACGCGTTCTACCAGGCGACGCACCGGCGGCTGGTCGGCCAGGTCTATGCGATGACCGGCAGTATGCACGAAGCAGAGGACTGCGTTCAGGAGGCCTACGTGCGGGCCTGGCAACGGTGGACCAGGCTCTCCGCGGAGCACGGCAACCCCGAGGCCTGGGTGCGCACCGTCGCCGGACGGCTTGCGGTGTCCTCATGGCGCAGAGCGGTCAACCGGCTGAAGGCCCACAGCCGCGAAGCCCCGCCGACCGAGGTGTCCGGGATGAACCCGGACCATCTCGCGGTCGTCGCGGCGCTGCGCAAGATCTCCGCCGACCAGCGGATGGCCATCGTCCTGCACCACTACGCGGGCCTGTCGGTCGACGAGATCGCGGCCGAGACCGGGGCCAAGCCGAGCACGGTCAAGGCGCGGCTGGCCCGGGGACGCAGAGCCCTGGCACCGCACCTCACGGAGTTCGCGGAGAGCTTCGAGCCGCGGCAACCGTCGCAGCAGAACATCAAGCAGGCCCTTCACCGAGGGGAGATCTGACCGTGTCCCAGAGCTCCAAGGACTTCGACACAACCCTCTCCGCCGCCATCGATTTCGCGGCGGCAGCCGCACACACCCCGGGCGCACAAGCCGCCCGGATCAAAGGAAGGAAGCGCACCATGCGCAAGCGAATCGTCCTGTCCACCGCGTCGTTCGTGATCATCGCGATCGGCACGTCCGCGGCGTTCCGGGCGGCGTCGTCCGACGGCACCGGCCAGCCGGCCACGGACACCACTCCGCGGCCCACGACGAGCACCGCCCCGGCTACTCCGACCACCACGCCGACGAGCGCGTCCGGAACGCCGAGCACGTCGAGCACGTCGAACACGTCCAGCGCGCCGCACACGACGAGCGGCACGACCGGAGGCACCACGAACCCGACGGGCCCGCAGAACTCGACGACGGCGGGATCGCCGCCGGGAACGGCGACGGTCCCGAGCTGGCTCACCCCCGCGCAGGTGCCGTTCGCCGGCCTCATGAACTGGACCTCCGGCGGCAGCCTCGTCCACTGCACCGGCAGCGAGGTCTTCCTCGACATCTACTCGCCGACCGACTGCACGGTGCACAACCAGCCCGGCGCGTCCCACGCCGCGTCGAAGATGGACGTCCAGCTGTACCAGTCCAACGGCGTCCCGGTCCGGAAGAACGGCGCCTGGCTCCCGCCGGTCGCGGCCCAGGAGTTCTTCACCTACTCCAGCGCCGCGGACGCCCAGGCGGCGTATCAGGCCTTCACCTCGACGCTCCTCGCGGAGGACGCCGGCTTCAAGGGCGCTCAGGACCCCATCACCCACCGTCCCGTCACGAGCACCACGACCGTCAGCGCGCAGGCCGCCGGCGGCGAGGCCATCGAGCACAGGCTGCGCGACGACAACGGTGTCCCGGCCGAGGTGAACGGCAACTACAGCGAGCAGTCCGATCTGCACTTCTACTTCGCGGTCAAGGACAAGGTCATGGAGGTGCTGGAGATCAAGGGCGGTTCGGCGATCGGCGACACCTCCCAGGACGCGGCGGTTCTGCAGACCGTCATCGGGGCGCTGGGTTAGGCGGGCCCCGGCATGGTCCACCTCGCGCCGGCCTGCTCCGCCCTTTCCGGGCGGGGCAGGCCGGCGCCCGTCGTACGCGCTCACCGGGGCCGGTTGGAAAGGTAACCCCCAATACCGGCGTCCAGCCTGGTCACCGCCCCTCTCGGACCGCTACGATCCGGCCGACGTATCGATCCGGATTCGGGCGGCGGGATCGTCGCCAGCTTGTTCTATTCCGCTGATACGCTGCGCTCGAAAATCAGCGGCCATGAGGCAACAACCAGGGGGATTCACGTTGTCTGGCTGGACCGTTCCCGGCTACACGGAAACCGGGATGCTAGGTGCCGGTGCGACCGGCAGAGTGGTGTCGGCCGTCCAGGACGCGACCGGCACCGAAGTGGCGATCAAGTATCTGGCCCCGCGGTACGCCGACGACCCCGAGTTCGTCGAGCGCTTCCGCGCCGAGGCCGCGCTGCTGGCCGAGATGCGGCACCCGAACGTCGTCCAGCTCTTCGAGTACGTCGAGTCCGATTCCGGCTCGGCGATGGTGATGGAGCTGGTCGCCGGGCCGACGCTGTACCGGGTGCTGCACGAGACCGGGCCGATGATGCCGGAGGCGGCGCTGTCGGTGATGCGCGGCTCGCTGCTGGGTCTGGGCGCCGCGCACGAGATGGGCATCGTCCACCGCGACTACAAGCCGTCGAACGTCCTGATCAACGCCTACGGCCTCAGCAAGCTGGCCGACTTCGGCGTCGCCGAGCGCGCGGAACCGAGCCCCGTCGCCGGCCCGGACCCGGACGCCACGACCCCGGCCGGCGTCGGCACCCCGGCGTACATGGCACCGGAGCAGTGGGACGGAGCGCCGGCCCAGCCGGTGACGGACATCTACGCGGTCACCGCCTCGTTCTACGAGTGCCTGACCGGACGGGTCCCCTACTCCGCCGACACGGTCTACGAGCTGCAGGAGAAGCACCGCACCGCGCCGATCCCGCTGGCCGAGGTACCGGCCGAGGTGCAGCAGCTGATCATGCACGGCCTGGCGAAGGACCCCTCCGAGCGGCCGCAGGACGTGTGGTCGTTCGTCGCGGAGGTCGAACGCGCGGCGACCGACGTCTACGGCGTCGAGTGGGAGGAGCGCGGCCGGCAGGAGATCGTCCTCGTTCTCTGGCCGCTGCTGGGGCTGCTCGCCCCGGGCGTCGGCGGCGGCACGGCCGCCGGCGGGCTGGACTCGCTGGGCCTGGGCTCGGGCGGCCCAGGCGGCCCGGGCGGCGCCGAGAACCAGGGCTCGCCGAACGAGGGCGGACCCGGCGGCGCCGACCCCGACGACGGCTACTGGAACGAGGACTTCCGGGGCGGACCCCGCCGCCGCATGCCGGACAAGCTCAAGATGAGCGCCTTCGCAGCCGCCGCACTGGCGCTGCTCCTGATCATCGCGGCGGTGGCCGTCGCCAGCGGAAACAAGAACAAACGCCGGGCCGACCCGCCGAGCGGGACGTCGGTGGTGTTCACGCCGACCCCGAGCCAGCCGACCGGCACGCCGACCAGCAACGACTCGGGCGCGGCGCCGACGTCCACGAGCTCAAGTTCTTCGAGCTCGTCCAGTTCATCGAGCTCGTCGAGTTCCACCAGCAGTACGAGCTCGAGTTCGAGCTCGTCGTCCTTCCCGAGCTTCAGCTCCCGGTCGAGTTCGAGCTCCAGCTCGCCCTCGTCGGTGGCGAGCCTGCCTTCGGTCGGTTCCTCGACGCCGTCGAGCTCGAGCTCGTCGAGCAGTTCGTCGTCGAGTTCGAGTAGCTCGACGCCGAGTACGCCGTCGACGAGTTCTTCTTCGCAGCCGCCGTTGACCATTAGGGCGCAGGTCTCGGCACCGAACTACAAGCCGGGCGAATGCCCCGGCATCTACAACCTCACGCTGACGCTCATCAGCGCGCCGGGCGGCGCCGCGGATATCAGCTACACCTGGCATCTGGCGGGCGGTGGCACCCCCGGAGGCGGGGTAACCCTGAAGCAGGACACGTCGCAGAGCTTCCCGATGCGAGAAGCTCCGAACGGGACCACACGGGGCACGGTCTATGTGACCTGGACTGCCGATGGAAAGACCGGCGAATCGAACAGCGTCGGCGTAGAACTCATCTGCCTCACATAGCGAGGGGATCAGCCGGCCCGAACCAGCGCCCCAGCGCCTCCTCCAACCCCTGCTCCGACTCCGCGACCCACGCGACGAACCCGTCCGGCCGCACCAGCACCGCCCGCGACGGGGCGTCCGCGCACGTCCCCACCGTCACGTCGACCCGGTCGGCCCAGCCGGACGCGGCCTTGATCCACTGCGTCGCGTCCGGTGACTCCGGCGCGTCCAGGATCAGCAGCTGTCCGCGTCCGGAACGCTGGCGCTCGGCCAGCCGCACCGTGCCGTCTGCCCCCGCCGCGTCCGCCGTCCGCAGCACCAGATCCGGGCAGAACCGCCCCACCGCGTCGAGCTCCGACCCGACCTCGTAGCGCACGTCTGTGCCGCCCATCATGTCGCTGAGCCAGCGGTTGGCGTCGTGCTGCTCGACGAGCTTGGCGAAGATGCCGCGCAGCGCCTCGGTGTGCGGGGTCGGCTGCATGAGGGCGACTTGTGCGCGGGTGTTGTCCAGTACCCGCGCGGCCACCGGGTGGCGCTCGGCGGTGTACGTGTCCAGCAGGCTTTCCGGCGCGCGGCCGAGGGCCACCAGGGCCAGCTTCCAGCCCAGGTTCACCGCGTCGCCGAGGCCCAGGTTCAGGCCCTGGCCGCCGAATGGCGAGTGGATGTGCGCGGCGTCGCCGGCCAGCAGTACGCGGCCGTCGCGGTAGGTGTCGGCTTGGCGTGCGTTGTCGGTGAAGCGGGTCACGGTGGTGATCGACCGGATGGCGACGTCGGTGCCGCTGATCCGGCGCAGTGTCGCCTGCAGCTCCTCGTGCGTGACCGGGGCGTCGCGGTCGGCTGGCGGGCCGTCGAAGCCGACCAGCAGCAGCCGTCCCGGGTACGGGCCGTTCACCACCGTGCCGCCGACGCAGCGGTTCCAGCCGCGCGGTACGAAGTCGGGATCGTCGACCTCTGCGATGGCCTGGTAGGCGGTGATGACGCCGTCCGTCCCGGGGAAGGCGAAGGCGCCGCCCTTGCGGATCGTCGACCGTCCGCCGTCGGCGCCAATCAGCCAGTCCGCGCGCAGTTCGTAGGGCTGGGCCTCGGAACCGGCTCCTGAACCGTCCGTCGCGTCCGCGACGACCAGCGTCACGCCCTCAGAGTCCTGATGCCACTCCCGCACGACGTGCCCGCGCCGGAAGTCGACGCCCAGCTCGACCGCGCGTTCGTTCAGCACCTCCTCCAGCTTCTGCTGCGCCACCGGCAGCATCCACTCCCCGCCGTAGTTGCTCTCGCGCAGCACGAACATCCCGGAGAAGTGCCCGCGCAGCCCGTTCTCCCGCATCAGCGCCTCGAAGTCGCGCAGCCCCGGCCCGCCGGCCTCGCGCACCCGCTCGGCCAGCCCGCGCCGGTCCAGCGCGGCCACGCCGCGGCCCTGGATCGCGCCGGCCTTGATGGTGGGGTCGATGTCCGCGCGGCGCTCCAGCACCACTGTCTCGATGCCGTACAACCGCAGCTCACATGCGGCCATCAGGCCGACCGGACCGCCCCCGACGATGACGATACGCATCGCGCACCTCCCTTAACAGCGTTAAACTTAACACCGTTAAGGCTGCCCTGAACGCTGTTAAGCTGTCAAGGGCCGCAGGTCGGCGGCGCCGACGGACACGGGAACGGAGCCGGAGTGAAGCTGGAACGCGACGCGATCGTGACGGCGGCCATCGCGCTGCTCGACGAGGTCGGCCTGGACGGCCTGTCCATGCGCCGGCTGGCCAAGGAGCTCGACGTCCAGGCCCCGGCGCTCTACTGGCACTTCAGGAACAAGCAGGAACTGCTGGACCACATGCTGGTCGCGATGAGCACCGAGGAACTGCGGGTCCCGCGTCCCGGCCAGGCCTGGGACGACTGGCTCGTCGAACGCACCCGGATCCAGTACCACGGCCTGAACCGGCACCGTGACGGCGCCCGCCTGGCCGCCCAGACCCGGCCCACCGAGGACCTGTTCCCGAAGCTGGAAGCCATGCTCGAAGCGCTCACCGCGGCGGGCTTCACGCCCGAGGAGGCCTTGCGCGGCCTGTTGGCGATCAGCAACTACGTCACCGGCTCGGCCCTGGAGCGCGAGGGTGCGAACGGTCGCCCGACCGACGACGCCGCCCGCGAGGCCGTGTCGCAGTACCCGAACCTCCTCGCCGCGGCCGGTGCCGTCAGCGATCCCGACGCGATCTTCGAGCACGGCCTGCACGCCATCGTCGCCGGCATGCGTGCCGAGCTGGAGGAAGGCCAGTCGTAGGGTGATGCCCACCGGCCTGCTGATGTGGTTCGGCCACTTGCTGCCGGGCATCTCCGTCGACCGCGGGTGGGCGCCTCTTGAACCGATCGGCGCCGGGGAACGTGTCGGTCGGTACAGGAGTTGCCAATGCCACACGCAGACGCCACAGACACAGGAGACGACCCCGACGATGACCACCGTTGATCTCGCCACCGCTCAGACTGATCCCGGCGCGCCCCAGTCCCAGTCCCCCGACGAGCCCGCCTGTCTCTCGCACCCGGACGGCACCCGGCGCCGCGCCCTGCTCGGCGGCATCGTGGTCGCCGCCGGCGCACTGTGCGCGGCCTGCTCGTCCTCGAAAAGCAGCACCGCCGCCGGCAGCACCTCGGCCGCGGCCGGCGGCACGACGTCGGCGGCCGGATCCTCGAGCTCGAGCAGCGGATCCGCCGCCTCGTCCTCTTCCTCCGGCACGTCCACGTCCACCGGCGCGGCCGCAGCCCTCGCGGCCACCTCGGCCGTCCCGGTCGGCGGCGGCACGATCCTGGCCGACCAGAAGATCGTCCTGACCCAGCCCACGGCGGGGACCTACAAGGCCTTCACCGCGATCTGCACGCACATGGGCTGCACCGTCTCCGCCGTCGAGAACGGTCTGATCGCCTGCCCCTGCCACGGCAGCCGCTACCACATCGCCGACGGCTCGGTGGCGAACGGCCCCGCCACCCAGCCGCTGGCCCCGATCAACATCACCGTTGCGAACGGCGAGATCACACAGGCCTGACCCGAGGAAACCTCGCCCCAGGTCTGTGCGGTGACCTGGGGCTTTCTGGTGGGGCGCGCTAAGCTTGTCGTTTAACCTTTTCGGCGGGGTTTGGTGCCCTTCTTGTGGTGTTCGGGTCTGGCGTAGGCCTCGCCGGTCGCAAGGACCCGGCC
>NZ_JBGCCU010000018.1 GCF_041261445.1 Catenulispora sp. EB89
GGCGGCGGCGAGGGCACCGTATCCGAAGCCCACCTGGTCAAATTCAGCGCAGTTGACAACGGGCCAGAACTCTTAACTACGCGGCATTGGCCCGGACTGGCGGTGTCAAGCCGAACGAAACCCGACCACAGCAGCGTGTGATGCGGCTTTACCCCGCCAGGCCGGGATGGTTCCCTTTAGGGCGACGTCAGCGACGAGGGATCCGGGACTCGGCGACCAACACACGAACCGCCGCCGAGGCGGGGGGTTGGGGATCCCTCAGAGCCTCGAGTGCCCCCGCCGGAGGCGCCTGCTCTTGACTGTTGGTGCCCACCACACGCGGCCGCCACCCGCCCACCTGACGTGTGCGCAGTGACTCGGACCGGTGCGCGGTCGTGCCCAGCAACACCGCCAGCCGCCAGCGTAACCAGCGGGGCACCACCGAACTGCGCCACCCAGCGGATCCTTCTTAAAGCCCTGCGAAGCCGTAAAAAGCTCTTACAACCCACCACCAAACCGCACCCGCCACACCACAGCCACCCGCACCCGCACCCGCACCGACACCTACACCGACACATCAAGCAGGACCGCAGATTCTTACAGCTTCGCCTAAGGTTCGGTGACCTCACAGGGGGACCCAGTTCGGTCGAGCGTCGCAGATTGCGCTGGCGGCCGACGGTTTTCGCGCGCACGACCGCGCGGCAGTCCGATCTACTGCGCCCCCGCAGCCCCAAGCGCGAGTCAGAACCGTCCAAAGATTCGTGTTATGCCGCTCGGCCCCGCCCCGTCTCCTCTATATGGTCATCGCACAACCACCACCGTCGACCCCAGAGGACGGCCCGGCATGAGAGCACCGCGGGGCGGATTCGACGTCGCCACCGTGCTGGCGGCGCAGCGCGGGGATCAGGAGGCGCTGCGTGACCTCGTCGCTGAGGCGCTGCCGCTGGTCTACAACATCATCGGGTTCGCGCTGCGGGCGCATGCCGATGTCGATGACGCCGTCCAGGAGACCATGATGCGCGCGGTGCGCGGACTGCGTGACGTGCGCGATCCCGGGGCTTTTCGGTCCTGGCTGGTCGCGGTCGCGGTGCGGCAGGTGCACGATCAGCAGCGGGCGCGCAGCGCGGTGCAGGCGCGCACCATGCCGTTGGAGGAGGCGGTGGCGGTTGCCGATCCCGCCGCCGACTTCGCGGATCTGACCGCGCTGAAGCTCGATCTCACCGGGCAGCGGCGGGAGGTCGCCGAGGCGGCCGGGTGGCTCGACGACGGGAACCGGGAGTTGCTGGGCCTGTGGTGGCTGGCCGAGCACGGCCGGCTGGACCGTGCCGACATCGCCGCCGCGCTCGGTGTGCCGCAGAACCAGGCCGCGGTGCGGATCCAGCGGCTGAAGCAGCAGCTGTCCGCGACGCGCGTCGTCGTCCGGGCGTTGCGTGCGCCGGAGCGCTGCCGTGGTCTGTCGGATCTGACGAGCCGGTGGGACGGGCACCGGAACGCCTTGTGGCGCAAGCGCTTCGTCGGCCACACGCGGGACTGCGAGGTGTGCGACGCCCGGTCGCGCGACCTGATCCCGGTCGAGAAGCTGCTGGCCGGGCTGCCGTTGGCTGTGGTGCCGGCGGCGCTGGCCGCGGAAGTGTTCCGGACGGCGCTGGCGGCGGGCGTCGGCGGTACCGTCGGGTCCGCGACGGCCGGCGCGTCCGGTGCCACGGGAGCCGCGCACGGTCCCGGAAGCGCAGCAGGATTCGCGCACGGTTCCACCAAGCTGCTGGGCTTCCTCCCCGCGAAGGCGCCGGCGGTGATCGCCGCGGTCGTCGCGGTGAGCAGCGTCGGCGTGGCCGCGACCGCGGTCTGGGCCGGCGCGCAGACGTCCGGGACCGTGCCGAAGCCGACGCCGGCCGCGGCCGGCGCCACGACGACCTCCCCGAGCGCCGTCGCCGCGAGCCCGTCGGCCCTCCCGACCTCGACGCCGTTGCCGACCTCGTCGCCGAAGCCCTCGAAAACCCAGAGCCCGACCCAGACCCCGACCTCGACCAAAACCGCCCCCGCACCTCCGCCCTCGCATCCGGCGGTCACCGGCCCGAAGAAGGGCGTCGCGGCCTGGAGCGCTCCCGGCTTCGACGCGGCGCTGACCGCCTCCAAGGCGTCCTGGTACTACGACTGGTCGCCGAGCCGCATGGACCACATCGGGAGCGCGGGACCGGAGTTCGTACCGATGATCTGGGGCGCCAAGAACACCGACTCCGCGACCCTGGCCACCGCCAAGTCGCAGGGCTCCGTCCTGCTCGGCTTCAACGAGCCGGACATGTCCGCGCAGTCGAACATGACCGTCGAGCAGGCCCTGGACCTGTGGCCCAAGCTCCAGGCGACCGGGCTGCGCCTGGGCAGCCCGGCGGTCGCCTACGACGCCGCGACGCCCGGCGGCTGGCTCGACCGCTTCATGGCCGGCGCCGCCGCGCGCGGCTACCGCGTCGACTTCATCACCGTGCACTGGTACGGCTCGGACTTCCGCCCCGGCCCCGCGACCGACCAGCTGCGGACCTACCTGCAATCCATCCACGACCGCTACCACCTGCCGATCTGGGTCACGGAGTACGCGCTCATCTCCTTCTCCGGCGGCGGCTCCCAATACCCGGCCCCCGACCAGCAGGCGGCCTTCGTGACCGATTCCGCGGCGATGCTCGATTCCTTGCCGTACGTCGAGCGCTACGCGTGGTTCGGCCTGGCGGCGTCCGGGTCCCAGACGGGCACGGCGCTGTTCCAGAACGGCGGCCCGACACCGATGGGGGTGGCTTATGAAGGATCCTGAGAAGCAGTCTGAGAAGCAGCCGCGATGGTTGCTGTCGCTGACCGTCGCAATGTTCTGTGTCATGGCGGCTGCCGGCTGTTCCAGCACATCGCCGTCGTCGCCGTCCGCGGCATCCACGGCGGCCAACGGGACCCCGACCTCGGCCAACTCGACAGCTGCTCAACCGACGCAGACGCCGACATCGGCACCATTCGCGTCTCCTTCGGCCTCGTCTTCCGCAGGTGTGTCCAGCGCCTCGCCGACCGCCACCGCCGACACCACCGCCACCACAGCCACCACCACATCGCGGACCACCACCCCGACGCCCCGAACGTCATCCGCCTCCACATCCACCGCCTCCGCGACCACAGGCGCATCGGGTTCTCGAACCCTGACTATGGTCAACAAACTCAACCAAACCATCTGGCCCGCAGTAGCCGCCGACCCCAAACACCCCGTCGCCGCCACCGGCTGGGTCCTGGCACCCGGAGCCAGCGTCACCATCAGCATCCCCGACCACTGGGACGTCCGCGTCTGGGCCCGCGCCGGCTGCGTCTTCAACGCTGCCGGGACCGGCCACTGTCTGTCAGGGGACTGTCAAGGCAAGTTCCAGTGCGGCAGCACCTGGGGCGAGTTCCCGTCCACCCTCGCCGAGTTCAACCTCAACGCCTGGCAGGGCATGGACTTCTACGACGTCAGCCTCGTCGAGGGCAACAACCTGCCGATGTACGTCAACCAGTCCGGCGGCCGTGCCCCGGACCCGATGAGCCCCGACGGCTGCACCAAGGCCGGCTGCACCCGCGACGCCAGCGCCTCGTGCCCGTCGGTGCTCCAGGTGGTGCGCGGCGGGACGGTCACCGCGTGCAAGAGCTCGTGCCTGGCGCTCGGCGGCGACCAGATGTGCTGTCTCGGCCAGTGGTCGAGCCGGGCCGCGTGCGACCCGACCAAGTGGCCCGTCGATTCGGCGGCGGTGTTCAAGAAGGCCGAGCCGTTCGCGTACTCGTACGTGGACGACGACGCCACCAGTGTCCTGACATGCACGGGGGAGTGCAGCTATCGCATAACCTGGGGAGTGAGCCCATGACCGGCCATCGCGGCGGACGTCGCACGTACCAACCGATCGTCGCGGGCGGCCTGGCGGCGGTGGCCGCCCTGGCCCTCGTGCTCTGGCTCGCCGGCGCCGGATCCAGCCGGAGCGGCAGCGTTCAGGCCGGGCAGTCCGTGTCCACGACGCAGCAGGGCACCATCGGATCGACGCCGACACAGACACAGACGCAGAGCGCGCCGGGATCGTCTTCGCAGTCGTCCTCGTCCGCGACGTCGGCCAGCTCGTCGGCGCACGCAAGCACGAGCACGAGCCGGAGCACGAGCGCCACGTCGGGATCGTCCTCGGCGACCGGCTCCTCGTCGGCCCCGACCGCGCCCGGCACCACGACGCAGTCAGCGTCCAACCCGACCTCGGTCGCCCGCCCCGCCGGCGGCCATCTGATCACCATCGTCAACGCCGTCAACCAGACCATCTGGGCGACCACGAATCCCAACGCCCAGCACCCGATCCCGCAGACCAGCTGGCGTCTCGACCCGGGCCAGAGCGTCACGTTCGCGGTGCCGCAGGGCTGGGGCGGCCGCGTGTGGGGACGTACCGGGTGCAACGGCAGCGGCCACTGCCTGAGCGGCGACAACCCGCCGGCCACCCTCGCCGAGCTGACCCTCGACTCGTTCGACGGCCTGGACTTCTACGACGTCAGCCTCGTCGACGGCTCGAACCTCCCGATGTACATCAACACCAGCCACCGCGTCGGCACGGACCCGGTCTCGGCCGACGGCTGCTACCAGGGCGCCTGCACCAAGCCGATTGTCTGCCCCGGCCCGATGCAGGTGAAGGCGGCCGGCCAGGTCGTGGCGTGCACGACCCCGTGCGCGGCGTTCGGCGGCGACGCGTACTGCTGCCGCGGCGCGTGGTCGGGACGCGAGAACTGCGACCCGGCCAAGTGGCCCGTCGACTACGCGAAGCTCGTTTATAAGGACGCTGAGCCGTATGCGTACTCCTACGCCTTCGACGACTCGGCGACCATGTCCTGCAAGGGTGATTGCGACTACCGGATCGTGTTCGGGGTGACGCCTGGCTCCGGGTGAGTCAGGGCCAGGAGATACGTGCTCAGATCGAGCAGGACATCGCGGCACGAGCTCCGTTCCCGGGCGTCGCACAGCACGACCGGGACGGAGAGCGGCAGGTCCATC
Source organism: Catenulispora sp. EB89 (assembly GCF_041261445.1). Lineage (NCBI taxonomy): Bacteria > Bacillati > Actinomycetota > Actinomycetes > Catenulisporales > Catenulisporaceae > Catenulispora > Catenulispora sp. EB89. The sequence goes on from NZ_JBGCCU010000018.1 coordinate 5,003, forward strand.
GCCGCGCGCAGGTCCTCGACCGGGTAGAGCGGAGCGTCGGGGAAGCAGTTCGCCGCGACGACGAACGGGACGCCACGGTCTTCCAAGCGTTCCAGCACGTCGAAGCTCTCCTCCAGCCGCCGGACGTCGACCAGCACGATCGCGCCGAGCGCGCCCTCGACCAGGCCATCCCACAGGAACCAGAAGCGTTCCTGGCCCGGGGTGCCGAACAGGTAGAGGACCACGCGGTCGTCGAGGCTGATGCGGCCGAAGTCCATGGCGACGGTCGTGGTGGTCTTCGTCGGCGGGGCGCCCGCCGGTGCGGGCCCTGACATGGGCTCCTCGGTGGTCAGCGGGGCGATGTCGCTCACCGAGGTGACGAAGGTGGTCTTGCCGACACCGAGCGGTCCGACCACCGCGATCTTCAGGGCGACCGTGGTGGTCGTGGGCAGGCCGGGTTCCAGGCCCGGCTCCCCGGCGGCATCGGATATGCCGGCCGCGTCGGCAGCGGGGGCGCGGTTAGAGGCGCCGGAGGCCATTGATCACCTGCTCGAGCAGTTCGGGGTCGATGGCGGCGGGCCGGACCGGCCGCCGCTGGACGGCCAGCCCGGCCGCCAGGAGGTCGGCGACGAGCACGGCGGTGGCGCTGAAGGGCAGGCGCAGGTGGGCCGAGAGCTCGGCGACGGACAGCGGCCGGCGGCACAGGCGCATGATCGTGGCCTGTTCCGGCGGCAGGCCCGGCGGCGCGGCGTCGGTGGCCACGATCAGCGTGACCAGGTCGAGGTCGGTGCCCGGGGCGGAGCGGCCGTTGGTGATGACGTAGACGCGCTCCAGGCGTGCGCGGCGGTGCGGAGTGGCCGCCGACGGTTCCGGGCCGGCGGTCGGTGCCGCCGACTCCGGGGTGCCGTCCTGCGCCACGTCGCTCGCGGCGTGCCGGGGCAGCGCGGGCCTCGGGGGCGGCCGGAACGGCCCGGACTCCGGCCAGGACGTCCGGGGCGGCGGCGATCCGGTGCTCACGACGTCACCGGCCCTCCTCGGCGCGCCGGACTCGCCAGGTGCTCGCCGATGCGGACCACGAGATCGCGCATCTGCCGTCCCATCAGCCCCGCGTCGACGCCGTCGTCGGCCACCACGGCCAGGAACGCGCCGTCGCCGGCGGCCATCACGTAGAAGAAGCCGCCGCCGACCTCGATCACGATCACCCGGGTGCGCTGGTCCGCGCCGGGGAACAGCTCGGCCACCGCCCCCGACAGGCTCTGCAGGCCGGCGCAGACCGCGGCCAGGCGGTCCGCGACGGCTTCGTCGACGGCGTAGTGCGCCAGGCGCAGGCCGTCCGCGGTGAGCACCAGCGCGTGCCGGGCTCCCGGGACGTCCTCGACGAGGCCTTTGAGGAGCCAGTCCATCTGCACGCCGGGTCGGGTCACGACGCCGCACCTCGCTGTCCGTCGTCGTTTCGGGGGTCGCTGTCGCGGTCTTCGTGCTCTGATCCGGGGTCGTGCTCGCCGCCGCGGAAGGCATCCAGCCACTGGCCGGGGACGGGGGTTCCGTTGCGGGTGTCGCGCTGTGCCGGCACCGGGGTCGTCGGAGTTATCGGCGACATCGGCGACATAGAGCTCATCGGCGTCATCGTCGGCGGACGGCGGCGCCGTTGCGGGAGCCCGCCGGGCCGGCCGTCGTACGTGCCGTTCGCGCGCGGGCTCGGTTCGTCGGGGGAGCGCGGATCGGGGAGAACCGGACCGCCGGCCGATTCGCCGGCGGTGTGCTCCAGCACGAGCTCCTTCGGCACCAGGAGTTGGGCCTTGACCCCGCCTGCCGGCGAGGGCCGCACCGTGGCCTGGAACCCGACGGTGTGCGCGAGGCGGCCGATCACGGCCAGACCGAGCCTCGGGGAGCCGCCGACGTCGGCCAGGTCCAGCCCCGGCGCGCCGGGGTCGGCCAGCACGCGGGCCACGTGCTCGGCGGCCTGCGGCGCCATGCCCACCCCGGCGTCGACGACCTCGATCACGACCCCGGTGGCGGTGCGGCGGGCGGTGAGGATGACGCGGGAATCAGGGGGCGAATAGCGGGTCGCGTTGTCGAGGAGTTCGGCCAGGGCGTGCACGACCGCCTCCACCGCGGTGCCGGCCAGCTCGACCTCCGGGGCCGCCGCGAGCTCGACCCGGCGGTAGTCGACGATCCGGGACATCGCGCCGCGCAGGACGCTGAAGACCGGGACCGGCTCGCTCCACTGGCGTCCGGCACGCTCGCCGGCCAGGACCACCAGGCTGTCGGCGAAGCGGCCGATCAGGGCGGTGCCGTGGTCCAGGCGCATCAGGTCGGCGAAGACGGCCGGGTCGTCGCCGTGGCGTTCCTGCATCTCGCCGAGGTCGCCGAGCTGGCGGTGGACGATCGCCTGGACCCGGCGGCCGATGTTCACGAAGGCGCGCTCGGTGAAGTCGGGGGCGGTGGCGGCCGGGTCGCGGGCCAGAGCCCGGTCCCGGTCCCGGTCTCGTTCCCGGTCTCGATCTCGGGTACGCGGTTGCGGTTGCTCCTGCGCCTGCTCGGCCCGGTCGCTGCTGCCGTTGCCACTACCGGTACTGCTGCCGCCACTACTGCCGTTGGCGCCGCTGCCGCTGCCGCTACTGCTGCCGCCAGGCTCGCGCAGCCGGCCGCTGTGCGCCTGCCGCCACCGCGCGTTCTCGGCCTCGGCTTCGTCGCAGCGCAGCCGCAGTGTCGCCACGCGCCGTCGTGCTATCAGCACCATGACGCCCCAGCCGGCCACAGCCCCGCAGAACGCGAGCGTTGTCCCCATCGCCGTCCCCACCACCGATATCGATGCCTCCCCAGCCCCCACCCGCCAGTCACCCAACGCAGCCGACGGGTCACAGCGCATACCCCTATCGCAGTCCACGATGATCCCGCAGCGTGTTTGTGCGATTGCCGAAGGCGATCGCCGGCCCCCGCACCCGCCGCACGGCGCGTCGTCGCAGGCCCCCGCGCCGCACGCCGCCGACGCCGCCGCAAGACCGCCGAACCGCGAGGCGGACTCCTACCGGACTCCGGAAGGCACCCGCCGCTCACGCGCCCCGGCAGTGCCAGGGTCGTGGCCCGTGAAGGCGTCCCACCGCGGCGTGGACGCCGAGTCCGCCCGGATCGCGTGGCGAGCCGGGATGAAGGTGGTGAAGCGTGCCAGCACGGAGAAGGACCGAAGAGCCGGCCGCCCCGGTCCCCGCCCGCAGGCCCCCCGCCCGCGGGGCGGGTCATACCCCAGCGAAGGAGTACTCCATGTCGATGACCATTGACGTCGCGTTGAAAGAAGCCATGCGCACCGAGGGCGCGATCGGTGCGGCCCTGGTCGACTACGGCAGCGGCATGTCCCTCGGCGAGATCAGCGTCTCCAAGGAACTCGACCTGACTGTCGCCGCCGCCGGAAACACCGAGGTCGTCCGCGCGAAGATGCGCACGATGGAGATGCTCAAGATGAACGACACCATCGAGGACATCCTGATAACCCTCGGCCGCCAGTACCACATCATCAGGCCCCTGTCCTCCCGCAGCGGCTCCGGCCTGTTCCTCTACCTGGCCCTGGACCGCACCCGCGGCAACCTGGCCCTGGCCCGCCACCAGATGCGCGTGGTGGCCGAGAGCATCGAGATCTGAGCTCCGCCGACGGGACGCGGAGCTCCATCAGGTTCGCGGCGACGCCGCCGCGGATACCGACGGCTGGTCGGCTCAAGGAGGTGAGGCGCCTGCTTTCAGGCTGAACGGATCGGCTTATGACCGCCTGCGAGAAAGTTCAGAAGTCTCTGGTGGGGAGCAGGCGGTCACCCACTTTCGAATTCCTCCCCACCCGATGTCCGTTTTCCGCCCCCGGCTCCGACCACCAGATGAGAGCGTCCACGCCGGACGCCCCCACCGTAAGGAGCGCAGCCGTGAAGTACATTCTGGAGATCATCCTCAACCCCAAGACCAATGCGTCCCTGACCGAGGAGCAGCTGGCCACCATCGGTCCGGGCCACGAGAAGCTGATCGGGATCATCTCGGAGTCCGGCGAGCTCGTCGCCATGGACGGCATCGCCGAGCCCGCCAAGAGCACCGTGGTGCGGGTGCGCGACGGCAAGACGGTGACCTCCGAGGGTTCGCTGTTCGAGGGTGAGGACTACTTCGGCGGCTACTACATCGTCGATGTCGCCAGCCAGGAGCGGGCCGTCGAGCTCGCCGCCATGATTCCGGACGTGCACTGGTCCGCCGTCGAGGTCCGGCCGATCCTCGAGGGGCCCGAGGAGGGCTGAGGCGCCACGCGGCTCATGCCACGCAGCATGCGGTAGATGCGACGCGGCCCCAAAGCGCCGCATCTCCACCCGTGCGCACACCAGTTCGTTCCGGCGCGTCCCAGCCGTGTCCGGATCCCCGTCTCGGCTCCGACCACCGGGTAGAGAAGCGAACAGCGCCGCCGTGTGCTGCTCAACGGGAAAAGAAGGAGTACACCATGGACAGCGCCGTGGAGCCCGGGGCCATCGAGTCCCTGCGGGCCGAAGTCACCGGTGAGGTTCTCGTACCGGGCGACGACGGCTACGACGCCCGGGCCGACATTTTCGTCTACCGCGGGCACCCGGCCGTGATCGTGCGGGCGAAGAGCGACCAGGACGTGGCCCGGGGTATCGGCTTCGCGGTCGAGCACGGTCTGGAGATCTCCACCCGCAGCGGGGGCCACAGCAACGCCGGCTACAGCACCAACGTCGGCGGCCTGGTCCTGGACCTGTCGCCGTTGGACGGCGTCGAAGTGCTGGACGAGGCCGAGCGCCTGGTGCGCCTCGGCGCCGGCGCGTTGTGGTCCGGCGTCGCCGCGGAGCTGGCGCCGTACGGCCTGGCGTTCACCTCCGGCGACACCGCCAGCGTGGGCGTCGGCGGCCTGCTGCCCGGCGGCGGCGTGGGCTGGATGGCCCGCAAGTACGGCCTGTCCCTGGACAGCCTGGTCGGCGCGACCGTCGTCACCGCCGACGGCCGCATCCTGTCGGCCGACGCCGAGGAGAACCCGGACCTGTTCTGGGCGATCCGCGGCGGCGGCGGCAACTTCGGCGTGGTGACGTCCTTCACCGTCATCGCGCAGCCGGTCGCCCAGGTCTTCTTCGGCGGGATCTCCTTCTCCCGGGAGGAGAGCGAGACCGTCCTGCGCGGCTGGGTGTCCTACATGGACTCCGCTCCCGAGGAGCTCACGGCCACCGCCATGTGCTGGCCGACCTTCGGCCAGGACGAGGCCCCGCCGCTGACCATCATGGTCTGCTACGCCGGCGACGACGACGCGGCCGCCGCGCTGGCCATCGACCCGATCCGCAAGCTCGGCACCGTCGTGGACGACCAGGTCCGTCTGATGCCCTACGGCGGCGTGCTGGCCGACGTCAACGAACCGCCTCCGGGCTGGAAGCCGTACGTCCGCAACCGCCTCACCCCGGACCTGACCCCGGACCTGGCCACGGCGATGCTCGCCGAGCAGGCCAACCTCCAGAACCTGTACGTCGAGATCCGCAGCATCGGCGGGGCCCTGAGCCTGGTGCCGGAGGACGCGACCGCGTTCGCGCACCGCTCCACCCAGGCCCTGATCATGGGCGTGCTGCTCGGCTCCCCGGAGGACAACGAGCCGCTGATGCCCGCCTACGAGGCGTTCTGGTCCGCGGTGGCCCCGTCGGCGTCCGGTGCCTACAGCGGCTTCCTGAGCAACATCAGCGAGGCGGACATCATCGCGGTGTACCCGCACCGGGTGTACAGCAAGCTGGCGGCGCTGAAGCAGGAGTACGACCCCAACAACATCTTCCACCTGAACGTCAACATCCTCCCGGCCGGAGCCGACCAGGGCTGATTCCCCGGGCCGGGACGTCGCCAGGCGTCCCGGCTTCGGGCCCGGCGAGGCTGCGCGCCGCACCAAGCGACCAAGCGCATGGCACCCACCAAGCAAACAAGCGCATGGCACCGAAGAGCACCGCACCAAAGCACACCGCACCAAAGCACACCGCACCGAAGCGAAGCGGCGCCGTGCATCACGCACGGCGCCGCTCAGCATTCGCGGCCGAGGATCGCCCTCACGCCGGCAGCGCCACCTCCACCAGCAGCCCCGCCGCCACCGGCATCACGCTCACCGGCACCCCGTTGAACACCGCGTTCCCCGACACCGGATCCACCACCGCCGCGTCGGTCAGGGCATTGGCATTCACCCCGGCGTTCTTCCGCGCCACCGTCTGCCCGGTCTCCTCGTGCCCCCACCCGTGCGGCAGGCTCACCACCCCCGGCATGATCGTCTCGGTGGCCTCCACCACCACCTCGACCTCCCCGGCCGCCGACCGCACCCGCGCCCGGTCCCCGAGCCCGAGCCGCGCCACGTCCTCCGGATGGATCTGCAGCGTGCACCGATTGCTGCCGCCGATCAGCGACGGCACGTTGTGCATCCAGCTGTTGTTCGACCGCAGGTGCCGGCGTCCGATCAACACCATCTCCGGCACCGGATCCCGCAGCCGCTCCAGCAGCCGCGGCACATCCGCGGCCAGCGCCGCCGGCGCCAGATCGACCCTGCCCGAGGCGGTGCACAGGATCTCCGGCAGCCGCGGCTGGAGCGGACCGAGGTCCAGACCGTGCGGCGCCTCCCGCATCGCCTCCAGCGACAGGCCATAGGATCCCAGCTTCAGTAGCGCGTCCAGAATCTGCTCGGTCCCGTCGTCGCCGTCCAGACCGGCGCGCATCTCCGGCACCGTCGCGAGCAGCTGCCCGAGGAACATCTCCTCGGCCCCGGCCGGATCGGCATCAGGACCCTGACCGGCCAGCATCAGCAGCAGCTTGGCCAGGATCGCGGCCTCCGAGCGCTGGTCCTCGCGCAGCGGCAGCGCCGGCGGTGAGAAGCGCGCGTAGTTGCGGACCATGATGATCTGCACCAGGAAATCGAAGTGCGGACTTTGCAACATCCGCGGCGGCGGCAGGATCACGTTCGCGTGCCGCGTGGTCTCGTTCAGGTAGGGATCGACGCAGACCATGAAGTCCAGGTCCGACAGCGCCCGGGCCAGACGCGGCGCGCCCGGTGCGGACAGCGCCGGGTTGCCCCCGATCGTGATCAGAGCCCTGATCTGCCCCTCGCCCGGCGTCTCGATCTCGTCCGCCATCGTGGCGACCGGGAACTCCCCGAGCACTTCCGGCAGGCCGCGCACCCGGCTGTGCCAGGCGCCGGTGGTGAACGGCTGTCCGTTGCGGAAGATCTCCAGGGCCGCGGTCTTGGCGAACATGACGCCGCCGGGCCGGTCCAGGTTCCCCGTCAGGGCATTGATGACGTCGACCAGCCACTGCGCCGTCGAGCCGAACTCGGCGGTGCAGGTCCCGATCCGGGCGTACACCGACGCCGACGGCGCCGCCGCGAGCTCGCGCGCCAGCCGCACCGTCGTCGCGGCCGGCACGCCGCAGGCCGCCTCCACCGCCTCCGGCGTGAAGTCACGAGCCAGGGCCCTGAGTTCATCCAGTCCGGTGACCTCCACGTCCAGCGCGGTCAGGCCCTCGGCCAGCAGCGTGTGCACGATGCCGAACAGCAGGTACGGATCCGTCCCGGGACGGATGAACAGGTGCTCGTCGGCGAGCTCGGCGGTCCGCGTACGCCGCGGGTCCACGACTACGACCTTGCCGCCGCGCTCCTGCAACGCCCGCAGCCGGCCCTTGAAGTTCGGCGCCACGCACAGCGAGCCGTTGGACTCCACCGGATTGGCCCCGAGGATCAGCATGTAGTCGGTGCGGTCCAGGTCCGGGACGGCTACCGCGAACGCGTCCCCGAACATCAGGCCGCTGGCGACGTGCTTGGGCATCTGGTCGATGGTGCTCGCCGAATAGACGTTGCGGCTGCCCAGAACCTGCGTCAGCGGCTGCCGGTAGAGAAACCCGGCCATGGTGTGGAACGTCGGGTTGCCGAAGTACAGCGCCACGGCGTCACGGCCGTGCGCCGCCATCGTCTCGGTGAGCCCGCGGTGCACCTCGGCGAACGCCTCGTCCCAACTGGCCGGCCGCAGCTTCCCGTCGACCCGGTCCCGGACCAGCGGCTGCGCCAGCCGGTCCGGATCCTCGTCCAGCTTGCCCAGCGCCGCGCCCTTCGGGCACAGGAAACCCTTGCTGAACGGGTCGTCCTGGTCGCCCTCCACGCGCAGCACGGAACCGGCGTCGTCCAGGGTCAGCCGCAGCCCGCAGGCCGTCTCGCACAGGGGACACGTCCGCAGCGCAGTCTTCATGGTGAAGGACGCTAGCAACGGCGCGGCGCGGGCCCTTCTTGCTGCGTGCGAAGCGGCGCGTACCGGTTCGGCACCCCCGAAGATGTCCCGCCGCGCCGAGCGCGTGATCGTGGTGGCAGACCTGTCGAAGAAAGGATTCGCCATGGCTCCGCATGCCGAGCCGGCCACTGTCGCCGGACCGCTGACCGCCTTCCGGAAAGCCGACTCCGAAGCGCTGGCCGGGGCGTTCAGCCGCCTGGTCGGCACGTTCTGGACCGGCGGAGTGCTGACCGATCCCGCCTCGGCGCGGGACGCCGTCCCCGACCTGCTGGCCGCCTGGGACGGCGCCGACGCCGCGCACCGCGGCCACCTGGCGATCGCCCTCGGGCTGTTCGCCGAGGCCGAGTACCCGGCGCTCGACGGCCCGGTCGCCACCGCCGTGCGCGCGGGCCTGGACGCCGTCCTCGACGAGGTCCGCGGCACCACCGCCGTCACCCCGCTCACGCTGGCGTCGCTGTACCTGCTCTCGCACTTCCCGCACGAGCGGGCCCGCATCTGGCCCGCCTTCGACGGCGTCCCGCTGGACCCCGACGACCGGACCCGGCTGGACCGCGGGCTGACGCTGCTCGACCCCGACGACCCGGACCTGGGCCGGGCCTGGCCCTCGCCGTTCGACTGGGCCATCGACGAGCAGGAGCGGGAGTTCGACCGGGCCTGGATCAGGACCCTGACGCCGGAGCAGGTCGTCACGACCTGGAACGACGACACCCGCACGATGTGGGCCACCGCCGGCGCCAAGGCCCTGTGGTCGGTGACCAACGGCGTGGTGCCCACGCCGGTCGCCGATCAGAGTCCTTACTGGGCTGCCCTGCACGAGGCGCCGGGAGCCGTCGACGCGACGTCGTTCGGCCGGCACGAAGCGGCGCTGCGCTGCACCTCCTGCGGGAGCGCGCTCACCTTCCAGACCAAGGGCGCGCGCTGCCAGAGCTGTTCGACGTTCTACCCGGTCACCGTCGGCGGGATCCTCGACCTGTCCCGCCGCGAGCGCTCCGGCGCCGGGGTCAGCGACGACGCCGAGGACGTCGAGGCCGACGTGCTCCAGAACGCCGCCGTGATGAGTACCGTTGGACAGCACTACGAGTCCGGGCTGCGTCCGGCCTTCCTGCGCATCATGGGCCAGAACTGGGACGGCGGCGTCACGCCGGCGATCGAGGACGCCTACATCGCCGACCGGCTGCGCGCGGCGGCCGAGGCGCGCGCCGACGGCCCGGTCCTGGACCTCGCGGCCGGTGCCGGGCGCTGGACCTGGGTGGTCACCGACGCCGTCGGCGCCGACCGGGTCATCGCGCTGGACCTCAACGACGCCATGCTCTACTGGCTGCGCGGCCGGTTGCCGCAGGTGGCCGCCGTGCGGGCCAGCGCACTGGAGCTGCCGCTGGCCGACGGCAGCCTGACCGCCGCCAACTTCTGGAACGCCTTGCAGGCGGTGCCGGACGCGGCGCAGGCGCTCGCCGAGGTCGGCCGCTGCCTGCGGCCCGGCGGCGTGCTGACGCTGATGACGTTCCGGTGGGCCGACGACGCGGTGTACCGGTACTTCCAGCACTCGCACATCTTCCCGGGCGCGCCCGACGGCTATCTGCTGTTCGAGCGCGAGGAGATCCGGTCGTGGCTGGCCGCCGCCGGGCTGAGTGTTGTCGAGGAGTCGGGGCCGGGGACGTTCGTGTTCATCACCGCGAAGCGGGAGGGCTGAGGCGTGGGCGGCGAAAACCCGACCGTCGTCGAGATACTGCTCGCCGATCATCCGGTTCGCGGCGGGTTCCTGGACCCGGTACGGCAGCGGGCCGCGGAGTTCGAGGCGGCGCATCCCGGCTACGAGGTGCGCGTTTCGGCGTACCGGACGTTCACCGGGGGCGACGAGTTCGTCCGGATCCTGGATTCCGGCCGGGTCCCGGCCATCGTCGACGTCTACTTCACCGAGACCCAGCTGGCCCGCGACGCGGTCTCCGCGACCGGCGGACCGCTGTTCACCCCGGTGCAGCGCGCGGTCGCCGGGCGTCGGGAGATCCTGGGCGAGCCGGTGGTCCTCGACGACTTCGTCGAGGCCGCGCACCGGTACTACAGCTACGACGGCGAACTGGTGTCGATGCCGTTCAGCGTCTCCACCGGCCTGATGTACGCGAACACCGGGATGATGCGCGCGGCCGGGATCTCGGAGGTGCCGCAGGACTGGGAGGCGTTGGAGGAGGCGTGCCGGGCCGTCACGCGGCTGGACGGCGGCCCTTCGCACGGCGTCGCGTGGGCCGTCGACGGCTGGTTCTTCCAGCACTTCGTGGGCCAGCAGGGCGGCCTGCTGGCGGACCGGGACAACGGCCGGTCGGGGCGGGCCCGGAAGGTGGACCTGGCCTCGGAGGAACTGCTGACGTGGGCCACGTGGTGGCAGCGGCTGAACAAGGACGGCCTGTACCTGCACACCGGTGTGGCACAGGACTGGGCGGGGACGTTCGAGGCCTTCATCGGGGGCCGCATCGCGTTCCTCTACAACTCCTCGGTGATGGCCGAACCGCTGATGTCGGCCGCGGCCCAGGCCGGGATCGACGCCGTCGCGGCGCACCTGCCGCGCAACGGCGCCGTGCCGTACGCCGGCGACGTCCTCGGCGGCGACTCCCTGTGGCTGGCCGCCGGCCTGCCCCCGGAGGTGGAGGACGGCGCGCTGGCGTTCCTGCAGTACCTGCTGAACCCGGCAGCCGCCGCCGCGTGGCACAAGTCGAGCGGCTTCATCCCCGCGACCCACGGCGCGCACCGCCTGCTCGAAGCAGAGGGCTGGTTCGCCCAGAAACCGCACCACCTGACGGCCCCAGCCCAACTCGCCGCCTCCGACGGCTCCCCGGCCGCCACCGGCGCCCTGCTCGGCGACCTCGCGAGCACCCACGCCGACCTGGTCCAGGCCATGACGGACGTGCTGGAGCAAGGCGCCGACCCGGCACGCCGCTTCGCACAGGCCACAGCCACGGCGCAGCAGCGCCTGGACGCGTACAACGCGCGGACCGCCGCACGATAGGCCATCCCGAGAACCGGCGGCACCGCGATGGAAGCCGGTGCCGCCGCCGCGCGTCCAGGTCGGGACGCGCTGGGGCGCGGTAGTGAGGGCTGCCGCGCCCCTTTGGCATGCGCCTTTCACCAGTGCGCGGCCGGCACCAGATCGGTGCCGGCCGCCAGGTTCCTGCGCTGGTCTTGGCGGATCCGGCAACCGGAAGACTCAACGCGACCAGCCACCCGCATCGCCTACCGCAGCGAGGCGTTCGCCGCCTCGGCAGCGCCAGCAGCCGGCACCGTCTACCGGTACCGGCTGCCAGCATCCCCCACCGCGACCGCGTCACCGAAGTCTTCGTCGCCTCCGCAGGGCGGTCAGCCCCCGCAGTCAACCCGGCGGCCGGCGCCACCCACCGGCACCGGCCGCCAGCTCTCAGGCCTCAGGACTCAGCCCACCGGAGCCTTCGCCGCCCCGGCCCCCGCTTCCGCACCCTCCGCGACCGCCGGCGGCACCGCCGCCGGACCCGCCGGCCCGCGCAGCGCGTTCAGCAGCACCCGCGCCACCATCGCGGGGCGCATCAGCTGCTCCGGACGGTCGAGCATCCCGGCGGCGCGCATGTAGCCGCGGGTCACCGAGCTGTCGCGGGTGGCCGCGACCTGGACCATCGCCAGGTAGCGCTGGCCCATGCGGACCTTGAGGTCGCGCTTGCCCTCGACGCCTTCGAAGCCCAGGTCGACGGTGCGCGTCATCTCCCACGGCGGGTCGATGACGTCGTGCGCCAGGTCGCGGAAGTACTGTGCGGCGTCCGGTGTGGCGCCGGAGTGCAGGTGACGGCGCAGTGTCAGGGCGGACAGCGCCGCGACCGTCATGCCCTGCGCGTACACCGGGTTGAAGCACGACACCGCGTCGCCGATCACCAGCAGGCCGGCCGGGAAGCGGGTCATCTGCTCGTAGTGGCGGCGCTGCGTGGTCGGGAAGCGGAAGGCGACCGGCTCGTCCAGCGGTTCGGCGTGCTTCAGCGCCTCGTGGATGTCCGGGACCGGCAGGCCCTTGACGAACTCGTACAGCCCCTGCTGGTCCGTCGGCGGGTGGTCGCCGAGGATGCCGTAGACGGTCAGCAGGGTCTTGTCGCCCTCGGTCTTGGTGAAGATGCAGCCGCGCGGGACGTCGGGGGACGCGACCGCGATGATGGCGAGGTCGCCGTTGTAGGGGTCGGCCTTCATCTTGTAGTTCTGGGTGACGTAGCCCAGCCCGATGTTGGTCCGCTCCTCCTCGACCCGCGGGTAGCCCATCTCCTCCAGCCACACCGGGGTGCGCGAGCCGCGCCCGGTGGCGTCGACCACCAGGTCGGCCGCGATCGTCTCGCCGGGCTCGCCGCTCTTCTGGACCTTGACGCCGGTCACCTGCGCGTGGTCGGCGGTCGCGGTCAGGCCCAGGATGTCGCAGCGTTCGACGAAGCGGATGTTCGCCAGCTCCGCAGTGCGCTCCCGGATCCGGCGCTCCATCAGCGGCGCCGAGGCCGGGACCGCGATGTAGCCGATGTCGGCGCGCTTGACCGGGCGCCCGCGGAAGTACCAGCGGACCGAGCCGGAGAAGTCGCCGAACGGGGTGCCGTCGGCGATGAGCTGGTCGGTGATGCCGGGATAGAGCTCCTCCATCACCACCCGGCCGCGCACGTGCATGGCGTTGATGTGCTTGCCCTGGGGGCGTCCGCGGCGCGGGCCGTCGACGCCGGTGACCGCGTCCCGGTCGACGACCAGGACCTCGTCGTAGGCCTCGGCGAGCACGCGGGCCGCGAACAGCCCCGCGATGCTGCCGCCCAGTACGACGGCGCGGGTCGGGGCGCCGTCGGCCGCCGGCGGGGTTGCTTCCTGGGGCATCTCGCCCACCTCCTGGGGATCGGGTGCCGGATGGCGTGTCAGCTTCACGATGTGGTCCCGGCCCCCCGCCGGGCATCTCCTGGATTGCGAGCCGACAGGCGCCGCGACCTGCGCAAGTACGGAGATGAGGGCCCTGATCGCCGCCGCGACCATGGACCGAGGACCCGACCAAGACCCGACCAAGACCCGACCGAGGACCCGGTGTATCCGGTCCATCCCGAGAGGAGAAGCCATGGAGAGCGCGGCAACCACTGGCGACCGGCCCGAGGCCGACGGGATCGCCGAGATGTTCGACGAGTCGTCCGACATGTCGAACGCCTTCAACGACGGCCAGGTGCACCTGGCCTACTGGTACGACGACGAGGACCAGGCCCCGCTCGTCGAGGCCACGCAGCGCCTGACCCGCAAAGTGGCCGACTCGCTGCACCTGCGCAAGGGCGAGCGCGTCCTCGACGTCGGCTGCGGCCTCGGCGCCCCGGCGATCCAGCTCGCCACCGAGTACGACGTCGAGGTCACCGGCGTCAACATCAGCACCCGCCAGGTCGCCGAGGCGCACGCCCGGGCCCGCGCGGCCGGACTCGGCGACCAGGTGACCTTCCAGGCCGGCGACTACCGCTCGCTGGACTTCCCGGACGGCAGCTTCGACGCGGTCGTCGCGATGGAGGCCCTGGTCTACGTCAGCGACCTCGTCCCCACGCTCCGCGGCCTGCTCCGGGTGCTGCGCCCCGGCGGCCGGCTGTCGCTGACCGAGCCGACCCGCGCGGGGCTCGGCGTCGTGGCCGCCAGCCAGTTCGCCGCGAACTTCGGCTCGAAGTGGCTGCTGTCGGTGGCCGAGTGGCTGGATCCGTTGCGGGAGGCCGGATTCGAGCTCCTGGAGTACCTGCAGTGCGGGCCGCGGGTGTTCGGTATGGGCCCCAAGTACGTGCACGCCGTCGAGACGCGGCGCGCCGAGCTGGCCGCCCAGTTCGGCGACGGCGCCGTCGACCAACTCCGCCAGACGCTGGAGGCCTTCTTCGCGCCGGGGGACACCGGCGAGATCGGCTACGCGGTCATCACCGTGCAGAAGCCCTGGAACTGATCCGCCTCGCCGCGGGTATCCGAAGTCGGCCCCGGAATCCGCCCCGATGTCCGCCCCGATGTCCGATGCCGCGAGTCTGCTCCGACTACCTCCAGAGCCGCGCCCGACCGGGCGCCCGCAGGCGAGGGAAAAAGCACCGTGAAGTACATGCTGCTGATCTACAACAACCCGGACAACATCGAGGCCATGCCCGAGGAGGAGCGCGAGGCCGTCATGAGCAGCGTCGACAGCATCCTGGCGGAGCTCGCGGCGTCCGGCGAGATGGTCGGCGCCGAGGCGCTGGCGCACCCGTCGACCACCAAGACCGTGCGGGTGGTCGACGGCGTGCCGGAGACCACCGACGGGCCCTACGTCGGAGCCAAGGAGATGCTGGCCGGCTACCTGACGATCGAGTCCGACAGCCTCGAGCGCGCGGTCGAGATCGCCTCGCGCTGGCCGGACGCCCGGCACGGGGCCATGGAAGTCCGCGCGGTGATGCATCCCGGCGGCATGGAGATGTGACCATCCGCACCGACGTCGAGGACCTGCTGCGCAGCCTGGCGCCGCAGGTGCTCGGTGCTCTCGTGCGCCGCTACGGGCAGTTCGAGGCCTGCGAGGACGCGGTCCAGGAGGCCCTGCTCGACGCGGCCGTGCAGTGGCCGGCCGACGGCGTCCCGGAGCGCCCGGCCGGCTGGCTGACGACCGTCGCCTCCCGCCGGCTGGCCGACCAGGTCCGCAGCGAGAGCGCCCGACGGCGCCGCGAGGCCGCGGTGGCGGCGCTGGAGACCCCGCTGGAGCCGGTGGTGTCGGGCCCGGACGACCTCGACCACGCCCCCGACCGCGACGACACCCTCCTGCTGCTGTTCCTGTGCTGCCACCCGGCGCTGTCGCCGTCCTCGCAGATCGCGCTGACCCTGCGGGCCGTCGGCGGACTGAGCACCGCCCAGATCGCGGCGGCGTTCCTGGTCCCCGAGGCCACCATGTCGCGGCGGATCCTGCGCGCCAAGCAGCGCATCAAGGCCACGGACATCCCCTTCCGGATGCCGCCGCCGGACAAACGCGACGACCGCCTGCGGGTCGTCCTCCAGGTCCTCTACCTGATCTTCAACGAGGGCTACACGGCCAGCTCCGGACCCGACCTCCAGCGCGCCGAACTCGCGCACGAGGCGATCCGGCTGACCCGCGCCGTCCACCGCCTGCTGCCCGACGACAACGAGGTGGCCGGGCTGCTCGCCCTCATGCTCCTGACCGACGCGCGCCGCCCGGCCCGCACCGCGCCCGACGGCGCCCTGATCCCGTTCGCCGAACAGGACCGCGGCCTGTGGGACCCGGTGTCGCTGAAGGAAGGGGTCGAACTCATCACCAGCACGCTGGCCCGCGGCCCCCTCGGGCCGTACCAGCTCCAGGCCGCGATCGCCGCCGTGCACACCGAGGCGCCGCGCATGGAGGAGACGGACTGGCCCCAGATCCTCGCGCTCTACGAGCTGCTGTCACGGGTGTCGGACAACCCGATCGTGGCCCTCAACCACGCGGTCGCCATCGCGATGGCGCACGGCCCGCAGGCCGGCCTGGCGCAGCTGCGCACCCTGGACTCCGACGGACGGCTGGCCGACCACCACCGCCTCGAAGCGGTCCGCGCACACCTGCTGGAGATGGCCGGCGAACCGGGCCCGGCGCGCGAGAGCTACCTGCTCGCCGCCCACCGCACCACCAGCCTGCCCGAACGCCGCTACCTCGAAGGACGCGCGGCGGCAATCACGAAGATGCGCGACCCGGCCGGCGCTGATGAGAATCGAGACGCGGCCACATAACAGTGCACTGATCATCCGTTCACACCTTGCCCCGGGATCTTCCACGTCTGGCCGATCGCATCCGTGACGGACTCGAGCCGCATCACTCTGATCGATTTCCTCCACAACGCCAGCGTCAGCCTTCACCGAGGAGAGATCTCACATGACGACGACGTCGGACACCCAGCCGACAACCGCGGCGCTCTCACTGCAACAGCAGTTCCTGTGCATCTTCGCCCAGGGCTTCGAATCCGGGCCGTTCGGGCCGCACTACACGGAGGTCTTCGCCTGGCGGGTCCGCGGCGACGTCGACGAGCGCGCCATGCGCCAGGCGCTGGCCGACGTGGTCGAGCGGCACGAGGCGCTGCGCACCCTGATCGACCTGGAGAACGGCGGGCAGCACGTGCTGCCCGCCGTCCAGCCCGAACTGCTGGTGGTCGACCTGGACGGCACGCCAGGCGCCGACCGGGACCGGCTCTCCGAGGAACTGATGATCGAGGCCGAGACCCGGCTGTTCCCGGCCGACCGGATCCCGTTGATCCGCGCCGTTCTCGGCCGCTTCGACGACCAGGACTCCGTCCTGGTCCTGTGCGCGCACCACAGCGCCGCCGACGTCTGGTCGATCCAGGTGATCCTCCAGGACCTGGCGGAGAGCTACACGGCGCGCGCCGCCGGGAAGGAACCGCAGCTGCCCGAAGCGACTCAGTACCGCGATTACGTCGCCGCGCAGCAGCAGGACGCGGCCGGGGCGAAGGTCGCCGCCTCGCGCGCCTACTGGCGGGAAGCACTGAGCGGCGCCAAGATCATGGTCGCACCGGTGCACCCCACGGGTCAGACCCCTGCGACGAGCTACCACCGCTTCACCACCGAAGCGCAGCTGAGCACCGAGGTGTCCAAGCTCGCCAAGGCGACGCGCAGCTCGACGTTCATGGTGCTGCTGGCCGCGTTCACCGTCTTCGTCAACCGCCGCACCGACGCGACTGACATCGTGGTGCCCACGTTCGGGCCGGGCCGCGAGCCCCGCTTCCAGTCCACGGTCGGGTCGTTCTTCAACTTCGTCCCGCTGCGCGTGGACCTGGCCGGCTGCCGCACCTTCCGCGACGTCATCGCCCGCACCAGGACCGCCTGCGTCGGCGCGTTCTCGCACGAGCTGCCGCTGCTGCACGTGCTCGCCGAGGCGCCCGAGCTGATGTCCTCGGCCGGCCCCGACGCGGTGCCGACCCTGTTCCAGGCCGTCCAGCCGCCGTATCTGATGCAGGGCAACCAGATCGGCGACCTGGAGTACACCGCGATCTGGCGGCGCGTCATCCCGCAGCCGCTCGGCTCCGACACCCCCGACGGCATGATCTGGTCGATGCACCTCAGCGAGACCGAAGTGGTCGGCGGCCTCAGCTTCAGCCGCCACCTGTTCGAGCGGGCCGAGGTCGAGGAGCAGGTGGCCGGGTTCCTTGGGGTGATCGGCGAGATGGTGGCCGACCCGGACTCGGAGATCCGGGGGACGGCGCGATGACGACCACTGAGAACACAGTGAACGCCGTGCGCGGCACGGCCGCGCCGGCCGAGCCGGACGTCACCCCGGCCATGCTGATCGAGCGGGCCAAGGCGATGGTGCCCGCGCTGGTCGCGCGCCAGGCCGAGACCGAACAGCGGACCTACTACGCCGAGGACACCCACCAGGCGTTCCGCGACGCGGGCTTCTACCGCGTCACGGTGCCCAAGCGGTACGGCGGCTACGAGTTCAGCTTCGACACCTTCCTGCAGATCGCCATGACCCTGACCCGCGCCTGCGCCTCCACCGGCTGGATGTACTGCCTCGGAGCGGCGCACTCGCTGTTCGCCGGCAGCATGTTCGGCGAGAAGGCACAGGCCGAGATCTTCAGCGGCGGGGACTTCATCGCGCCGCTCGTCAACGCGCCCTACGGCACCGCCCGGCGCGCCGAGGACGGCGGCTGGATCCTGGACGGCGTCTGGCGGTACTGCTCAGGTGCGCCGTACGCGACGCACCTGATCGGCAACACGATGATCGTCGGGGACGACGCCGACGGTGCCGACCCCACGGCCCCGCCGCGCCGACTGCTGTTCATCGCCCCCCGCGACCAGTGGGAAATGCTCGACGACTGGGGCGGGCAGCTCGGCCTCAAGGGCAGCGGATCGCACAGCATCCGGATCGCCGGCGGACACATCCCCGAGCACTTCGGCATCGAGGTCAACTTCGAGGAGATCTCGGTCACCGAGGGCACCCCGGGCCGCGACCTGCACGAGCACCCGCAGTACGGCGGCGCGCCGGCGAGCTCGATGGCCCTGGAAGGCGCACACATCGCGGTCGGCATGTGCCAGGGCGCGCTGGAGGCGTACACGGAGCTGATGTTCTCCCGCACCACGATCCTGCCGCCGTTCGGACCCAGAGCGGAGGACCCCGACTTCCAACTCTGGTACGGCAAGGCCGCCGGCATGATCGACGCCGCCGAGACCCTGGTGCTCGCGGCCTCGCGGCGCTGGCACGAACTGGCCGGGGAACCGGTCGGGGCGTTCACCGCCGAGGAGGACCTGCGGATCGCGATCACCTGCCGGGAGGGCACCGAACTGGCCTGGCGGGCCGTCGACGAGATCCTCCAGCCGACCGCCGGCAGCCCGGCCGTCCGGGAGGGCACACGCCTGGAACGGGTCTGGCGCGACCTGTCCACCGGCCGCACGCACGCCAGCTCCGCCGTGCTGCTCACCACCGTCGCCAACCGCGGGTACGCGCAGCTGAAGCTGGCCGGCGCGCGCCCTTGAGCTGAAACAGACCGGCGGCGGGGCGAGAACGCCCCGCCGCCGGCTTAGTCGTGTTCAGCCGCGTCCGTTCGTGCCTGGTCGTGATTAGTGAGCCGACTTCGAGATTCGCCCGCGCGATGATGGCGGTGCGCCCTCGCCCGACCTGCGCGTTGGTGCAGAACTCGATTCACGTGGTGTCGGCGAATCTCGAAGTCGGCTCACTGGCCGTACTCAGAGATGGATCGGCAGCGTGCGGCGGCCGTTCATGATGAACGTGCCCTGCCCGGCCAGCTCGTCCGGCTCCACCGCCAGGCGCAGGTCGGGGAAGCGCGCGAACAGCGCCTCCACGGCGATGCGCACCTCCATCCGGGTCAGCGCCGGGCCGACGCAGCGGTGCACGCCGTGGCCGAACGCCACGTGCCGCTTGTCCGCGCGCAGGGCGTCGAACTCCCCGGCATCGGCCCCGTGCAGCTCCGGGTCGCGGCCGGTCGCGGCGTAGCCGACCACCACCGGGTCGCCCCGGGAGATGGTCACGCCGGCCACCTCGACGTCCTCCGTCGCGAACCGGAACGGCAGGTTCGCGACCGGCGCGTCGGCGCGCAGCGTCTCCTCCACCACGTCCTCCCAGTCCACCTCGCCGCTCGCCGCCAGGGCGCGCTGGCCGGGCTGGACGAGCAGCGCCAGGACGGCGTTGACGATGAGGTTCCGGGCCGGTTCGGCGCCGGTGTTGAACATCAGCTGCGCCAGGCCGACCAGCTCGGCGTCGGCGTCAGGCGCCGCATCGGAGCCGGTATCGGAGCCGGTATCAGAGCCCGCATGGACTCCGGCCACCGGGCATCCGCCGCTCGGCGCCGAAGCCGCGATCAGATCACTGATCAGATCCTCCCCGGGCTCCCGCCGCTTCTCCACGACCAGTGCGGAGATTTTGCCCTGCATCGCCAGGAAATCCGCCCGCGCCTTCTGCGGGTCCGGCTCGACGTACCCCGCGAGGCCCAGGATGCCGTCCGGGTCGCCCTCGGGCACGCCGAGCAGTTCGCCGATGACCCGCGTCGCCACCTGGTGCGCGTACTGCGCCTTGAGGTCGACCGGCTCGCCCGGCTGCTTCGCCGCGTACTCGGCCAGCTCGTCCAGGGCGTGCGCCACGATCCGCTCGACCCGCGGCCGCAGCGCGGCGATCCGCTGCGGGCTGAAGGCGCCGGCGACCAGTTTGCGCTGGCGGTTGTGCTGCTCGCCCTCGTTGGTGGACATGTTGTCCATCCGGGCCCAGGCGATCAGGGGGAAGTCCGGGGCCAGATCGCCCTGAACGTAGGCCGGCCAGTGCTCCCGGGCGTTCTTGGAGAACCGTTCGTCGGCCAGGATCTGCCGGGCGGCGTGGTAGCCGGTCACCGACCAGGCCTCCAGGCCGCCGGGGAGCAGCACCCGGGTGACCGGCCCGCGGGCCCGGAGCCGGGCCGCCTCGCCGTGGATGTCGGTGCCGGCCGGATCGATGACGAACAGCGAATCGTCGTCCACGTCTACCTCCTGTGAGGACGGATCGGTACAGATCCCTCCCATGGTGTGCGGCGGCCGCCGTCACAGGGTTCTTCGACGGTGCCCGGTGGCAGGGCAGTTCAGGAGATGTGTCGCATATGCCGGGGCTGCGAAAGTCGAAATCGATGGCGTCGGGACTCCCCCCAACACCGGAGCACCTCTGACTTCATTTGAGGAGCAGCGACATGACCACTCAGCAGCAGCCGGCCACCGCGGACATCGCCCAGCGGGTCGCCGCGATCTGGACCGACGTCCTGGGGCCGGGCTCCGACCGGGCCGGCGCCACGTTCTTCGAGCTCAACGGACAGTCCATCGCCGCCGTGCGGATCGCCGCGGCGGTCGAGGAGCAACTGGGCGTCACGCTCGACATCGGCGACCTGTTCGAGGACCCGGACCTGGAGACCCTCACCCGGGACATCCTGGCCCGCGTCGAGGGGTGAGCTCTGATGCCCGAACTGACCCACGTCACCCCCGCCGTCCCGCTCGACGACGTCGTCGAGATCCTGGAACGCGACGGCGCGGTCATCGTCGACGACTTCGTCGACGCCGAGACGCTCGCCGCCCTCCAGGCGGACCTCGCCCCCGGCCTGGAAGCGGCCGGCTACAGCGAGAGCGGCTACGACGGCCAGAAGACCAAGCGGCTGTCCAGCCTGTTCCACCGCTCGCCGGGCCCCATGACCGACGTGGTCCTGCAGCCGCAGTTCCTCGGCGCGGCCCGGCGCCTGCTGCAGCAGCCCACGCACATGTGGATCGGCAAGGTCCGGATGGAGGTGACGCCGAGCATCCAGGTCAGCTTCACCCAGGCGATCCGGATCGATCCGGGCCAGGGCCGCCAGCCGCTGCACCGCGACGACGCGATGCACCTGTGGCGCCACCCGGGCCCGCCGTGCCGGCTGCAGCTCATGCTGGCGATGTCCGAGTTCACCGCCGCCAACGGCGCGACCCTGGTCATCCCCGGCAGCCACCGCTGGGACGACGAGCGGGCCCCGGCGTACGCCGAGACCGTCCCGGCCGTCATGGCCACCGGCTCCGCGCTGCTCTGGCCGGGCGCGGTCTACCACGGCGGCGGCGCCAACACCACGGACACCCCGCGCTACAGCCTGTCCGTCGGGCTCGACCTGGGCAACCTGCGGCAGGAGGAGAACCAGTACCTCGCCGTGCCCCGGGAGACCGTGCAGACCCTGCCGGAGGAGGTGCAGCGCCTGCTCGGCTGGGAGCGCTGCCCTCCCGGCCTCGGCCAGGTCGAGACGCAGGACCCGCTGCTGTTGCTGGAGCGGACGCATCAGGAGCTGTCCAGCAGGCCGCGCGGGGCGAATCCGTTGCGGTAGCGGTTTTGGGCGAACGCAGCCGGTGTGCTCTGCGGAAGCAGGCGCACCGGCTGCTTCGTTCACCGGGACCGGAGGCCGCCCGGAGCCACGCACAACCCGGTACCGCCGAACGTGATCGGAACGGCGCATATTCGCCATTGTCCGATCCAGACGCCGAATGTCGATAAGTGCCGATCCCGCATTCTGGAAGATGCCTGCCTGACCCAGCGCCCCCAGACTTGTGGCTCGCTCCCGGCCCCCATTTGACGAAGCGGGCACACATGACAGAGGCAACGGCAAACCGTGCCGCCAGACTCCCCTCCCTGACCGCGCTACGATTCGACGCCGCCTTCATGGTCTTCATCTATCATTCGAACTATTTGGGTGCGTTTCGTAACACAAGGGTGCAGAAGGACTACGGCTTCGTCACCAACAGTGCCGGCGCGGTCGGTGTCTCGTTCTTCTTCGTCCTCAGCGGGTTCGTCCTGACCTGGGTCGCGAAGCCGGCTGACACGAAGGTGCAGTTCTGGCGTCGGCGGTTCCTGAAGATCTTCCCGAACCACGCCGTGATCTGGCTGGTCATGGTCGGCATGCTGGCCGTGTCGGGCACCAGGATCATGGTCGAGCCGGCGGCCGCCAACCTCTTCCTGGTGAACTCCTGGGTTCCGAACATGAACAACCTGCTCTACGCGGTCAACGGGGTCACGTGGTCGCTGTCCGCGGAGATCGTCTTCTACCTGCTGTTCCCGTTCCTGATCCTGGGCATCGCCAGGATCCGGGCCGACCAGCTCTGGTACTGGGCCGTCGGCGTGGCGGCGTTGTCCCTGTCGGTTCCGCTGCTGTCGAAGACCTTCCTGCCCAACGCTCCGATGTTCCCGGGGTACACCGAGTTCTCCTGGCCGCAGATGTGGTTCGCCTACCAGTTCCCGCTGGTGCGCTGCCTGGAGTTCGTCGTCGGCATCCTCTTCGCCCGCATCGTGATCAGCGGACGGTGGGTCCGGATCGGCCTGGGTCCGGCCGCGCTCATCGTGCTCGCGGTGTACGTGTCGTCCCTGTGGCTGCCCCAGCTCTGGGTGTTCGCCGCGCCCTACTCGTTCCCGCTCGGGCTGCTGGTCTCGGCCGCGGCCACGAGCGACATCGCCGGTCGCAGGACCGTGCTGACCCGCCGTCCGGTGGTCTGGCTGGGCGAGATCTCGTATGCGTTCTTCCTGATCCATCTCAACGTGCTGAAGTCCGCGCAGGCGGCGTTCAAGGGGGAGTGGATGGGGTACGGCGACTACGACTCGACATCGTGGAGCACGCCGGTGGCGGTGCTGTTCCTGCTGGGCTGTCTGGCCGTCAGCGTCTTCCTGGCCTGGCTGCTCTACCGGTTCGTGGAGACGCCGATCATGCGGAAGTGGTCCAGGCCCGGTCGCGCCGGCCGGCGCGCGTGGTTCGCGGCGGTGCGGTCAGCGAGGCCGCGACCACGGGCCGAGTGAGCGCGGCGGTCCGTCCGCCACCCGATGCCGGTGGCGGACGGAACCGTTGTCAGGATTCGGTCAAGGTGGCGGGCTCGGCGATCGGATCCGGTTGGCCGGCTGCCTCACCCGCGCCGGCCGCCGCCTGCGCGTCCGGCTTCTGGCGCATCGTGAACCAGGTCAGGACGATCACGACCGCGATGGTCACGATGCCGCACACGGCCACCATGTGCAGCCCGTCGGTGAAGGAGTCGCGGGCCTTGACCAGCAGCGCCTGGGACTGGTCGGCCGGGAGCTTGGCCGCGGCGGCGACCGCGTCCGCCAGGGTCTGGCGGACCCCGGGGACCGTCGAGTGCGCCATGCCGGACTGGTAGAACGCGGCGCCGACGCTGCCGAGCACGGCCAGTCCGAGGTTCGTTCCGAAGTAGTTGCCGGTCTCCGACAGCGACGCCGCCGAGCCCGCCTTCTCCGGCGGCGCCGACCCGACGACCAGGCCGGTGCCGAGCACGAACAGCGGCCCGATGCCCAGGGCCACCAGCCCCACGCTCAGCGACACCACGCTGACGTCGGTGGTGCGCGTCACAGTACTGAGCAGGGCCAGGCCGACGACGCACAGCACGAGTCCGCCGAGAATCGCGGTGCTGGACTGGACCTTCTTCATGAGCGCCGGGGTGACCATGGCCCCGATCGCGATGCCCGCGCCGGTCGGGGCCTGCCACAGCCCGGCCTTGGCCGGGTCCAGCCCGACCACGCTCTGGATGAACTGGCTGGTCAGCAGGCCCGCTCCGGCGAGCGTCCCGGAGCCGATGAGCATGGCCAGCAGCGAGCTGCTGAACCGGACGTTGCGGAACAGGCGCAGGTCCAGCAGCGGGTTGGGCAGCCGCAGCTGACGGAGCGTGAACACGATGCCGAACACCACGCCGACGACGATGCCGATGGCCGGCCCCACCGCCGAGCTTCCGTCGCCGGCCGACAGCTGCTGGATGCCGTAGACCACCGGCAGGATCGAGGCCAGCGACAGCACCACGCTGACCAGGTCCAGCCGATTGGCCTGGGGGCTGCGGTACTCGGGCAGCAGGATCGGCCCGACGATCAGCAGCAGCAGCATGACCGGTGTGCCGAGCAGGAACACCGAGCCCCACCAGAAGTGCTGGAGCAGGATGCCGCCGACGACCGGACCGAGCGCGGTCCCGCCGAACGCACAGAAGGCCCACAGCGAGATCGCCGTGCCCATCTGCTTGGGGTTCCGGAACATGTTGCTGATCAGCGCCAGCGTCGACGGCGACAGCGTGGCGCCGGCGATGCCCAGCAGCGCCCGGGCGATGATCAGCATCAGCGGACTGGTCGAGAACGCCGCGAGCAGCGAGGCGGCGAAGAAGCCGCCCGCGCCGATCATCAGGAGCTTGCGCCGCCCGATCCGGTCGCCGAGCGTGCCCATCGTGATCAGGAACCCGGCGAGCATGAACCCGTAGATGTCCGTGATCCACAGCTGCTGGGTGCCGCTCGCGTGCAGGTCGGCGCTCAGATGGGGCAGTGCCAGGAACAGGCCGCCGATGTCGAAGGAGACAAGCAGCGTGGGCAACGCCAGTGCGGCCAGCCCCAGCCATTCCCGGCGCCCGGCCAACGGGGCCGCGTCCGGAGTCGTGTCACTCATGGTAAATCCTTCCTCGCTCACCACAGTGGGTCGGCACCCCGCGCGTGGCGCCTTCACCTGGTAGTCGGAGCAGATCCGGAGAACCCGACACGTGAGGTGATCCGAGTTCGACGGTCCGTGGTCGGTACGAGCTACGCCCCGACGCGCGAAGCAGGCCGGCGCCCGCGCACTGTGCGGGGTGCGGGCGCCGGCCTGTGGTGGGGGTGGTGTGTGCGGTGCTTGTCGTGTGCGTGGTGCGTGGTGCCTGTGGTGCGTGTCTCGTGCTCGCGGCGCGAGTCGTGCCGGTTAGGAGCGCGGCTTGCCGAACGCCGCGATGGTGTAGCCGATCCGGTTGGCGCTGATCTCGAAGAACCCGGAGAGCCCGCCCTCCAACCCCTCGTACGCCTCGCTTCCGAACCGGTCGACCACGGAATCGCGGACCCCCCGCGCGGCCTCGATGTACTTCGGGCCCATGCCGAAGACCCGCGGACCGCACTCGGTGTACTCCTCGACCACGAAGCCGGCCGCGGTGAACTTCTCGATCCAGCCCGGCAGGGTGAGCAGGTTGTTCAGGCCGAGGGCGGCGAAGAACTCCTCGACCTCGCGCGCGCTCGCCTCGGACGCGACCGTGTAGTCGACCAGCCCGACGCGTCCGCCGGGGCGCAACACACGGTGCAACTCGCGCAGTACCCGCTCCAGATCGGGCGCGTGGATGAGCGACTCCATCGCCAGGACCGCGTCGAACGAGGCGTCGGCGAAGGGCAGCGCCATGTAGTCGGCGCGCTGGTAGCGGACCTGTTCCTGCATCCCCGCCGCGGCCGCCCGGGCCGTCGCGGCGTCCACCTCGGCCTGGCTGACCGTGACGCCGGTGACCTGCGCGCCGGTGGTCTCGGCCACGTCGAGGGCGGGCAGCCCGAGCCCGCAGCCGGCGTCCAGGACCCGGTCTCCGGGCCGGAGGTTGATCGCGTCAGCGACCTTCCGCGTGATGCGCCGCGACGCCTCGCGCAACGGCGTGGTGTCCTCCTCGCCGTACCAGTAGGAAAGGTGCACCTGCCCCTCGTTGAGGAGATTGGTCATCGAGGCCGACTCGTCGTACCGCCGGCCCATTTCGTCGGGTCCGATTACTGTCTTCGCCACGGTCGTCCACTCTCATTCCGGCAATTGCGGACATGTCGGAGTGTCACTCTAGTGCGGTGATTTGCGGGCCTTCTTCTTTGTGATTGCTCGAAATGGGCTGCTATTGCGATTCGCGATGGAGATCGATTTCGTGCGCGGTTTCGGCGACCTCGGGATGGAGTGAGGCGCGTAGTGCCGTGACGACCTCACGCCAGGATTCGCTGGGCGTCCCGGGGCCGGTCCTGGTGTCGATGACCGCGCTCGCGAGCTGTGCGGCGACCAGACCACCGCTCAGGTCGCCGCGGTCGGCCAAGGTTTGTGCGGCAGCCAGCACCCCGGCTGGCGGACGCTCGCCGAGCTCGTGGTTGATCTGCTCCCTCAGCCGCTGCTCGGACACGCCCGCGAGGTAAGGACGGCCCGCCAGCAGGTCGGCGTAGGCGACGAGCCGACTGTCGAGATCGTCGGCCGCCGGGTCCACGAGCGCCAGCGCCAGCCGGACGGCGAACCGCGTGTGCCGGGGCTCGCCGGCCAGCGCCGCGAGGCACCGCTCGACGAGATCCAGCGACCACGGCTCAGGGTTCTGATAGCGGTTCCGGAGGCCGGTGAGGGTCCCGGTCAGCGCCGAGGCGAGCTTGGCCCGGGCCGGATCGTCGGCGAGGCGGCGCAGCACATCCGGGACCCGGTCGGCGCCGGATCCGGTCAGGATCAGGGCCCTGATGAGCTCCGAGGCCAGCTCGGCCTCGTCGGCGTCCGGCCCGAACAGGGTGCCGACGAGCTCGTCGAACCCGCCCCGGTACCACGGCGCCCAGACCCCGAACGCCTTCAGCCCCCGGAACCGGACACCGCCGTCGTCCGAGGCCCGCAGCAGGTTCCGGACCAGCGCCGCATAGGCGGCGCGCGCTTCCGGCGGGTACTGCCGCGGGTGGGGCTGGAAGAGCGTGCGGATCATCAGCTCGCTCATCGCCGGGCCGACGGCGGCGGCGACGGCGTCCAGCGCGCGCGGGTCCTCGGTGGCGTCGCGCAGCACGACGGCGATCGCCACCCGCACGTCGCGGTGCGTATCAGGCTGCTGCCAGGCGCGGAGGAGGACGTCCAAGTGGCCCGGGGTGCGGTTGCGGCGGAGCTGGCGGACGGCCTGCTTGCGCAGCGTGACCTTGCTGTCCGGAGCGAAGAGGGCTGATTCGAGCGCCGGACCGAGGACCGAGGGGCGCACTCGTGCGCAGCACGCGGTCAGGGCCGCGACGGCTTCGGGCGACTGCGGGCCGTTGGCCTCGGCGAGGAGGCGGGGGAGTGCGGCTTCGGGGGATTCGGCGACGGGCGGTTCCGCAGCATGCAGCTCGGCGTTCGGTTGCGCGGCAGGTAGCTCGGCGCTCGGCTGGGCGGCATGCAGCTCGACGCTCGGTTCCGCGGCACGCAGCTCGAGGCTCGGTTGCGCGGCACGCAGCTTGGCGCCCGTCTGCGCGGCATGCAGCTCGGCACTCGGCTGCGCGAGATCTGTTTCCTCGGCAGCGCCTGCATTCTGCGCGGCCTGCTCCGGTGTTCCGCTCGGCATTGCCCTTGTCGCTTCGGCGGGCGTCGTGAGCTCCGGGCAGTTCTCCGCCCGCCGCCCCAGCGCCCGTCGCAGATCCCTGACAACAGCGGCGTCGTCGAGCCACGGCCGCAGCACCGCGACCAGCTCGCGTTCCTGCCCCGGCTGGAGCGCCAGGTCCAGCCGCCAGTAGTCCGGCGGCGCGACGTGACGGTAGCCGTAGCCACGTCGCCGCCTTCCCCGCAGCTGCGGCGGCGGGTTCAGCTCCTCCTCGGTCGGCACCTCCAGCCCCGCCGCGCCGAACCGCGCGACGAGCTGCCGGTGTACGTCCAACGCCCACGCCACCAGACCCGGCGACGTCTGGTGCCGCAGCGTCCGGCGGGCCAGCAGCCGGAGGGTCCGCCGCGCCTGCTCCGACGAGTCGCGCGCGTCCATCGCGGCCGCCGTCAGCCGCTCCAGGACCGGCACCCACTCGTCCCCGAACACCGCGACCGGCAGGCCGACCAGCGACTCGAGGAAGCTGCGGCGCACCGGATCCTGCTCGTTCAGCACGCGCGGGGCCAGCGCCTCGACCTGCCGCAGCACCTCCGCCGCGTTGCCGGTCGCCGCCGCGCAGCGCAGGAGCAGGGACCGCGCAGCCGTCCGCACCGTCGTGGTGCCCGAGGCGGCGGCTTCGGTCAGCACCTCGACCGCTTCGGCGAACGGCAGATACGAGGCCAGCATCAGCTCGATCGCCTCGGCCTGCGACCGGCGCCGGTTCGCGTGCCACTGCGGCTGGTGCCACTCCAGCATTCGCCGCGCCTCGGCCTCGGCCCGCGCTCGCGGCAGCACGTCGAGCAGCGGTTCGGCCCACATCGGCTGGAGCTCCGGCGCGGCTGCGGCGAAGGCGTCGACGAGGGCTTCGCGGCGCGCCGTCGGCAGGTGTCGCAGCACGGCCCACAGCGTGTAGACGTCGCCGTCCACGGAGGCGAGGATTCCGGCGTCGTCCAGGGCGGCGACGGCATCGTAGTGCCGGCGGTTCGTCTTCTTCCGGTCGTCGTGGGACGCCACGGACCAGGCGCGCATCGGGTCGGCTTTCACCAGCGCGGTGACCGCGCGGGAGGGAAGCTGGAGTCCGTAGCGGTTCGGCTGCTTCTCCAGCAGCGCGATCGTCCGGATCGGCAGCGACTCCGCGAGGACGCCGAGAACGGTGCCCCACCGCCGCCAGAACCCGTAGCCGGGCACGCCGAGCGCCGGATCGCCGCTCTCGATGTGCGTCATCACGACGTCCGGATGCCTCCGGGCGAGCGCGGTCCACGAGCCCACCGCGTGCGCCAGCTCCGGCAGCCGCCGCGCTGCCACGTCCGCGGAACACGCGGGCAGCAGCGCCGCGGCCTCGCCGTCGCCCCACTGCCGGCGCACCGACGGCAGCAGGCGGTCGGCCAGCGCGGTGCGGCGCGCGTGGAGGAGGGTTCGGTAGAAGGCTTGACGCAGGTCCAGCGGGGCGTCCGTCAGGACGGCCGCCGCGGCGTCGTCGGTGATGTCGGTGACCGGGAGGGTCCTGACCGCGCGTAGCGCGGCCCGCCTCAGAGCGAGGTCGTCTCCCCGGAGTGCTTGCTCGATCACCGGGAGGTCCCGGTCGATCATGGCCTGGTGCAACGCCTCCCGGCGTTCTCGCTCGATCATGCTCCGACGGTGCCGTCGACCTTTCGCGTGTTCATGATCGCGATGTTTGCAGGTTGGCGGCCTGCGCCGCAACGGGATTGCCGGGCGGCGGGGTGGTTGCCGGGCGGTGGCGCGACGCTCGCGCGGCGATCGGGACTCCCGCGCGGTCAGGCGTGCGCGAGCTTGAGGAACAGTTCGCTGAGCTCGAGCGGCATCGTGATCATGCAGTCGTGCCCGGTCGGCAGCTCCCACACCTGCGCGGGCGTGCCGTTCGGCTGCGTGGCGGCGACGGGTCGGCGGACCACGCCCTCGGGCCTGGCCCCGGTGCAGTGGATGTGCGTGCGCGGGATCGCTTTCACGGCCGGGTTGTCGAGGTGCACCGGCTGCGTCAGGCACAGCACCGGCTGGTCGGAGAGCATCGTGCGCAACCAGGCGACGTCCGCCGGCTCCGTCACGCCGAACAGCCCGAGGGGCGCCGGCTGCTCCGGCATCGGCGGGATCCGCCAGCCCTCGGCGGCCTCGATCATGTACTTGGTCACCGGCAGCACATCGAGCGCACTCTCCCCATCCTCCGGCACCATCGCGTCGAGATAGACCAGGTGCGAGACACGCTCCGGAACTTCGTTGGCCACAGAGGAGATGACCAACCCCGCGTAGCTGTGCCCGACGAGGACCACATCGGTGAGGTCGTGGTCGCGGATCAGCCCGACGACGTCCTCGACGTGCGTCTCGAGCCCCACTTCGGGGCCGAGCAGGTGCGCCTTGTCGCCGTAGCCGGTCAGCGACGGCGCGAACACGCGGTGCCCGGCGTCTTCCAGCAGCGGGACGACCCGCTCCCAGCACTGCCCGCTGTGCCAGGCGCCGTGGACCAAAAGGAAAGTGGACATGGTGGTTACCTTTCGTGCCTCGGTACTCTTTGAGAACCACATCCATGCTGGTGCACGCGAAGCACCACGGGCAACAAGGCACTTTTCAGTGCCTCGGTTCTCTGGAGGTAACCGTGGACACGGCGAATGGCGACGCGTGCCGGACCCGCGTGGTGCTGGAGATCGTCGGCGACAAGTGGTCGCTGCTGGTCGTGCGCAACCTCCGGGACGGCCCGCGCCGCTTCGGCGAGCTCAAGAAGGCCATCGACGGCATCAGCCAACGGATGCTCACCGTCACCCTGCGCAGCCTGGAGCGCGACGGGATCCTGACGCGCACGGTGCGCAACGTCATGCCCCCGCACGTGAGCTACGAGCTGACCCCGATGGGCGTCACGCTGCGCGAGGCCGCCGCGCCGCTGCTGGAGTGGAGCATCGCGCACCTGTCGCAGATCGACGATGCCCGGGCCGACTACGACGCTCGGCCTGACTACGATTCCCCCGCCGACTGACCGGCCATTTCCCCGCTCGGTCTACGACCCTCGCGACCGCTGACCGGCCCTCTCCGCTTCGTCTACGACATCTGCGAAAACTGTCCGGCTCTCTCCACACCTCGGTTCCGCAGGGTCCCCGGCCCATCCGGCGCAAGCATCCCCTCCAAATACCCGGCCGCAGCCTCCGCACCCCCCGCGCTCCGGAACGACTCCCCAACCCGCCCCGCCGCAGCCGCGAACTCCGGCTCCCCCAACACCCGATCCAACGCCGCCCCGATCTGCACCGCGCCCGCGTGCGCAAACCGAATCCGCACCCCCGCCCCAGCCGCCACAACCTGCTGCGCGACCACCGGCTGATCGTCCCGGATCGGCGCGACGACCAACGGCACCCCGTGATACAGCGCCTCGCACACCGTGTTCTGCCCCGCGTGACAGATGGCCGCACTGGCCCGCCGCAGCACCTCCAACTGCGGGACGTGCGGCACCGCCAGCACGTTCTCCGCCACCGCCGCACCGACCGACCCGCCGACCGCCCCCGCCGGATCCGCGACAACGCCGAACAACCCCGGCCGCTCCCCGATCGCCTCCGCACACGCCCGCAGAAACGACGCCCCCGCATCCGAATTCGCGGTCCCGACACCGGCGAACACCAGCCGCCGCCCACCAGGCACCCGATGCCACGGAAAGCTCGGATCCGCCGGCCGCTCCGCAATCGACGGCCCAACGTAGCGCAGCGTTTCGTGCAACGCCCCAACCTCCCCCGACAGCGCAGCGGTGCTGTACGCGAGCACCAGGTGCGGCGAGAACCGCAGGTCGCCATACGTACTCTGATACCGCGCGGAAGCCGCCGTGGTCGGCAACCCACTGCGCACCTCAAGCTCCAGCAGCAACTCCCGAACCCACGCATCAACCTTCGGCATCGCCGCGAGCGGATTCCCCAACTCCGCAGCCGTACTCGCCGAAGTCGCCCACGGCACCCCCCGCCGCATAGCCACCACGGCCCCACCGACAGCCTGCTGGTCGACCACCATGACGTCAGGCTCAAACCCCTCAACCGCCGCCGCCACCCCCGGAATCATCGCCTCCGCAAGCGGAACAAGAAACGTCTCCCACAAGAACTTCAACGCCCCCGGCCCCCGCAACCCCGCCGGCCGCACCACCGCATCACCCGACCCGCCGGCCACACCGCACTCCAACACCCGCGCCCCAGCCCCCGCCAACCGCCGAACCACCCCCGCATGCCCAGCCCAAGCAACCTCATGCCCCCGCGCAACCAGCGCCGCCGCAACCCCCACAAGCGGATTCACATGCCCCACCAACGGCGGCACGACAATCAAAAACCGCCCCGCCCCGCGCGCACCCGAATCGATTCCGTCGACACCTCCCTGCTTCGCGCCGCGCGCCGCCTGCCACGCCGGGCTCGCCGCGCTCGCGCCAGGCCCCGCTCGGCCTTCCATGCTTGCCTCGCCAGCCCCCGCCAGCACCGCCGCGCTGACACCGGAATCCGCCTGCTCTCCTTCACTCGCGCGGCATGTCGCTTGGCCTGCCACGTTCGTGCCGACCGCTGCTTGGCCTGCCATGCTCGTGCCGACCGCCGCATGGTCTGCTGCTTGGCCCGCCGCATGGTCCGCCACACTTGCCGCGCTCGCGCCGGATCCTGCTCCCTTTGCCGCACTCTTGCTGCTGTCGCCCGCCGTCGGGTCTGCCGCGTTCGTGCCAGAGCTGCGCCCAGCCACCTCCATCCCCCTCACGCCGACCCCCGCTCAGCGAGCCGATGCGCCCCCAGCCACCCGAGAATCAAATCCAGCACCCGCGCCGGCGCCTCCACCAGCACCGAGTGCTCCAGGCCCGGCAGCACCACCGGCTCGCAGCGTGGCATCAGGGTCCGCAGAAGCGTGGCCTGCTCCGCCAGGTCGCTCTTCGACCCATACAACGCCAGCGTCGGGCACTCGATGGCCGCGACCTCCGCCTTCGCCAGCACTGTGCTCGCCGGCAGGTCGCGCTCCAGCGTCGTCGCGCCGAGCAGGCGTGCGGCGCGCTTGGCCCGGCGTGCCAGGTCGCGGCCGTAGCGTGCGGTGATCCATGCTGTTGCTTCCCAGGTGCCGAGTTGTGTCGTTGCCTTGTGCAGGTTCGCGGCCATCTTCGTCGACCACGCCGCGGTGGCCGGTTCCGACTCGATGGCGACGATCCCCGCGACGCGCTCCGGGTGCCGCGCCGCGAAGCCGTAGACCACCGTTCCGCCGAAGGAGTTCCCGAGGAAGGAGGCCGTGCTCACGTCGAGCGCGTCGAGCAGCCCGGCCAGGTCCTCGACGAAGTCGTCGACCCGGTATCCGGACGCCGGCTGCTCCGACTTGCCGTGCCCCCGCAGGTCGTACAGCACCACACGGAACCCGGCGTCCCGCAGCGCCTGCGCGACCGTGAAGTAGTAGCTTGCGAGACTGTCGATGAGAATCCCGTGCACGCACACGATGGTCGGTGGATCCACCGACCCGGCACGCGGCAGCAGCACCTCGTAGTTCTGACGAATCCCGTTGGCGACGGCGGCGGGCATTGCGATCAGCCCGCGTCGGTGTCGGCGCCGACGAGTGCCGCGGTGACGTAGGCGACCAGCTGCCCGACCGTCAGCTCGATGATCTCGTCCAGCCCCAGATCGGCGATGAACTCGGCGAGATTCACCCGCTCCCCGTACCGCTCCGCGAGCTTCCCGGCCAGCGCGACGAGATCCACGCTCTCCAGTTCCAAATCGTCGTGGAACCGGCTGTCCCACTCGACCTCGATGTCATCGAGCCCGTACTCGTCCAGGATCGACCGCAGCATGGCGGCAACTGCCGTCAGCACCGCCTCGGCGTCCTCGGCGGGTGCGGGCGGG
Source organism: Catenulispora sp. EB89 (assembly GCF_041261445.1). NCBI lineage: Bacteria > Bacillati > Actinomycetota > Actinomycetes > Catenulisporales > Catenulisporaceae > Catenulispora > Catenulispora sp. EB89. The sequence continues at coordinate 38,142 of NZ_JBGCCU010000018.1, forward strand.
GTCGTCGTCTCGGTGGTCACGTGTCCCTCTCCTGATGGTTGTCGGCCTCCGGACCCTCGGTCCAGGCGACCACGTACTCTCGTGCGGGTAGATCGTCCGGATTGGCAAGCCGTTCCAGGCGCACGCGGAACCGGCTGCCGTCCACCTCGACCACGGCTTCGGACGCCGTGACATCCACGACCGCGAAACGCCGAGGATTGCCGGCCAAGCCGGTCCCCAACGCCTTCGCGACGGCTTCCTTGGCCGTCCAGAATCGGGCGAACCACAGGTCCTCCCCGCCACCGTCGGCAGCGAGCAGGCGCAGGCGCGCGAATTCGTCCTCTGACAGCGCGAAATCGAGCGTCGCCGGATCCCGCGCGACTACCTGCTCGACATCGATCCCGACCCCCGCACGACCACCGGCAGCCGGCCGTACGATCGCGACGCCCACATCACCGGCATGCGCGATCGACACCGCGAACGACGCCAACGGCGTCCCATGCGTCCCCGTCACGAAGGGCCGCCCGACGCCGTCGTTCCCCACCGTGATCTCGGCCGGGTAGAACTTCCGCGGCCCGCTCTCATCCCAGACCGCCTGCCGAACCGCGTCCTTGACGGCGATCCGCCCCAGCAACCACTGCCGTCGGCCACGAGGCGGCCGCGCCTCGAACAAGTCCCGCTCGGCCGCACCGAGATAACTCCGCATCCGCAGCTGCCGCGACGCCGGATCGGTCCAACGATCGAAGACGGCGAACCAGCCGCCGGCCTCCCGCCGCGCCAGCAGCGCACCACCCGGATCATGCTCAACGGCCTTGGTATCCGGATGACTTCCGAACCGCCGATCAGTCCACCCCGAGATCTCCGCCCACACCCGACCGCCGCTGACGAGCTGAGCGTCCGCGACCACAACCGTGTCCTCAACGCTGCGGATCCGCACATGACAGGACACTGGCTCACGCGGCGTCGGCCCATAGAACGCGATCCGCTTCATCCCCATCGGGAACACCACAGTCCGCTCGGGCAACGTGTCCATGACCCAGTACCCGAGCAACTGACCGACGTTGTCCAAAATGGCGCCCGGAGTGTCCAGCGCGGAAATCAGACCCCGCACATGCCGATCCCCGATCGCTATCAGCTCCCTGACTCCCTGGAACAGGGGGCCATGGAACATCCACCGATCCTCATACAGAGATCGCGCCGCAATGGAAGCCGGACGCTCACCAACCAGATCGACCGGCCACACCTCAGGCGCGCGAGGAAACGCAGTCCCGGTCTCGATCGTCGCGCGCGCGTACCGCCCGAACTCGACCGCGAACTCCGCGAACTCCGCGAACTCCGCGCCCTCACCCGGCCGAACGACGACGTCCACGACAGTCGCCGGCGCGGCCGCGGTCCACTGGTCGAACCGCGCGTCCCGCACCGCGATCACGCCAGGACCCGCAGCATCCATCATGTGCTGAATGACCGTGGTCGCCGGAACGACGGGGAACCGGTCGGTCACATCCGGCCAGTCCGCACGCTGCGGGAAGAAGCAGTGGTCCAGGAGATAAGGCATCGACTCGGTGTCGACCGCGAGCGAGATCCGCCGCTCCCGCGTGCCCACATCCCCAGCCACCGCGGCGCTCGCGCTTGCCGCCGCTTCCCGTCCCTGCGTCCCCACACCCCCGGCTTGCCGCGCAGCCAACACAGCACCCGCGCTAGCCGCCGTCTCCCGCAGGAGCAGCGCGACTTCCGCCGCCACCGGATGCCGCGCCGCAAGCTCGTCGAGCTCCGTCAGTTCCCTGACAACCGGCGTTGGCGCAAGCGCCAAAGCCCTGTCGCCCAAAGAAACAAGCGCCCCGCCGAGATCAAGCTGAACCGAAGCCGAACCCCCACGCCGCGAAGCCGAAGCCTTCCCGCGCTCACCAAAAGCCCCGTCGCGCGTCTCAAACCCCTCAGCCCAAAACGCAGCCGCGACCCTCCGAAGCTGAGCCACCCCGTCCCGCTGCGGCGCATTGGCCGCGATCGCCAAGTGATCCCGCTCCCCGAGCACATCCCCGATCACCGTCGCCAACGCCCCGGTACCCACCTGCACGAACGCCCGCATCCCGGCGCCGTACATGGCCTCGATCGTCTCCCGGAACCGCACCGTCTCCACCAGATGCCTGACGAAAACCCGCCGCACCTCCTCCGCCTCGCGCGGAAACGGCGCAGCCAGCGTCGCCGACCACACCGGCACCGCCGGCGCACGCAGCTCGAAGCCCTCGAAAGCCGCCACAATCGGGCCGAGATACGGTTCGAGCATCGGCGTGTGGAACCCCGACCGGAACGGCAGCACCTGACACAACACGTTCTGCCGGCGAAGCGCCCGCAACAGCGAGTCCATCGTGTCCTCAGGCCCGCACACAACACACTGACTCGGCCCGTTGTCGTGCGACAACTCGACCCCCGGATACTGCGGCAACACCGCCGCGACCCGCGCGGCCCCCGCCCCCACAGCCCCGAAAACCAACCCCGGCACCCGCACCGAATCCGGGTCGAAGCCCGAGACGAAATCGTCCACCGCCGAGCCGGCCAACATCCCCGCACTCACCATCGCGGTCCATTCCCCAACGCTGTGCCCCGCGACCGCCGCCGGCCGAATCCCCACCTCCCGCAGCGCACGCTCCAGAAGCCGACCGACCTCGAACACGCCGAGCCCATGCGAACCGACACTGTCCGCGCTGTGCCCCGCCGACGCTCCCCACGCCGCTCCCAGCACCTCGGCGACGTCATCGACGCGCGGTGCGAAATCGACCTCAAGCCCCGGGAAAACAAAGGCGATCCGCTCGGCGCCGCGCTCGGCGAGCAGCGGACGCCGAGTGAACCACACATCGCCGCGCCCGCGCCACGGCTGCCCATTGGCGATGACGCGCCGCGCCAGCTTGAAGGTCCGCGCCGTGGGGCCGACCATCGCGATCCGGCAATCACCGCTGCCGCGCCGCCACAACGAGACAGGGTCCCGCTCCGACTCCACCGCGTCGAGCATCTCGGCAAGCGTCCCGAGGTCGTCGGCCGCCAGCCGAATCTCCCGCTCAGGCCCCGCACCAGCCGCACCAGCCGTACCAGCCGCAACGCCTGACGCCCGCCGCTGCCGCCTCACCTCCCGCGGCGCCTGCTCCAACACAACATGCGCATTGATCCCCCCGAACCCGAACGCATTCACCCCAGCCCGCCGAGGCACCCCGCTCCCAGCCTCCGGCCACTCCTCGGCCTCGGCCAACGTCCGAAACCGCGTGCTCTTCACATCAGGGTGCGGATCCTCACAATGCAACGTCGGCAGCAGCACTCCGTGATGCACCGCCAGCGCAGCCTTCACCAGACTGGCGATCCCCGCCGCAGGCATCGTGTGCCCGATCATCGACTTCACCGACCCGAGCGCCGGCGCACCGTCCACACCGCCCTCATCAGTCCGCGCCGGACCGAAGACCTCTGCGATAGTCATCAACTCCGCACGATCCCCAGCGTGCGTCGCCGTACCGTGCGCCTCCAGCAACCCGATCGCGTCGGCGGCCAGCGGGTCCAACCCGGCCGCCGCCCATGCCGCCCGCACCGCCCGGATCTGCCCGGCAGGCTCCGGATTCAGCAAGCTCGCAGCCCGTCCATCGCTGGCCACGCCGGTACCGCGGAGCACCGCGTAAATCCGGTCGCCGGCCGCGACCGCGTCCGCCAACCGCTTGAGCACCACCACACCGGTGCCCTCGCCGATCAGGATCCCGTCCGCCCCACGATGGAACGGCCGGATCCGCCCCGTCCGGGAGAGCGCCCCGAGCTGGCTGAACACGCTCCAGAACGTGATGTCGTGGCAGTGGTGCACCCCGCCGGCGAGCATCGCGTCGCAGCGTCCTGACGCCAGCTCGGCCACCGCCTGGTCGACCGCGACCAGCGACGAGGCACACGCCGCGTCCACCGTGTACGCCGGACCGCGCAGGTCCAGCCGGTTCGCGATCCGGGACGCCGCCAGGTTCGGGACCAGCCCGATCGCGGCCTCGGGGCGGTTCGGCCCGAGCGTTTCGGTGAAGGCCGCCTGAACCGCGTCCACCTGCTCCTGCGGCAGCCCGGGTATCAGCTCTCGAAGAGTCCGGACCAACTGATTGGCGGTGCGGACCCGCTGATCCAGACGCACCAGGCCCGGCGTCAGATAGCCCCCGCGCCCCAGCACGACGCCGACCCGGTCCCCGCCCGGCAGCCGCTCCCGACCACCCGCGTCGGCGATGGCCTCGGCCGCCACCCGCAGCGCGATCAGCTGGTCCGGCTCGGCGCCGGCGACCGAGTCCGGCATGACCCCGTACGCGAGCGGGTCGAACTCGGCGAGCTCGTCCACGAAGCCGCCACGGCGCGTGTAGATCCGGTCCGGCCGCGATGGATCCGCCGCGGGGTCGTGGAACTCCGGGTCCCAGCGGTGCGCCGGGACGTCGGTGATGCAGTCGGTGCCGGCGACCAGGTTGCGCCAGTAGGCGTCGAGGTCGCGCGCCCCGGGCAGCAGCACCGCCATCCCGACGACGGCGACCGGCGCCGCGCCCGCCGCCTCGCTCGTGCTCACCACTGCGAAGCCGTGTAGACCACGGCCGCCGGGCCGTCGCCCCAAGCCAGCTCACGCAGCAGCGCCAACACCCCCTCCTCGGGATCGATCAGCGCAATACCCCGCTTGCCATACGACTGCGCCAGCTCCGGCGTCACCATCCCGCCATGCTCGGCCGAAGGCGCCCATGGCCCCCAATGAACAGTCAGACAGTGCGCCCCAGTCCGAGCCGACCAATCCGCCCCCAACGCCTCCAATGCGTCGTTGGCGCTCGCGTAGTCGCCCTGCCCACGGTTGCCGAACACCGCCGCGATGCTGCCGAACAGCACCGTGTACCGCGGCCGTTCCGGCAGATCATCGAGCCCTGCCAGCAACACCCGCGCACCGTCGGCCTTGGTGGCGAAAACGCGAGCGAAGGACGCCGGATCCTTCTCGGCGATGAGCTTGTCCTCGATGACGCCGGCCGCGTAGAAGACCGCGTCGATCCGGCCGTGCTCGGCGTGGATCCCCTTCAAAAGCCGGTGCAGCGCCTCGCTGTTCTGCACGTCGAGCGAGTGGTAGCGCACTGTGCTTCCCAGAGCACTGATCCGCGAGACCGTCGCAGACACCTCGCGACCGGCCAGAATGCGGCCGACCTCGCGCTCGATCTGCGCCGGCGCGCTCAGCCCGCCGGCGATGAGCGCGGCCCGCAGAGCCACCCCGTCGGCGGCCGACGCCGTCGCCGCAGGCTCGGCACAGTCCGGCAACGGCGTCCGGCCGACGAGTTCCACGCGGCAGCGACACGCAGCCGCCACGGCCTCGGCGACGTGCGCCGTGATCCCACGCGCGCCCCCGACGAGAACGACGACCGAGTCCCGGTCCAGCCCGAGCGCCTGCACCTCGGCAGCCCCGTCCCCGGCCGGTCCGGCGCCGCTCGCGGCCAGTGCTCCCAGCGGGGTTTCCACCGGAGTGATCCGGCGCCGCAGCCCCTCGGATCGCAGGACGACCGGCTCCCGGTCCGCCCCGACGATCTCCTCGACAATCTGCGCCGCGAGGTCTTCGGCAGACGCGTCCCGGTCGACTTCGACGAGTCGCGCGGTGGTCTGCGGATATTCACGGTCGATGGTGCGCCACAGACCGCGCAACCCCGCGCCGGCGACCCGGTCCTGAGCCGGCGCGACGGCGACGAACCACCGCGGTGATCCGGCCAACGCCTCCTTGATCTCGGCAAAACCGTGCGGGAGTAGCCGGGCTTCCTCGCTGTCGCCGGCGCCGAGCGCTCCGAGATGCACGATCCCGTCAGCACGCACCCTGTCGCCGACGGTCGCGCCGTGCTCCGCGAGCCGACTCGCCAGCGCCTGCTCCACAGCCCCGGTGCCGACCGCTCCGACGATCGCGAAGCGGGCCCCGGCCAGTACTCCTGTATCAATGGGCCCTGCGAAGCCGTGCTCCTCCTCGCGCATGACGAAGCGCTTCGGCGCGGCCGCCGCCATCGCCATGCCAGTGCCCGAAGACGCGGGAGCGCCGCTCGACACATCCGGTTCGGAATCGCCGTCGAGGTGCGCACGAAGCCAGTCGGCGATGGCGTGCGCCGTCCGCGCCTTGGCCAGCTCCTCCAACTGCTCGTCTTCGAGCTCGGCAGCCGCCAGCCCCAGGCGCTCGGCAAGCTCCCCGGCAATCTCCGTGCGTTTGATGGAATCGATGCTCAACTCCGCCTCAAGGTCGAGGTCGGGCTCGATCATGTCGGTCGGATATCCGGTCCGGGCGCTGATGATCCCCAGGATCGTGCCGAGCAGATCGGCGGCGGGATCCTCGGCCCGGTCCGGCTTCGGTGGCTCGGGCGCGGCGGCCACCGGCGCTGCGGCGATCGCGGGGACGGCCAACGGCGCGGCCGGTCTCTCAGGGTCCTGCCACACCACGCGCCCGGCCCCCGGCGCACCACCGAGGTACGCCAGCATCACGTCCCGCTGCGCGGCGATCATCTCGCGGTTGGTTCTCAGGAACTCGGCGAGCAGCGCGTCCTGGCTGGCCGGGCCGGCCGGAGTCACGGAATCGGGCGTCAAGATGCTCCCCTCCAGGGAGATTCGTCGAGCCGGGGTGAGACCGCCGGGCACGCAGGACCCGTCGGCGGTGCGGACGAGGTGGCCGTCGACCGTCCAGCCCGGCCGGGCCGCCGCGGTCGCGGTCGACGCGTCCCGGGCGTCGCGGCCCTCGAACAGCCAACCGGTGCGCAGCGCGACGCCGGAGGCGGCCAGCCGGGCCACGGCCGTGAGCAGGCCGCGCAGCCCGGCGCCGGGCTTGTCCTCGCAGGCGACGGCCAGGTGCGGGCGGTCCTCCAGGATCGCGTCCACGAGGCGTGTCAGAACCCTGCCGGGACCGGCTTCGACGAACACCCGGACGCCCGCGGCGTACATCGCCTCGATCTCGTCGGCGAAGCGCACCGGCGAGCCGATCTGCGCGGTCAGCTCGGCCCGGACGTCGTCGGCGCCCGGGCCGTACGGGGCAGCCGTCCGGTTCGCGTAGACCGGCGTCTCGGGAGCACGGACCGGGACGTCCTTCAGCAGCCGGGCGAACGCCTCACCCGCCGCCGCGACGACCGGGCTGTGGAACGCGCAGGCGACCGCGATGCGCTTCGCGCCGAACCCGGCGGACCGCAGCCGGGACACCGCCTCGTCCACGGCCTCGGTGGGGCCGGAGATCACGACCTGCTTCGGAGAGTTCTGATTCGCCGGGATCACCCGGTCGGCGAGCCCGTGCTGCTGGAGTACCGCGACGATGTCCCGGCTCCCCGCGGCGACCGCGGCCATGGAACCCGGGTCGTCGCCGGCCGCCTCCAGGATCACCTCCGCGCGTCCCCGGCTGGCGTCCAGCAAGGCGGCGGGATCCAGCGCGCCGGCGCTGGCCAACGCGACCAGTTCGCCGTAGCTGTGACCGGCGACCGCGTCGGGCCGGATGCCGAGCTTGCGCAGCAGATGGTCCACGGCGAGCCCGGCGATCCCGAGCACCGGCTGCGCGACGCGGGTGTCGCGGACGCGCAGGTCCTGCTCGGCGGCGGTGGCGTCGTCGAAGGCGCGCGGCGGGTTCAGGACGTCGGCCCACTCGCGGCCGAGCCGCAGGTAGTGCTGGAGCTCGGGGAAGGCGACGAACAACTCGGCGAGCATCCCGGGGCGCTGGCTGCCCTGCCCGGGGAAGAGGAACGCCGTGCCCCCGGATTCCGGCACGCCGGGTCCGAAGAACACCTCGTCGGGCGGCTGGTGCAGCCCTGCGGCCGGATCGTGCTCACCGGCCAGCGCGCGCTCGGCGAGGGACGCGAAGTCGTCGAGATCCGAGGCGACCAGGGCGATCCAGGCGCGATCGGTCCGTGCGTCGGATGCCCGGGCCGCGGCCAGCGCCAGGTCGCGGAGCCGCCACGGGGTCTTGCCGGAGTCGGCGGTCGTCCGGTCCAGCAGTGTCCTGATGGCGCGGTGCGCGGCGGCGCGATCGGGACCACGGAAGACGAAGAGCTCCGCAGGCCATTCCGCCCGGCTGTGGCGGGGATCCACGGCGTGTTCGTGTCCTGAGAGCACGACGTGGAAGTTGGTGCCGCCGAACCCGAAAGCGCTGACGCCCGCGAGGCGTTCGCCCGGCGCCACCGCCCAGGGCGTCGCGGCGGCGCGGAAGGCGAACGGGCTCTCGGCGGCGCTCCACGCGGGGTTCGGGCTGGTGAGGTTCACCGTCGGCGGCCGCACGCCGGTGTGCACCGCGAGCGCCGTCTTGACGAGTCCGGCCAGGCCCGCGGCGCACTTGGTGTGGCCGATCTGGGACTTGACCGAGCCCAGCGCGCAGCCTCCGGGCTCGGCGCCCTCCTCGGCGAACAGCTTCGTCAGGGTACTGAGTTCGGTGCGGTCGCCGACCACGGTCCCGGTGCCGTGCGCCTCGACGAGGCCGACCCGGGCCGGGGACACGCTCGCCGACCGGTAGGCACGGTCCAGCGCCCGCCGCTGGCCTTCCGGCCGGGGCGCCGTCAGCCCCAGCGCGCGTCCGTCGCTGGCGCTGCCGACGCCTTTGACCACGGCGTAGACGCGGTCGCCGTCGCGTTCGGCGTCCGCGAGCCGCTTCAGCACGACGCAGGCCGCACCCTCGCCGAGCGCGATGCCGTCGGCGGAGGCGTCGAAGGCGCGGGTGCGGCCGGTCGGCGACAGCGCGTGGACCGAGGAGAACAGCAGGAAGTCGTTGATCCCGTTGTGCATGTCGACGCCGCCGCACAGCACCAGGTCGCTGGTGCCGAGGGTGAGCTCCTTGCACGCGACGTCGACCGCCGCGAGCGAGGACGCGCACGCCGCGTCCACGGTGTAGTTGGCGCCCCCCAGGTCCAGGCGGTTGGCGATGCGGCCGGCGATGACGTTCGAGAGGACGCCGGTGAACGAGTCCTCGGTGAGCCGGGGGAGTTGGGCGTCGAGCTCGGCGGGCAGCGGGCCGAGGTAGGCGGGCAGCGTGGTGCGCAGGACGCCCGCGTTGGACAGATCGCTGCCAGCTTCCGCGCCGAAGACCACCGAGGTGCGGTCGTGGTCCACGCCGGGCCGGCCGTATCCGGCGTCGACGAGCGCCCGCCGGGCCACTTCCAACGCCAGCAGCTGCGCCGGCTCGATGCTGTTCAGCGCGTTCGGCGGGATCCCGTAGCGCAGCGGGTCGAAGGGGATCGGCGGGAGGAAGCCGCCCCACTTGGAGGGTGTGCCTCGGCCGGCCGCAGAGCCGACGGCGTCCGGGTCGAAGAAGAGCTCTGAGTCCCAGCGCTCCGCCGGGACCTCGGTGACGCGGTCCGCGCCGTCGAGGATCGTGGCCCAGAACGCCGCGAGGTCCGGGGAGCCGGGGAAGACGCAGGCCATGCCGACGATGGCGATGTCCAGCGGCGCCGGGGGTTCTTGGGCGGAGTCCTCGGATTCGGGGCGTATTCCGAGCACGCGGGCCGCCTCGGACGCGTTCGCGGCGTAGAACGCGCTCGCGCCTTCCGTTACCTCGGCGTGCAGGTCGGCGACCGTGGTGACGGAGTCGCGGAGCACCGCTACCTGGCCCGCCATGAACAGGCCTTCGCGAAGCTGGCGGTCCTCGTCGACCGGAAGCAACTCGGAGCCCTCACGGATCAGTGCTTTGCTGGCGATGCGCAGGCGGCCGACGTTGAGCTGTTCGAGCTGTTCCCACGCCTCACGCTCGGGGACGTCGCGGGCTCGCAGCTCCTGCCGCAGGGTCTGGAACTCGGTGGTGAACGGGCTGACGATGCCGCGCGTGGTGTGCCCGGGCGCGGATTCCAGCAGGGCGGTCGCGTCGGCGGCGAGGGCCTGACGTTGGAACAGCGGCTGGATCGCGCCGCGTTCCACGGCTTCTTCAGTGAACAGGTAGGCGGTGCCCATCAGCACGCCGATCTGCACTCCGGCGCCGACCACCGAGCGGGCCATCGCGGCGACCATCGCGGCCGAGCGGGCGTCGTGGATGCCGCCGGCGAACAGGATTTGGAGGTCGTCGGCCGGTCCGTCTGCCGCCGCTCCGGTTGCCGGCTTGGCCTTCTCGCGCTCGGCGAGCCAGTCCTCGATGACGCCGAGCTGCGCCTCCCAGAGCGGGAAACTCGCGCGCGGGCCGGTGTGGCCGCCGCATTCCGAGCCCTCGAAGATGAATCTGCGGGTTCCGGCCGTGATGAACTGGCGGAGCAGGCCGGGGGAGGGGGCGTGCAGGAACGTCGCGATGCCGACGTCTTCGAGGGCGCGGGCCTGGGTGGGGCGTCCGCCCGCGACGATCGCGTACGCCGGTCGCAGCTCCCTGACGATCTCCAGCTGCGCGGCCCGGACTTCGGCAGGAGCGAATCCGAGGATTCCGACGCCCCAGGGACGTTCGCCGAGCGCGGCTGCGGTCTGCTCCATCATCGCGCGGGTCTGTTCGCGGTTCGCGAGCGCCAGGGCGAGGAACGGCAGTGCTCCGTCGTCGGCGACGGCTGCGGCGAACGACGCCTGGTCGCTGACGCGCGTCATCGGACCCTGAGCCACCGGTATACGGAGGCTGAGAGCGGCGGCGAGATGCCCTTGCGGGGCAAGGGATTCGGCGCCGTTCTCGTCGCGGATCGCTTCGATGATCGCCGAGCGCACTGCCCGTACCGCGCCGGCGGTGTCGGTGTGGCGCTTCAGGAAGCGGTCGGCCAGGAACCCGTCCTGGCCGATGGGGACGGATGCGGGCGCGCGGAGTACCCGGTGGCCGTCGATGACGACCGTCTCGGAGCCGTCCATGGCACGAAGCGCGGTGCGGATCTCCTCGGGCAGTTCGGCTTCCGGAAGCAGCGCCAGCTGGGTGTCGAGGACGACGCCGGCCGCGCCGCCGATGACGGCCGCGGCGGCGGTGTGCTCACCGATGCCGCCGGCGGCCCAGACCGGGAGGTCGAGGCCCGGCTCGGCGAGGAGGCGCTGGAGCAGGACGAAGGTGCTCAGCTCGCCGACGGGTCCGCCTGCCTCGGATCCCCTGGCGATCAGGCCGTGGGCGCCAGCGGTCGCGGCGGCGTGCGCCTCGGCGACGTCGGTGACCTCGACCAGGACGCGGCAGCCGGTCGCAGCCAGCTCGTCCACGCTCCACGGTGCTTCCTGGCCGAGTACGACCAGGTTGATCCGCCCCGCACCGACCCTTCCCGCACCGACCCGTCCCGCACCGATCTGCCTCGCGCCGGTCCCGATGAGCTCGGCCGCTTCGGCGAGCTCCAGCGCGCAGCCGCGCCCGCACCGGACGCCGAAGCCGTCGGGGAGCCATTCCGCAGCCAGGGCCAGCGCCTCGCGCGCCGCCCTCCCGCCGGTGCCGAGGTCCACGACCCCGGTGCCACCGCCCCGGCCGACCGCCGCGGCCAGGCGTGCGTTCGGGATTCCGCAGGGTCCGATCCCGACGACCAGGTCTCGTCGATCCCGTGCAACGGGCATCGCGGCTCCGTCCTGCGCGCGGCGCGGCCGTAAGGCCACTGATTTATGGTTACCAACGGGTAGGGAGTTTGGCACATCGAACGTGATGTCGGAAGATAGTCCGCTGTTAAGCTGTATCAACGAAATTGCACACAGAGGGTGTCTTCTGACCCTGAGACAAAACTTGCGGCTCGAACGCCCTGATCGGCGCTTCGAACCCTGATTTCGGCCCTTTGGCCGCTCTGGCGCCGGGATGCGAGCTGTGATACTCAATTCGCGTGGGTCCGACCGATGAGCCCGAGCCGACACACCAGCCCGCCGCCGCCCCGGAGCCTGCCGGAGCACCGGCCGCGACCGCGACGGCACCTCGCCGCGCCGAGGCGATCGCCTTACGCCGCCCCATCTACGAGGCCGACCTCAAGGACGGCCTCGAGCGGTTCTTCGAACCGCGCCGCACCGTCTGCCCGTGGTGCGCCTCGGACCGGCTCCGCGAGCGCCTGCACACCACCGACCTGCTCCAGCACAAGCCCGGCGACTTCCGCCTGGACCGCTGCCTGGACTGCGGGCACATCTTCCAGAATCCGCGCCTGAGCTCAGAAGGACTTGAGTTCTACTACCGCGATTTCTACGACGGACTCGGCGAGAAGAGCAGCGGCGGCATCTTCGCGGGCCGCGGCGCGACATACCGCCGCCGCGCGCAGGCGTTGCTGCCGCACGTCTCCGGAGTCCTCGGAGTCCCCGGAGTCCCCGGCGTCTCCGGCTCCGCCGGCGCACCGGGCACCTGGCTGGACGTCGGCACCGGCCACGGCCACTTCTGCGAGGCGGCACGCGAAGTCTTCCCGGACACCGCCTTCGACGGCCTCGACTTCACCGACGGCGCCGAACTCGCCGAGCGCGCCGGCCGCGTCCGTTACGGCTACCGCGGCAGCTTCGTCGACGTCGCGTCGTCGGTCGCGGAGACCTACGACGTGGTGAGCATGTTCCACTACCTGGAGCACAGCGTGGAGCCGGCCCTGGAACTGGAGGCGGCGCACAAGGCGCTGCGCCCCGGTGGACTCCTGCTGATCGAGGTCCCCGACGCGGCCAGCCGCTACTCCCGCCTCCTCGGCCGCCGCTGGCTCCCCTGGCTGCAACCGCAACACCTGCACTTCACCCCGGTCCAGAACCTCCGCACCCGCCTCACCGCGCTCGGCTTCACCGTGCTCGCCGAACAACACGCCGAACCCCACGACCGCGTCGACCTCCTCGCCGCCACCTGGTTCGTCCTGGACGCCCTCGCCCCCCGCGACGAGGCCCCGTGGCTCCCGCAGCGCCCGGGGCGCGTGAAGCGGACGGCGCGCGTGGTGATCGTGACGCTTGGCGTTCCGGCCTTGGTCGCGGCGACGATTCTCGACCGGATCATTCCCAAGGCCCTGATACGCCGCCTGCGGCTTTCCAACGCGTACCGGGTGGTTGCGCGGCGCGAGTAACATCGGTGGCTTCCGGCCGATGGACGGGGGTTCGATGAAAACATCGGGGCTGACGGAAGCGTGCATCGAGGACGCGGGCGGTATCTTGGTAGCGCCTTCCGAGCTGCAAGATAACGACGTGGTCAGGGACTTCTTCGGGTCCGTCATCACGCCGGAGGACCTTGTTGCGGGCTCGCTCGACCTCGCCGAGAAGACCGTTTACCTTTGTGGCGACATAGCCGAGATCGACAGCTATCGGGTGCGTAAGGTTTCCCGGGTATTCGTCGTCCGCGAGCTGTCACACGGGTACCGCGAGGACGTCGACAATCCGTGGAGCGTCGTCGATATCGGCCGGGTCCCCATCCGCATGGGCGGCGTCGGCGTGTACTACCGCCGATTCTTCGACCTTGGCGACGACCACTTCGGGCGGATCAGTGCGGAGCACGAGTTCCAGTCCCTGACGGAGTCCAGCAAGCCGGGGACGGCCCACCGCAGCGGGATCTATCTGACGCCGGTAACACAGAACACTGATGAACTCCACTTCCGCCTGCTGCGCTGTTCCACGAACTTCTCGGGGCCGACGGAGAACTTCCGCCCGACCGACACGCGCATCGTCGAGGATCTGAACCGCGAGGCCGCCGCTGTTTTCCGGGACCCGGCAGCGCTGAATCACGTCCTCGCGCAGATCTACCACAACACGCTCGCCACAGCTGAGCGCAAGCAGGCCAAGGCCAAGATTTCGGCTCACGCGGACAAGACCAAGGACATGCCTGTCAACGGCATCATGGCGTTCTGCACCTTTTACGATCAGCTCGACAAGCTACAGCCCCTCGCCGAAGACAGCTTCGACTACGGCGTGAAGGGCGTCAGTGGGCTGACCAAACTCCACTTCCGCCTCAAGGAGTCGACCGAACGACCCGAGGAGTCCGGGCTCCCTTCGCAGTTCACTGTGACGCTCTATCCCGGCTCCGCGTTCTTCATGCCGCTGTCCACCAACCGCCTCTATACGCACGAGATCCGGCCGTCGATGTTGGACGCCGGACTGCTCCCGACCCGCCTGGGATACGTCGTGCGCTGTTCGAACGCCGAAGCCGTTCATAAGGACGGCCGCACGTTCCTCAAACTGGCCGGGGACCTGGTGGAACTGGAGGCGCCCACGCCGGACGGCATGGACGAGCTGCGCAGGCTGTACGCGGAGGAGAACAGGACCTCGTCCTTCATCGATTACGGCAACGACATTCTCTTCAGCATGAACGCGGGAGACTACGATGCCCCGCGGGTCTGAGATCTCGGATGAGATCCTGTCGTACTCCTTGCCGACCGAGGCGAATCTCTTCGCGGAGCTGTCCGCCTCGGTGAGTTGGGAAGACGTCGGAAAAGGCCGGCGAGGCGCCGTCCTCACCAGGGTCGACGAGGCGGGCGGCGTACCGCTCGTACGCACCACCACGCGATACCGCAGCCCGGCGCAACGTTTCCGGCCGCTGCACGAGCGGCTGGCGCAGCAGATTCAAGAGCGCGCGGCAATTCCGGTCGGCTTCAACAACGCCCTCATCGAGACCTATACGAACGCTTACACGACCATGGGCGGCCACTCCGACCAGGCCCTCGATCTGGCCGCCGAGTCGTTCATCGCCGTGTTCTCGTGCTACCGGAATCCCGAAGCGGGCCCGCCGAGGAAGCTGACCTTCGAACCAAAGGAATCCGGCGGCGAGAAGTTCGAGATCCCGCTCACCCACAACAGCATCGTCGCCTTCTCGGTCGACGCGAATCGGCGGCTCAAGCACAAGATCACCTTGGACGCGTCCGCCCAGGCGGCGGACAACCAGTGGCTGGGCGTGACCTTCCGAACATCAAAGACCCTCGTCCGGTTCCGCGACGGACAGGCTTATCTCACACCCGAAGCGCGCCTCACGTCGGCCGACGACGAGCAGCAGCGCGAGTTCTACCGACTACGCCGCCGCGAGAACAACGAGACGGACTTCGTCTACCCTCCGCTGCTGTACACCGTCAGCGACAGCGATCTGATGCCGCCGGTCTGACCGGGGAGCCACTAGCGCGATGCGAACGCATGTGCGAAGCCTCAATAATTCCCCCAGACCCGGGTAGGCCCCCTTCATCTCGAACATCTCGAAGTTCGACCGAAGCCGGCTGAAGGACGACATGGCGCGCAATCGCTACGCGGACCTGCTGCGGGTCGTGGCCATCAGCGGGGTGGTCTACGGCCACTGGCTCCTGGTCTCGGTCACCTACCAGCACGGGCGGTTGTCCGGCGTCAACGCGATCGACTTCATCGGCTGGGGGCGCTGGGTCACCTGGGCCATGCAGGTGATGCCGGTCTTCTTCCTCGTCGGCGGCTACGTCAACGCCGGGTCCTGGACCGCGCACCAGGCCCGGGGCGAGGGCTGGACCCGGTGGGTCCGCGACCGGGTCATGCGGCTGCTGTGGCCGACCGCCGTCTACATCGCCGTGGCGATCGTCGCGGTCGTGATCGCGCAGGCGGCGGGGGCGCCGCACGCGGAGCTCGCCGAGATCGCCTGGCTCATGGCCCTGCACCTGTGGTTCCTGCCGGTCTACCTGCTGCTCAACGCGCTCACGCCGGTCCTGCTGGCCGCGCACCGGCGGTGGGGGCTGGCGGTGCCGGCCGCGATGGCCGTGGCGACCGCGCTGGTCGCGGTGGTCAGGACCGTCCCCGGCCTGCACTTCGTCGGTTACGCCAACTACCTGTTCGTGTGGGGCGGCATCCACCAGTGGGGCTTCGCGTGGCTGGACGGCAGGCTGACCACGCCGCGTTGGCGTCCGTATGTGATGGCCGTAGTCGGGGCCGCGCTGCTGGTGGGCCTGGTGGCGTCCGGTACCTACAAGGCCGACATGGTCGGCTCCGGCAACACCAACCCGCCCTCGATCGCCCTCCTGGCGTTCGCGGCGGCCCAGTCGGGTCTGGTGCTGGCGGCGGAGCCCTGGGCCTCCCGGCGGCTGGCCGGGCCGCGCCTGTGGCCGCGGGTGAAGCGCCTGAACAGCGTGGTCATGAACGTCTACCTGTGGCACTTCGTGCCCGCGCTCATCGTCGCGATCGCCTTCTACACCACCGGGGTGTTCGCGCAGCCCGCCATCGGCAGCGCGCGGTGGTGGGAGGTGCGGGTGGTCTGGCTGGCCCTGCTGACGGTGCTGCTGGTCGCGGTGGTCGCGGCCGTCACCTGGGCCGAGCGGCCGATGCTGCGCCTGCCCGGCGGCGTCGGCCCGGCCGGGTGGTGGTCACCGGTGCTGCTGGTGGTCGGCATCGCGGCCGCGGCTCAGAGCCTGGCCACGTTCGCCGTGGACGGCTTCGCGCCAGGCGGGCGCCTGCCGTGGGCCGCGCTGGCCGGTTTCGTAGTCGGGCTGGTCGCGACCCTGCTGACGGGTCGAGTACCGAAGCCCGGCGACGACGATCACCGGCCACAGCGACTGGAGTCCCGTGACGACGCGCTCGGCGAGCCCGGCATAGCCGTGACCGTTCAGTTCGAACAGAAACCAGGCCGCGCTGACCAGTACCAGCGCGGTGAAGGCGGCTGACGTCGCCGGCCGCAGCGGCCACGGGGTGGACCGACCGTCCTCCATCGCCAGGCAGGGCCAGGCCGCGAGCGTCGCGAACGCCATCCCGGTGGCCACGACGTGCTGCGGCGTGGTGCCGCCGTCGCCGGGCTCCGGGAAGGCCGCCACCGCGATCGAGAAGGTACCGCCGAGGAGCAGGCACATCCGCCCCGCGGGCCGTATTCGCTTGAGCCCGTACGCAGTGAGGAAATAGCACAATCCGATGCCGGCGAACACCGACGTCATCAACCACCGGTCGGTCGCCCGTTCGGCGGCCAGCGCGCTGATGGTGTGGCTGAGCGGATCGAAGCCCGCGGGCTGCCGATCCTCCGCGGCCGTCCAGCCGCCGATCAGCAGGACCGGGGCCGCGCCGGATGACAGCAGCGTCCACCATGGAACGAGCGACATACGCACACCGTAAGTGTGACGGTTTGATCGGACTTGTTCCACGGGACTCGGGCAGAGTGGCGCGCTGGGCCATGTGGGGGATCGGGACGCTCAGACGGCCACTGTGCGCTTCATCAGCCGTGGATGGTCGTGGTCCCTGTGGTCCCTGTGGTCCCTGTGGTCGCCGTGGTCCCCGTGATCGCCGTGCCGGTGAGTTCGGCGCAGTAGTCGAGGAGCGCGTCTTGAACCGCCGCGTCGTGCGCTTCGGCGGAAACGAAGCGCACCTGCTGGTGGTAGAAGTGCCGACCGGTGACCAGCGCGGCCTTGTCGTCGCTGACGGCCAGCCAGGCCTGAGTCACAGGGCCCTGATCCAGATCGTCCGGCGCGCCGCGGCCGCCCATCTTCGTCGCGACCCACCCGGGTTCCACCGAGTTCGACAGCACGTCCGGCCACCGGCGCGCGACACCGAACGCCAGCAGCACATCGAACAGCTTGCTGTCGCTGTAGGCCTGCGAACCGCTCCAACGGCGTCCGGCCCACTGCGCATCGGACAGGTCCGGATCCCCGCCGCGGGCCATGCCCGAGCTGAGGTAGACCAGCCGGTCCGGCCGCGTCATCAGCGCGGTCAGCAGGTAGGGCGCGAGCACGTTGACCGTGAACAGCTGGGACAGGCCGTCGGCGGTCTCGACCCGGCGCGGCTCGCGGTAGCCGAGGCCGGCGTTGTGGATGACGGCGTCGAACCGGCCCGCCGCATTGGCCGCGGCGGCGAGCGACCGGATCCCGTCGAGCGACCCCAGATCGGCCACCAGCACGTCCTCGGCGGCCGGCACGGCGGCGCGCGTCTGTTCGGCGCGCTTGTCGTTGCGAGCGTGCAAAGTGACCGAATGGCCCTGCGCGATCAGCAGCCGGCCGGCCATCAGGCCGAGGCCGTCGGAGGACCCGGTGATCAGTACGTGAGCCATTGTCGTACCACCTTCTGGAGAGCGTTCGAGCTTCTGTAGAGCGTTCGAGCTTCGCCGGCGGCCGCTGCCGCTGCGACACGTCCACTCTCGGCCTCCCGGCCCCACGCTGCCCAAGACCTGTTTCGCACCCTGTGATGCCCTGCGGGTATCACAGAGAGCCGAAGAGGTCTTGGACGCCGGCGTCGATCAAGCCGCATCGTGGAGACGAACCCGAGAGCGGTGGAGGACGACAAATGAAGATTTTCCTGACAGGCGGATCCGGCTACATCGGCCGGGCCACGATCGCCGAGCTGCTGCGCCACGGCCACACCGTGGAGGCACTGGCGCGCAGCGAGCAGTCGGCCCAGGCCGTCGCGGGCGTCGGCGCGGTCGCGGTCCACGGCGGCCTCGCCGACCTGGACGTGCTCCGGCACGCCGCCGCCCGCGCCGACGCGGTGATCCACCTCGCGCAGGCCGACTCCCCGGACACGGAACTCGCCGCGGCCACCGCCATGCAGGACGGCGTCGGGCCCGGCACGTACGTGCACACCGGCGGCAGTTGGGTCTACGGCGACACCGACGGCGTCCAGGACGAGACCGCACCGTGGAACCCGCCGAGCGTCGTGGCATGGCGCAAGCCGGTCGAGGACCAGGTCCTGGCGCGCGCCGCCGAAGGAGGCCGCCCGGTCGTCGTGCAACCCGGCCTGCTCTACGGCGGCGACAACCGGCTGATCGACCACTTCCTCATCACCCCGGGCAAGCGCGCCGGCGCCGTCCCGTACATCGGCGACGGCACCAACCACTGGTCACTGATCCACATCGACGACGTCGCCACGCTCTACACCGCCGCCCTCGCGGCGCAACCCGGATCGGTCTACCTCGGCGTCGGCGAGAACCACCCGACGATGAAGGAAGTCGCCGAGGCGGCATCGCGCGGCGCCGGCCTCGGCGGCAAGACAGCCTCGATCACCCTCGAGCAGGCCCGCACCCAGATGGGCCCCGTCGCGGACGCGTTCGCGCTGGACCAGCGCTTGACGTCGGCCAAGGCTCGGCGTGAGTTGGGCTGGGTGCCGGTGCACGACGATCCGCTCGGGACTTTCGAGCGGGGCTGAGAAGCCGACGGAACCGCAGGGGAGTCGACCCACGCAACCTCCGCTACTGCCTTGCGGTAGTCGAGAACCCCGCCCGGTCCCCGTGCTCCACAGCGCCGAGGAAGAGCTCAAACCCATAGTTGGCCGACGAGGGCGGAAGCCGTGGCACCGGGGCCAGCCGACGGAACCGTCGGAAGGCTGGCTCGTGTACGGGATGTCAGTCGGCGAACGCATTCCGTCATCGGCAGGTTCGATCCGAGGTGAGTCAGGGTACTTACTCCGGCGTATCCGGATCGAACCGGCCTGGGGGGCCACATGGCGCGCAAGAAGTCACTGATGCAGCAGATGCTGGCCGCCCAGCGGGAACGTCAGCGCCATGCTGAAGCTGAACAGAAACGGCAGGCCGCGGCGCTGGACCGCGCGGCGCGGGCCCAGCAGCAGGCCGAACTCCAGGAGCAGAAAAACCGCGACGCGCGCGAGTTGGCAACCTACAAGTCGAATCTCGCACGCGCCGAACAGGAGAAGAAGCAGCAGGCCGCAGACGCCGCCAAGATCGAGCGGGATCTGGAGCGTCGCGAGCAGCAACGAGAGCGTGAAGCGGCGCGCCAACGCGACGCCGAGGCCCGGGCGCGTAAGGCGGCGGAGGCTGAACGGTCCAAAGCCGACGCCGCCGAGGCGCGAGCGGCAAAGGCAGCCGCGGTGGAAGAGATGAAGGCCGAGGCCGCGCACCGGACGGCCGAAGTGGAACAGCGCGTCGCTGCCTTCGCCGGGGTTCTCGCTGACCGTGAGCGCGGGTTGCACCATCACCGACTGGCGCTGGAGGACGAGTTCGATTCCCGCGGCGCCGAGGCGCTGGCTGCGGCTGTTGCTGAACTGCTGGCGCAGATCGGCTATCCGGAGCACCTGCAGGACGCTGTGCGCGCGGCGTATGCCCCGGAGACACGTGAGCTGTTGCTCGAGATTGAGCTTCCCCGCCAATCGGTGATCCCGGCCGAAGCCGGCTTCCGCTACGCATCCTCCAAAGCTGCCATCGTGGCCGAGCCGAGGAAACCTGCCGAGATCCGACAGATGTTCCGTGATCTGGCCGCGCGTTTCACGTTGAGGGCTCTTGACCACGCGCTCGCGATCAGTCCGCCGAGTCTGGTGGACGTGGTTCTGGTCAACGGGCATGTGCGTGCCAAGGACCCGGCGACCGGCAAACCCATCCATCCCTGCTTGGTCAGCGTGAAGACCACCCGTGAGAACTTCGAGGAGATCGAGCTCGACGAGCCGACCCTGGACCCGGGCACATGCCTGAAGTACCTGAACGCCATGCTGTCACCGCACCCCTACGACCTCGAGGGGGTGCGCCCCGTGCTCGCCTTCGACCTCAGCCGGTTCAAGTTCGTCGAGGAGCTGGACGTGCTTTCCCAGCTCGATCACCGCAAGGATCTTCTGCAGTTGAGCCCGACGGAGTTCGAACATCTGGTGCGTCAACTGTTTGAGGCGATGGGGCTGAAAGCATGGGTCACCCAAGCCAGCCGTGACGACGGCGTGGACGGGTTCGCCTTCAACCCCGATCCGGTGCTCGGCGGGCAGTGCGTGATTCAGGCCAAGCGGTACAGCAAGGTGATCCCCATCGAGGCGGTGCGCGCGCTGGAGGGCACCATCCAGGACAAGCGCGCCGCCAAGGGCATCTTGGTGGCGACCTCGTGGTTCAGCTCTGCCGACCGGGAATTCGCCGATCGGATGGGGCGTATAGAGCTCATCGACGGCAGCAATCTCAAGGCTCTCCTCGCCGAGCATCTCGGCCTTGACGTGGTCATCGGCTTGGAGCGTCTTCCCCTGGGGTGGCTGCCCTCTGATATCGCGTAGCACGAGCCGATCCGGCGGGACGGTCAGTGCGTGCCGGACCCGCGCAATCCCTGTGCGCGGCCGGTCACCGGCTGTATGATCGGGCGATCGGCCGCATGACAGGGCTCTGATGAACGGTGTGCGGCCGTCGAATCCTTGGGGGGATGCCAATGACCTATACAGCCGAGATCAGCAGGTCCAATCCCGGATGCTTCGTGTTCCTGGTCGACCAGTCCGCGTCGATGTCGGATCCCATCGGTGGCGAGGCACCGGGGCGCAAAGCCGATGTCGTCTCGGATGCGATCAACCGGTTGCTTACAGAGCTGTCGGTGAAATGCGCCAAGGAAGAGGGTGTCAGGGACTACTTCCACGTAGCGGTCATCGGATACGGCCATTCCGTCGGTCCGGCCCTCGGCGGCCCGCTGTCCGGCCGTGATCTCGTACCGTTGAGCCAGATCGCCGACAACCCCGCACGGGTCGAGGAACGGTCGAAGAAGGTTCCCGACGGTGCCGGCGGCCTGGTCGAGACGACAGCGAGCTTTCCGGTGTGGATGACTCCGGTAGCCAACGGAGGGACGCCGATGGTGGCCGCCCTCGGGTACGCGCGGCGGCTGATCGCGCAGTGGCTCGACGAGCATCCCGGTGGGTTTCCGCCGATCGTGCTGAACCTGTCGGACGGCGAGTCGACCGACGGTGACCCGGCGGCTGCGGCCGCTGAGATCACGTCACTGGCCAGTGCCGACGGCGGCGTCTTGTTGTTCAACCTGCACGTCTCCGCAGTAGGTGGCACCCCCGTCGAGTTCCCGGACACGGATGCCGCGCTCCCGGATGCCCACGCGCGCACCTTGTTCGGCATCTCGAGCCTGCTGCCCGGCCACATGAGATCGTATGCCGGCGCACAGGGCAAGAAGGTCAGCGACGGGACACGCGGCTTCGTCTACAACGCCGACATCAGTGCCGTCGTGCAGTTCCTGGACATCGGAACTCGCGCCACTGAACTGCGGTGACTGCGACACCGGCCTATGTTTCGCGGTTCCTCGTCCCGAAGGACGGGAATGACGCAGACCAGTGCGAAGACGCTCTCGTAGCGTGGCCGCCGGTCGAGTGCGACCAGCCGATCGCCGGCGCGTTCCTGGCCGTCCTGTGCGATGGGGCATCGGAGAGCCTGTTGGCTCGGGACTGGGCCCGCCTGCTTGCGGAGGAGCTCGCCAGCCGTGTTGAGCGGAGGCCGAGAACGGTGGGCTCCCCGGCGACCGCAGCGAAGGCGATCGCGGCGGCAGCACGCGGGTGGGACTCCTGGTTGGCCGCGTACCTCGAACGCAGGGAGAAAGACGGCAAACCGGTGGCCTGGTACGAGAAGCCGGGCCTCGAACGCGGCGCGTACGCCACGGCCCTCGCCGTGAGCGTCCGTGCCGACGAAGACCGATGGCGATGGAACGCGGCCGCACTCGGGGACACGTGCCTGTTCCACGTCCGTGACGACCGCCTGCTTTACGCGTTCCCCGTCTCGGATCCGGCGGATTTCGGTGTGACCCCGGCATTGGCGGGGAGCCGTAACCATGACGCCGCGCTTCTCGCCAGGCACGTAAAAGTCGCGACTGGTGAGTGCGAGTCCGGTGACGCCGTCTTCATGGCGACGGACGCTCTCGCTGCGTGGTTCCTCACCAGTACGGCAACCGGTAAGCAGCCGTGGAACCTCCTCCGCGAGTTCGCAGGTCGAGAACCCTCGGAGTTCGAGGACTTCATCGCTGCGCTGCGGGCGGCCGGGGACATGCGCAATGACGACGTCGCCTTCGTCCACTTCGACATCGGATAGGGTCCATGGCAGGAAACCAGACCTTCCCCAGTGGCGCCGACTACGCCGAGGCGATTCAGAACCCGCGGATCTGCTTCCAGGACCCCGAGCTGCGTGATGGCCGACCGGAATTGACGGGCCTCAGGCAACCCAGGCCGATTTCCGGCAACTTCGCCTCGGTGTTCTCCATGACCTCGCCGAGCGGACTCCGCTACGCGGTCAAGTGCTTCACCCGCGACGTCGCCGATCAGCGCAGCCGGTACGAGGCCATCAGCCGGCATCTCGCCGGTGTCGACGACAGCTCCCTGTCGCAACCCTGGCGCATGGACTTCAGTTACCTGCCAGACGGAATACTCGTCCGCGGCACGCGCTGGCCCGTGCTCAAGATGGCCTGGGTCGACGGCACGGGTCTGATCAGCTGGCTGGAGACGCACCGCGCCGATCGCGTGGCCGTCCACAAACTCGCAGACCGTTTCGCCGCATTGGTCGCGGATCTCGAAAACGCTCGCATCGGCCACGGCGACCTCCAGCACGGCAACCTGCTGGTGGCGCCCGACGGCACCTTGCGGCTCGTCGACTATGACGGCATGTTCGTGCCGGCGCTCGCCAGTGCCCGAGCCGTCGAGGAGGGACACAGGCACTACCAGGCTCCCATGCGCCGGAACTCAGGGGACTACAACGAGACCATCGATCGATTCTCCGCGTGGGTCATCTACCTTTCGCTGATGGCGCTCTCAGTTGACTCGACTTTGTGGGACCGCCTGCGGGCCGCGGATGCCGAGCATCTCCTGACCTGCGAAGAGGACTACGCGACCCCGTCAGCGTCCTGGCGGCTCAACCAACTGGTCGCGACCGGTGGCGAGGTCGGCCGGATCGCTGAGATGGTCCGGGAGCTCGCGGGCAAACCGACTCAATCGATGCCGAAGCTCGCGCCGGCGCCACGTGGCACCTCGACAAATCCTGTGATCGGAGAGTCGCCCACGGGCCACATCGCCACAGGATCTGCCGCGCCGGGCGCCAGCCGTCGTCCGGCTTGGCTCGACGACCACATCGAGCACACACCGGCCCCCGCGCCGGCGCGGTTCACGCGCCGTCGGCCCTCCGATGCGGTCTTCGCACTCTCAGGACTGCTCATGATGGCGTTGGGACTCATCGCCATAGTCCTGGACCCGCTGATGGCCTACCTCGGCTTTGTCGTGATCGCGGTCGGGCTTGTGATCGCAGACCTCGGCCGACGAGCCCGTCCGGAGTGGCGGACGGCCCGTGACACACGCCGGTCACGGGCGAAACAGATCTCCGCCTTCGGCGATCCGGCGGGGCGTCTCCAGCAGATGGAGCGGGACCGCGTCAGACAGGACACGCAGATCTCACAACAGATCGACGCCGTGGTCCGAGACCAACGCGAGGCAGTTACCAGGCGAGTGAACGACGTGGCGAGGGTGGACCGCACACTCGCCGGGCAGTTGTCCGCGATCTCTCAACGCAAGCAGCGGGTCGAGGCGGATCACAGCAGACGGATCACGTCGGAACTCGAGCGGATCCGAACCGCCCACGTCCAAGACCGGCTCCGTCGCCACACCATTCACCAGGGTATCAAGGGCATCAATGGCCTGGGTCCGGCCGCGGCGGCCACACTCAGCGCACACGGTGTCCGTAGCGCGGCCGACGTCCAGATCGCGCTCGTCGCCGGAAGCGCCGCGTACTCCTCACGTATGGCGTATTTCCTGCTGCCCGGCGGCAGCAGGACGCGGATCGAGGGGATAGGGGAGGTCAAGGCTAAGGCGCTGCTCGCGTGGCGGGACGGCCTGACCCGTGAGGCGCTGCGCAGCGCGCCGACTTCGCTGCCGGCCGGCCAGGAGTCCGCCCTGCGGAACGCCAAGAGCGCCGACCTCGCAAGCCTTGATGCCGAGTACCGCATAGCCGAAGACTCAGCGCGGCTGGAGAAGACCAACCTCAACGTCAGGGCGGCTCAGGAAGCGACCCGGCTGGCCGATCGGCACAAGGAGTTGTCGGCCGAGCTGGCGGGCGGCCGAGTGAAGTTCTCTTCGGAAGCGGCGGCGCTGCGAGACCAGGTGAACCAACGGAATCGGGTGGTCGCCGCCGCCGACGTGGAGCGGCGCGGTTGCCGCCGGTTGCGGCTTCACCGGTATTTGGTGTTCGCCGTCTTCGGTTCATGAAGATGGCGTCATTCGAGCACGCGACCGCGGAGGTGGTGTCGTGACACGCAGACGGACCTCGACGACGACGGACGTGACGATCCTTGCGGGCCGGCTCGTGACGGTGACTGTGGTGGCTGTGGTGGCTGTGGTGAAAGCCGTGGTCAGAATGCCGTCGCTACTCTTGTTGCTCGCACCGGTGCTGTTGGTCGTGGCTGTTGACGGCGGCGCTGGAGATCCCTTGCGCAGCGCAGTCCTGATCATCGGGACTATCGCGGGCACCGGACTCTTCGGGCGCTGGCGGTACCGGAGATGGCTGCAGAGCCAGGCCGACAGAGCGGCCGCGGAGCAGCTGCAGGCGCTTCGTGCGCGGGAGATCGCCACCTACCACGCCATGAACCCACGGCAGTTCGAGGAAGCGCTGGCTTATCTCTGCGCCAGAGACGGGTGTTCGCAGACCTCTGTCGTCGGAGGCTCCGGCGATCTGGGGGCGGACGTCGTCGCCGTCACCCCGGATGGTCGGCGACTCGTCATCCAGGCCAAACGCTACGCACAGGGAAACAATGTGTCCGGCCCGGATCTCCAGCGGTTCGGAGGGACTTGTTTCGCGATTCATGGAGCACACGTCGCCGTTGTCATCACGACTGGTGGTTTCACCAGGCAGGCGCGCGACTACGCGGCCAGACTCGGGATCCGGCTGATCGACAATGACAGCCTCGCCGCTTGGGCATCGGGGACAGGCCGGGCGCCGTGGCACTGATCGTCACGGGTACCAACGATGTTCATACCTCATGATCGCGGTCTGCTGGCTGCCGGGCGCCGCCGTGCTACTCCCGCACGACGGCGCCCGCTGACGCCCGACGGCGCCCGATCCACCACTAACTACGGCGCATAACTCACCACCGGGTTCGTCACCAGATGCGTGTCGGTCAGCGACCCGTCCCCGCCGGTGAACGCCACCAGCACCTTCGGCGGCAGCGTGACCGCCGCGTCCAGCACCTGCGTTCCGTCCAGCGTGACCACGACGTGCGATGCCGCGGTGATCGTGACGGTCACTGCGTGCGCCCCGGTGTTCCGGATCGCCGGGATCGCCGTGTTGGACGCGACCGCGTTCAGGTTGGCGTTGCCGAAGGTCGCCGTGCCGACCGCGCACCATGACGAGTGTCCGTAGATCCCCATGTCGCCGTAGGTGTTCAGGGAGACGAACGTTGCCGGCAGGGCCGCGACGCCGAGGCCGCCGCCGGTCTGGCCGAGTGCGGTGTTCGTGGTCTGCGACGCGTCCAGCAGGGCGAACGTCATGCCGTCCGCGCCCTGCGTCGCCGATCCGGACACCGTCGCCGAGAACGAGGCCGTCAGCCCGATCGGGTTCACCGCGGTGCTGTTGACGACGGTACCGGCCGAGCCCGTGGTGCCGTCGGAGGTCAGCGTGGCCGTACCGCCCGGTGCGGCGGTGGTTCCCGCCCCGACCACGGCCGTGCCGTTCGCGCGCCAGGTGGCGTCGGTCAGTGCGGGCAGGGTCGCGGTGGCGCCGCCGGTGCCGCCGTAGCCGGACAGGGCCACGGTGACGGTCCCGGAGGTCGTGGTGACGCCGAACTGCGAGCCCTGCGACCCGGCGGCGGACGAGGTCGGCGTGAACGTCACGGGCACCGTGACCGTCCCGGCCGGGGCGACGCTCACCCCCGTCGCCGGCAGCGTCGCGGTGAACGCGCCAGTTGGCGCTGTCACCGAGGTCACGGTCTCGGTGATGCCGCCGTTGTTGGTCAGTACGACGTTCTGCGCGGCGGTGCCGCCGATCGCGACGTTGCCGAACGCGACCGAGCCCGGGTTCGCGGTCAGCGCCTGGCCGACCGGCGCCGAGTTCCCGGGCGCGATGCTCAGGCCGCTGACGGCGATGACGTTGTTCAGCCCGCCGGTGCTCCCGGTGAACCCGGCGAACGCGCTCGCCGGGACGACCCCGGCGGCCGGCGCGTAGTTCAGTAGCTGTGTGCCGTCCACCGATACCTTCACCGAGGAACCGGCGACCGTGACAGTGACCTGATGTGCCGTCGACCCCCAGGGGGCGGGCAGTTTCGCCGCCGCGAGGCAGTTGACGTCCTGTCCGCCGTCGCCCGGGCCCTGCGCGAGGCACACGTAGTCGCCGTAGCCGAGCTTGCCGTTCCACGACGAGGCACCGACCACCGCGAGCCCGGTCAGGCCGGAGAAGCCCATCCCGCCGCCCGCCGCGCCCACCCCGGTCGCCGCGCCCTTGGCGGCGTCGACCAGCGCGAAGCTGAAGCCGTCGCCGCCGGTGCCGCCGCTCATCCGCGCGGTGAACGAAGCGGTCAGGCCGTTCGTCGGGACCGCGGAGGTGTAGAACGCCGAGCCCCGCTGGTTGTTCGCCGCCGGGGTCAGTTGGATGGTGCCCGCCGCACCGGCCGGCAGCGTCGCCGCGCCGTTCGCCTGCCACGAGGTCGGCGGTGTCGGCAGGACCGGCACACCGGTGCCGGTGATCGGCTCGTTCATCACGCCCTGCCCGCTGTCGGGCGTCAACGTGTACTGAGTCGCCTGAGCCCCGGTCGCCGAAGGCTTGAACTGGACGGTGACCGTGATCGTCTGGTCCGCGCCCAGGACGAGGCCCTCGGGGATCGGGTTCGGGACGTTGAAGTCGCCGCCGGGTGCCTTCGCCTTGGACAGCGTGGTCGGGATGTTGCCGGTGTTGGACACCGTGAACGAGGCCGAGGCGGTGGCCCCGACCGGGACGTTCCCGAACGCCAGGGTCGAGGGGCTGAACACCAGGTCGGCCTGGCCGGTGATGGCCGAGGCCGAGATCGGCACGGTCAGCGTCCCGGAGGTGGAGCTCACGGTGACCGAGGTGTTGTCCGTGGCCGCGACGGTCGGGGCGTAGGTGATGCTGAAGGCGAAGGTGCCGCCGGCCGGGACCACGGTGCCGGCCGCCGGCAGTCCGGTGACCGTATAAGGGTTCGTGGGTGCGGTCGTGCCGCTGATCGTCTCAGGGCCCGTACCCGTGTTGGTGACGGTCACGTTGACCGTGTCCGTTGTCCCCGTCGGCTGCTGGGCGAAGGCGACCGTGCCCGGCGAGGCGCTGAAGCCGGGCTTGACGCCGTAGCCGGTCACGCCGACGCCGACCGTGCCGGAGTCGGTGGCGAAGTCGACGATCCCGGTCACCGAGCCCGCGGCCGTCGGCGCGAACGTCACCGGCAGCGACAGCGTGCCGCCGGTGGTCAGCGTCACCGGCAGCGTGGGCGCCGTCACCGAGAACGGCGCGGCCGCGGTGATCTGCGAGATCGTCACCGGCTTGGTCGCGGTCACGGTGAGAGTGGCGGTGCCGGAGGCCCCGACGTTCACCTTGCCCAGGTCCACCGTGGCCGCGGTTAGCGCCGCCGTGGTCGGCGAGCCGAAGCCCATGACAGTGCCCTGCGTCGAGCCGTTCTGCACGTCGCCGCGCGTTCCGACGTAGACCTTCCCGCTGTCGGTGGCCGGGGTGGCGAACTTGGACGTGAACCCGATCGGCCAGGAGCCCAGCAGGGCCAGGTTCCCGTTGCCGTCCGGCACGGCGTTGTACGCGCGCAGCTGGCCGCCGGTGCCGAAGGAGCCGCCGGAGTACTCGACCCACACCACCGCGGTCCCGGAGGTGCTGCCCGTGGAGGTGACGACCGGCGCGCCGGAGGTGTAGCCGAAGCCGCCGCCGCTGCTGGTGCCGGCCAGGCTCAGCACCGGGGTCCCGGTGCCGTCGAGGCCGTACTTCAGGGCCCGCAGCGGTGCGCCGTTGTCGACGACGTAGACGTAGCCGCCGTCGCCGCCCCAGAACGCCGGGTGGTCCCACTGCCCGCCCGTGCCCGGTGTCATGGTGCTGACATCGGCGTCGGTGCCGCCGGGACCCTGCGCCATGCCGCCGAGGTTGTCGCGGTCGAGCAGGAAGACCCGGCCGTCCTTGCCCTGCTGCACCAGCAGGTGCGGGTGGGCCGCGGTGCCGAAGTTGTCCGGCAGCGCCATCGGGCCGCCGGAGGCGAGGTCCTTGTCCGCGCTGTCCAGGTCGTGCGCGTTCGTCGGCGAGAAGAAGTCCGCTGTCGCCAGCGAGCCGTCGGCGTTGACCTTCAGGTGCACCACCGCCTCGGACAGATACGGCGGCGGGTTGGATCCGGGCGCCGCGGTCGGCGAGACGCCGTTGCCGGTCGAGACGTACATCTCGCCGTCGGCGTCGGCGACGATCCCGCCGCCGGACTGCCAGATGCCCCCGCCGCCGCCGGCCCAGGTGACCTCGGAGGCCCACATCGAGGTCTGCTTGCCGGCCGTGGAGACGCCGACGACGTAGCCGCGGTAGGGGCCGTTGTCGCAGTGCGAGCCGAAGGCCGCGTAGACGACGCCGTTGAGCAGCAGCAGCCCGGGCCGCTGCATCTCGTGCTCGGCGTCGAAGGGCACGTTCTGCGGGTCGTTCGAGGGCGTGCCGCCGATCCGCACCGGGAAGCCGGCCTTCTCGGTGCCGTCCACCGGCGACACCGCGTGCACATACCAGTTGGGGCTGTTGATATCCGCGCCGTCATTCACCTTGGCCGTGAAATAGACGTATCCCGAGGCCGGATCGTAAACCGGGGTCGAGGTCACGCCGATATTCGGATAAAGGTCGGTGCACTGGCTCCAGACTTTCGTGATCGGCCAGGCCGGACCCACGTCGTCGGTCCATCGGATCGCCCCGGTGGCGGGGTCCAGACCGTATATCTTGTCATTCTCGGTCGCCGCGACCACGGTGTTCTTGGCGACGATCGGCTGTGCGTACACCTGGCCGTCGACCGGGGTGCTGAACAATTGCCCGAACGAGGACGACGCGACGCCGGCCGGCGTCAGCGCGGGCTCGTTCCGGTCCCATCCGGTCCTGTAAGTATCCTGCGATACAGTGGTGACGTCGGCCCGGACCGTGGATGAGGGCAAGGCGAGTACCGCCGAGACGAGTGCGGCGACGACGGCCACGGCCAGCGCCGGCCGTACTCGCCTTCGCGTGATTCTGC
Source organism: Catenulispora sp. EB89 (assembly GCF_041261445.1). Taxonomy (NCBI): domain Bacteria; kingdom Bacillati; phylum Actinomycetota; class Actinomycetes; order Catenulisporales; family Catenulisporaceae; genus Catenulispora; species Catenulispora sp. EB89. Next base: position 67,766 of record NZ_JBGCCU010000018.1, read on the forward strand.
CCGAAAGAAGCACTTTACCCCCTGCGCGGATCCGGATCCCGGCGATTGTGCCGGAAGCCGGAAACTACCAGCGCCCAAGCGCCCCGGCGTTCGCGGTGCGCAACAATTTACACTCCGTTCCCAGAGGGTTGGCTTTGGCCATGGGAAAGTGTTGAGTGCGGGCCACACCGGGTCGACCGGTCGCGTTCAGGGGGATCCACTCAATGTTCTCAATCGCCATCGTCTTGTTCTCCGCGTTCCAATTCGGTGTCGCGGCTTTCACCTTGTGGTGGATGCTGCACGCCTGGCGCACCCCGGAGACGCTCGAATCCACGAAGTTCGCAGCCCCCGACGGCGACTGCGGCCTGTCGTTCTCGCTCCTGGTGCCGGCGCGGCACGAGCAGGAGGTCCTGGACCGCACGGTGACGCGGCTGTTGGAGTCGACGCACACCGACTACGAGGTCCTGGTCATCGTCGGCCACGACGACCCGGAGACCGCCGAGGTGGCGCATGCTCTGGCCGCGCGGAACGCGGGCCGGGTCAGGGTGGTCACCGACTACCACGAGAAGAAGAACAAGCCCAAGGCCCTGAACAACGCGCTGCCGCACTGTCGCGGCGACGTCGTCGGGGTCTTCGACGCCGAGGACCAGGTGCATCCGGAGCTGCTGGCGCACGTCGACCACGCGTTCCGGGACACCGACGCCGCGGTGGTGCAGGGCGGCGTGCAGCTCATCAACTACCACTCGTCCTGGTACAGCCTGCGCAACTGCCTGGAGTACTTCTTCTGGTTCCGCAGCCGGCTGCACCTGCACGCCAGCAAGGGTTTCATCCCGCTCGGCGGCAACACCGTGTTCGTGCGGACCGACCTGCTGCGCGCGAACGGCGGCTGGGACCAGGACTGTCTGGCGGAGGACTGCGATCTCGGTGTCCGCCTGTCGTCGCAGGGGGCGAAGGTGGTCGTCGCCTACGACTCGGAGATGGTCACCCGCGAGGAGACGCCCGGTTCGGTCGTCGCGCTGATGAAGCAGCGGACTCGCTGGAACCAGGGCTTCCTGCAGGTGCTGCGGAAGAAGGACTGGAAGCGGCTCCCCACGCGCCGCCAGCGCCTGCTGGCCCGCTACACCCTGATGACGCCGTTCTTCCAGGCGTTCTCCGGCGTCCTGGTCATGCTCGGCTTCACCGTAGCGCTCATCACGAACGTGCCGATCGGGGTCGCGCTGATCTCGTTCCTGCCGGTGATCCCGATGCTGGCGACGTTCTTCTTCGAAGCCGTCGGGCTGCACGACTTCGGCAAGCAGTACCAGCTTCCGGTACGGCCGCGGCACTACGTCAAACTGCTCCTCGGCGGCCCGGTCTACCAGCTGATCCTGGCTTGGGCGGCACTGCGCGCGGTATGGCGTGAGGCGCGCGGCCGCAAGGACTGGGAACTCACCAAGCACGTCGGCGCGCACCTCGAAGCCGAGGCCGCACTCTGATGCGGGGACGGGTTCTGATGCCGGGACGGGTCCTGACGCGGGGTCCCGCTCTGACGTGGGGACGGGCTCTGGACTTCGTCCGCCGCCACCCCGACCTGTCGGTCTGCCTGCCGCTGGTGGCGCTCATCGTGCTGGTGCAGGGCAAGAACATCGCCAACTTCCCGACCGTCAGCGACGACGAGGGCACCTACCTGGCGCAGGCCTGGGCCATCCAGCACGGCCACGGCCTCGCGCACTACAGCTACTGGTACGACCACCCGCCGCTGGGCTGGATCCAGATCGCCGCGCTGTCCTGGATCCCGGCGCTGTTCGACCACGGGACCATGGTCGTGATGCACGCCCGGGTGATCATGCTGCCGGTGACGGCGGTCGCCTCGGCGCTGGTGTACGTGCTCTGCCGCCGGATCGGCATGGCGCGCTGGGCCGCCGCGCTGGGCGTCGTGGTCTTCGGGCTGTCGCCGCTGTCGGTGACCATGCAGCGCGAGATCTACCTCGACAACTTCGCCGTGGTGTGGATGGTCGCCGCCTTCGTGCTCGCGCTGTCGCCGAAGCGGCACCTGTGGCACCACGTCGGGTCCGGGGCCTGCGCGGCGGTCTCGATCCTGTCGAAGGAGACGATGCTGGTCGTCGCGCCGGCGCTGCTGTGGGCCCTGTGGCAGGGCTCTGACAAGGCGACGCGCAAGTTCTCCGTGGTCGGGTTCCTGTCCGCGGCCGGGCTGATCGTCCTGCAGTATCCGCTCTACGCGCTGCTCAAGGGCGAGCTGTTCGCCGGACCCGGGCACAACTCGCTGTTCGGGGCCATCTCCTATCAGCTGGGTCGAACCGGTTCGGGGAACATCCTGCGCAAGGGATCGGTGTCGAACCTGACGCTGCACTGGTGGCTGGTGCGGGACCCGATCCTGATGTACGCCGGGACGGCGTGCTCGTTCCTGGCGCTGGCGGTGCGGCGGCTGCGGCCGGTCGCGCTGGCCGGCGTCATCCTGATCGTCGTGGGCGCCCGGCCGAACGGCTACCTGCCGGCGATGTACGTGATCCAGGCGATCCCGTTCTTCGCCGTCTCGATCGCCGGGCTCGCCGACGCCGTCGTCGAGGTTCTCCTGCGGGAGCGGACGCGAGCCTGGATCCGCGGCTGGTGGCGCTGGGACGTGCCGTGGCGGCGGCTCGACCTGGCCGCGTTCGGCGGCGTGGTGCTGATCGGGCTGATCGCGCCCCAGTGGCAGACCGGCGACGCGACCGCCGACACGGCGTTCTCCAACGACCAGTACGCCCAGGCCTCGTCCTGGATCAAGACGCACGTCCCGGACCACGCGCACACCCGGATCGTCGTCGACGACGCGATGTGGCCGGACCTGGCCGACCAGGGCTTCCAGCCCGGGCTCGGGGTGATCTGGTTCTACAAGGTGGACCTGGACCCGGCGGTCGCGCGGACCTTGCCGGACGGGTGGAAGGACATCGACTACGTCGTCTCGACGTCCGTGATCCGGCAGGACCCGAACGGGCTGCCGACGGTGCGGGCGGCCATGGGGCACGCCGGGGTCGTGGCGACCTTCGGGACCGGGGATCAGCGGATCGACATTCTGAAGGTGAATCGGTGACGACGGTGGAATCCCGGTCCGACACGGCCGAGGACGGCCCGGGACCACAGGGCGGGGCGCTCGCGGCCGCTGAGGCGACTGGCGCGGCCGGGCCGGCGAGGCCGACGATCGAAGCCGCCGAGGCCGAGGCGGCCGGGTCGGCGGTCGAAGCCGCCGAAACGGCGGATGTGCGGCGATCGAGCTTCGGCGACCGCATCAACACCCTGCTTCGCGGCCGGCTCCCGCTGGCGCTGATCATGATCCTGCAGATCGTCCTCGCGTACCGGCTGTCCAACTCGGCCTTCGAGGACGAGTCGCTGTACCTCTACGCCGGCCACCGCGAGCTCGCGTTGGAGCTGCACGGCACGCCGACGTACGACTCCTACCCGAGCTACTTCTCCGGCGCCCCGTTCCTCTATCCGATTCTCGCCGCCGGCGCCGACCACCTCGGCGGCCTGGAGGCGGCCCGGGCGATGAGCCTGCTCTTCCTGCTCGCGACCACCGGAATCGTCTGGACGATCACGCGGCGGCTGTACGGACAGGCGCCGGCGATCCTTGCGGCGCTGCTGTTCGCGACCTCTGCGCCGACGCTGTTCCTCAGCCGGTTCGCCACCTACGACGCGTTGGCGATCCTGCTGCTGGCGACGGCCTTCTGGATCGTGGTGCGGACGGCGCGAATGCCGGTCGTCGTGGTGCTGGCGGCAGCCCCGGTACTGGCGTTGGCAGTCGCGGTCAAATACGCGGCGCTGCTGTACGTGCCCACGGTCATCGCCGTGTCAGTGTTCATAGTCCCGGACCACTCATACCCGCGCCGTGCCCAGTGGATCAGAGGACTGGTACGCGGTCTGGCGTTGACGGCCGGAGTCGTGGCGCTGCTACTCGCCGCGTACATGTCCCTCAGCCCTGATATGAAGCTCGGCATCAGGCAGACCACGACCAGTCGCGATCAGGGCGGCGACCCCGTGTCGGCGATCGTCCGGCTGTCGATGGTCTGGTGCGGCTGGGTGTTCGTGCTGGCCGTGATCGGCACCTGTTTCGAAGCGCTCCGCCGCAACCGCTCGCGGGCTCGAACATTGTTGGCGGCCACCCTCGCGGGCTCGGCGCTGCTGGCCACCGTCTACCAAGCGCATCTGCACAAGATGCAGTCTCTGCACAAGCACCTCGGCTTCGGTCTGATGTTCGCCGCACCGATTGCCGGCTTGGCGATCGCCGGTCTGGCGCGTCTCCAGCACAAGGACGTCCGCAAACGCATTCCGGGCCTGGCGTTGGGAATCGCGGCCGTTCTGACTCTCTACGCCACGCACGCCGTGGTACCGCTCTACGACGGCTGGCCGAACTCGACGAAGATGGTCGCCGCCATCCGCCCGCTCGTACACGAGGGGCATGAGCGGTATCTCGCCGAGGAGAACGAGGTGCCGCGGTACTACCTGCGGGACAAGACGCAGCCGTACGAGTGGTTCACGACGTTCTTCTTCTCGTACACGACGAAGCAAGGCCAGGCGCTGCAAGGCGTCCAGGCATACCAGAGCGCTTTGCAGGACCACTACTTCAATCTGGTGATCCTGGACCACGGCCCGACGGCGGCACTCGACGACGAGCTCGACAAGACGCTGAGCGCGAAGGGCTCTGGATACACGCTGGTGGCGCAGGTCCCGGGAGCGACCAGCCACGGGACACAGATGTACGAGGTGTGGGCGGCGGCCGGGTAGTCACCCGGACGCCGCCCGGCGGGGCGAGTGTGGTGGGGCGAGTGCGGTGGGGCGAGTGCGGCGGGGTCGCCGGATCGCTCACTCGCTCCGCGCGGCCGGGGCCGCGAACGCCGGTTCGACCGCCTGCCGCAGGGCGATGGCGGCGTGCAGCAGGCTCGCGGTGGTCAGGACGTCCTGCTCGTTCGGGCCGACGATCCGCCATCGGCCGTCGGTGCCCCGTGCTCGGGCGACCCCGAGCCGGACCGGACGGGTGATGTCGGTGACGTCGCTGATGGTGACCTCGCCGTCGGCCGCCACGGCCGAGAACGTGCGGCCCATGCATTTGACGACGGTCCGGTACCCGGACACCTCGTCGATGTCGAACACGCTGTTCACCTGCCGGTCAGAGGCCTCCGCCGGGCCTCTTCCTTCGCTTGCGGGCACGATGGGCGCCCCTCCTCGCGTCGCCGGGCTCGGCAGAACCCTGATTCTTGGCAACTCAGTGTAGTCGCCGCCGCGAGCCCCTGGCCGACCGGGTGGCCGTCGGACCCATTAGGGGGTACCCCCACTGGCATCGGCCGGCATGATGCGCGAATGGCCGACGCCGCCGGCTCCGTGGCGCGACGATCGCCAGGCTCGAAGGAGGGAAGATCGCGTACCTTCGCGAGTATGCGACCTCGGCGCCGCTCTACGACTGGACGGGCATCTGGCGGGACTGAACGGCCCGGTGACAGGAACTTTCATCCGATTCCGAAGTTCGCGGCCGCATCTGAACCAGGCCCCTTATTTCAACGTTCTGTGACAGTCGGCCACACCTGGCCGTACCGGGGGACCACCACGGTCCGACGGCGCAGGCCGGCGGACGGACACGGAAGCGGAGAACCAGATGTCCACCCTGAAGCCTGTGCCCGAATACGGCTCATCACTGTTCCGGATAGTGGTCAGCTTTCTCATCGCCTGCCACGGCGCCTCCACATTGACCGGCTTCCCCGTCTCGGGCAAGACGGTCTCGCCCCTGATGTGGCCCGGCGGGGTCGCAGCGTCCCTGGAGCTCGGGTTCGGCGTGCTCGTGCTGATCGGACTCGGCACCCGGACGTCGGCGGTGATGCTCTCGGGGACCATGGCGTACGCGTACTTCTCCGTGCACCAGGAGAAGGCCCTGCTCCCGATGCAGAACGGCGGCGAGCCAGCCGCGCTGTACTCGTGGGCGTTCCTCATGATCGCGATCGTCGGGCCGGGGCCGCTGGCCGTCGACGCGCTGCGGGCGAGGGCGAAGGTACGCGTGACCGGCGGCGGTGAAGCCGCGGCGGCGGTTTAGACAGGTGTAAGCAGCCTGAGTGCCGGCCGGCTCCGAAGTACCGCTCCTTCGGGCCCGGCCGGGCTTCGGCACTGTCGGTTTCTCGCACCTGTCGCCACCGAGTCGCGTACTCTGCCGATCGTGCGCAGTGTCGTAGTCGTCGGGGGCGGGATCGTCGGTCTGGCCGTGGCCCGGGAGCTGGCCGGGCGGGGGCTGGGCGTCACCGTGCTGGAGAAGGAGCCCGCCTGGGCCTCGCACCAGACCGGCCACAACTCGAACGTCGTCCACGCCGGGCTGTACTACAAGCCGGGCTCGTTCAAGGCCCGCATGTCCGTCGCCGGCAACCGGTCCATCGTCGACTTCGCCCGGGAGCACGGCGTACCCGTCGAGGTCTGCGGGAAGCTCGTCGTCGCGACCCGCGAGGAGGAGATCCCGGCGCTCGACGTACTGGCCGAGCGCGCCGTCGCCAACGGAGTGCCCGCGAAGCGGATCACCCCGGCCGAGGCGCGCGAGTACGAGCCCGAAGTTTCGTGCGTCGCCGCGCTGCGCGTCGAGTCCACCGGGATCATCGACTACCCCGGCGTCTGCGCCGCACTGGTCCGCCTCCTCGGCGAGGCCGGCGCCGACCTGCGGCTGAACAGCGCCGCGCTGGGAATCCGGCCCGGCCGCAACGGCGGCGTCGAGGTCGCCACCGCGGCCGGCATCATCCGCGCCGACACCCTGGTCAACTGCGCCGGCCTGCACTCCGACCGGGTGGCGCGCCTGGCGGGACTGACGCCGTCGGCCCAGATCGTGCCCTTCCGCGGCGAGTACTACGAACTCCGGCCCGAAAGCCGTCACCTGGTCAAGGGCCTGATCTACCCGGTCCCGGACCCGACGCTGCCGTTCCTGGGCGTGCACCTGACCCGGATGCTCGACGGCAGCGTCCACGCCGGCCCGAACGCCGTCCTGGCGCTGCGCCGCGAGGGCTACCGCTGGACTGACGTCTCCGCGAAGGACATCGCCGAAGTGGCGACCTTCCCCGGCACCTGGCGCCTCGCCCGCCGCTACGCCCTCCCGACCGGCCTGGACGAGGTCCGCCGCTCCTTCTCGAAGCGCCGCTTCGCCGCCAGCCTGGCCCGCCTCGTCCCGGCCGTCACCGAGGACGACATCGTCCGCCACGGCTCAGGCGTCCGCGCCCAGGCCATGCGCCGCGACGGCTCCCTGGTCGACGACTTCCTGATCGAAACCACCCGCGACCAGGTCCACGTCCTGAACGCACCGTCCCCCGCCGCGACGAGCGCCCTCGAGATCGCCCGGCACATCGCGGACATCGTTTGAACCAGCAGATCAAGGCTACAAGGGATGTCTGACCCCTACGAAGGGAGACGTCACCATGTATGCCGGTGGTCTTCTCGCCACACTGCTCATCCTCGGGCTGATCCTCCTCGTGACCACCCTGGCGGTGGTCATCTCAGAACCACGCAACGTCGGGGCGCCGAACACCCGCGAAGACCCCGCCGACGTCACCCGCCGCCTACGCGGCCAGGGGACGCGCGGCGGCCGACGCGCGGGGCGCGGGAGTGATGGGGCCGGGGGCTGATCTCACTGGACGCCGGGCGCTCGGCGGACAACTGCGTGCGATTGAAGGGCGCTACCCGGCTGGGTAGCGCCCTTCGGTTGTTTAGGTCGCGTGCTACGAGAGCTTGGTCAGCCCCTCGGTCGGTTCTCGGTCAGTTCTTGGTCAGTGTGATGTCGTCGCAGGCGGAGGTGCCTGCTGTGGATCGGTAGCAGTAGATGTCGACGCTGGTGTTGGTAGGCCCGGTGGTGAATTGGGTGGTGAGTTGGGTCCAGGTGGTGGCGGTGGTGGTGGTGCCGGTGTCGTCAGCCCCGGTGGGGTCGCTGTATTTCTTGGTGCCCAGGTTGGTGACGCCGCCGTCGGTGAGGATCCATCCGGTGAGGGTGTAGGTGGTGTTGGGTGTGAGGCCGTTTACCACCTGTTCGATGGATCCGGTGCCGCCGGCTGGTGCGTTGATCTGTCCGGCGTACGTTCCCGAGTGGGGGTTGGTGGTGGTGACTGCGGCGTTGTAGGCGGCGGTCCAGCCGGCCAGGGATCCCGCTTCGAAGTCGGGGTTGGCGATGGTTGCCGCGGTCTGCGTGAGGGTGATGTCGTCGCAGGCGGAGGAGCCTGCTGTGGATCGGTAGCAGTAGATGTCGGCGCTGGTGTTGTTTGCGCCGGTGGTGAACTGGTCGCTGAGCTGGGTCCAGCCGGTCGCCGTCGTGGTGGCGTCCTGGTTGTCGCCGGCGGGGTCGTACTGCTTGGCGCCGAGGATGGTGCTGCCGCCGTCAGTGCGGACCCAGCCGGTCAGCGTGTAGGAGGTGTTGGGTATCAGTCCGCTGACGACCTGCTCGATGGACCCGTTGCCGCCGGTGGGAGCGTTGATCTGTCCGGCGTACGTTCCCGAGTGGGGGTTGGTGGTGGTGACTCCGGCGTTGTAAGCGGCGTTCCAGCCCGCCAGGTTCCCGGTTTCGAAGTCGGGGTTGGCCACGCCTCCCGCCGGCGGAGTGGCCAGCAGCGTGATGTCGTCGCAGGCGGAGGTGCCTGCTGTGGATCGGTAGCAGTAGATGTCGACGCTGGTGTTGCTCGCGCCGGTGGTGAACTGGTCGCTGAGCTGGGTCCAGCCGGTCGCCGTCGTGGTGGCGTCCTCGTTGTCGCCGGCGGGGTCGTACTGCTTGACGCCCAGGATGGTGCTGCCGCCGTCAGTGCGGACCCAGCCGGTGAGGGTGTACGAGGTGTTCGGCGCCAGGCCGGTGAGGACCTGCTCGATGGACCCGGTGCCGCCGGTGGGCGCGGTGATCTGGCCGGCGTAGGTGCCGGTGTGAGGACTGCTGGTGGTCGTTGCCGCGTTGTACGAGGCGGTCCACCCGGACAGGGTCCCCGATTCGAAGTCGCCGTTCGGGATGGCCGGGCTGCTCAGGACGGTGACCCGGTTGGTGGTGGTGGCGCTGCCTCCGTTGAAGTCGGTGACCGTGGTGGTCGTGGTGTACGTGCCGGGCGTGGTGTACGTGTGCGACGCGGTGGCCGCCGTTCCGCTGACCGGAGCGGTGCCGTCGCCGAACGCGAACGTGTACCCGGTGATCGCGTACGCGCCGCCGATGGACGTGGACGCGTCCACCGTCATCGGGCTGCCGACCGCGGCGCTGCTCGGGATCTGCGCGCGCGCCGTCGGCCCGGCGTTCGAGGCCGGCCGCAGCACCAGCGTGTCGACGCCGGCGTTGTACCGGTTGCCGGTCGACGCGGCGTTGGTCGACTTCACCGTGAAGGTGAAGGTGTGTACTCCGGGCGTGGCGAACGTGACGGTGCCGAACGTGAACGGGCTGACGATCACACCGTTGTGGTAGCCGTCGAAGGTTTGCGGCAGTACGGCCTGGTTCGCCGTACCCGCGTCGACGGTCAGTGTCACGGTGCCGTAGTCGACGGCGCTGGTCATCGCCGGCTTCACCGAGTAGGTGCCGGCGTAGGGGACGTACCACGACAGGGTCATCGTGGCGTTGGGGGCGGTGGCGCTGAGCATCTCCTGGGCGTTGTTGGACCAGGTGACGCCGCAGCAGTTGGTCTGGGTCGACAGGCTGCCGCCGGTGGCAGTGCTCTGCCACAGCGTCTCGGCCTCTGTCTGCAGCGCCGAGCCCGAGCCGACCGGCACGAGCCAGGCCTGCTGGGTGTTGCCCGAGCCGGCGCAGTCCCACAGCCACGGCGCGACGCCGGACTGGGTGCTGGCCTCGTTGTCCAGGCAGCGGCCCGATGCCGGGTTGTACAGCTGGGAATAGCCGTTGATGGAACCGTTCTGGCGTACGACGAAGCGCTGTCCGCCGCTGATGGCGCCGAACTGCGGGTCGTTCGGGTCGGTGACGCTCACGCAGTCCGAGATGGTCAGCGGTGAGGTGTCGGCGGTGCCGTAGTTGTCCGCCCAGGTCGAGCGGATGGTCAGGCACTTGTTGGTGTTGCCGGCCCAGCGGATCGAGCCGTCCGGTCCGAAGGTCCAGGCCTGGTTGATGTTGTTCAGGCAGGAGTACTGCTGCAGAGCCGTGTCGTTGTTGGTGTTCGCTCCGGGCAGGTCCAGGCACTGCTGGGAGTAGCCGACGCGGATCGGTCCGCTCGCCGACGTGGGGACCTGGCCGTTGAGGCTCCTGACCTGCTTCACCTGGGTCCAGGCGTTGCGGGACATGTCGTCGGCGGAGGCCGACCACGACGCCCCGGACGCCGCGTTGGCGGTGGTGACCGGACCGTTGGCGGAGCCGGGCAGGAGCTTGAGCTGGCCATCGGGCTGGGTGCCCCACAGCGCCGGGTAGCCGGTCTGGCTGATGGTCCCGCTGCTGTCCACGGCCGGGCTGCCGGCGTTGACGAGCACCGGGTAGTCGGCGACCGACAGCGGTCCCTGGGCCACGGTGTTGCCGGTGGGGCCGACCGAGTGCGCGGCGTTGAGGTTGCCCAGGCTGTACGGGTCCTCGACGTTGTTGGTGGCGGTGTTGTCGAACTGCCAGAGGTTGCCGGTGGTGCGGTCGCGTGCCCACAGGTCGGGGTAGGCCCCGTTGGAGGCGTCGCCCTTGATCTTGCCGGCCGCGATGAGGTCCATGTTCAGCCAGTTCCAGCCCGGCAGGGCCGCGTAGGCGCCGGTCAGGTTGGAGGAGCCGATCATGACCGGTGCGGTGACCTGGCCGACGCCGACTGGCTTGAACAGCCACAGGTTGGCGCCGCCGTTGCCGTCGTCCTCAACGGTGATGAGGTTCGTCTTGCCCGCGAAGGTGCCGGGGTCCTGTCCGCCGACGGCGCCGAAGGCCAGGATCTGCTTCACCCCGGACCAGTCGGAGCGGTAGCCGGCGCACTGGTTGCGCACGTCGATGGCCGCGTTGCAGCTCGGACGGGTCACCACCACCTGGTGCTGGACGGCGAACTGGTCGGCCGGCACCGTTCCGCCGAACGTGGCGGCGTTCAGGTAGTAGTAGAGCGCGCCGTTCTTGGCGGCGAACAGGTCGTCGACCGGGACGCCGCGCTCGGCGCCGCGGTGCGTGATCAGGGTGTTGTCCCAGGTCTTGCCGTCCGGTGCGGCCGAGGCCGGGGCGGCCTCGTTCGCCGCGGCGGCGATGTTCGCCGGCAGGTTGGCCGCCGGCAGCGCCGGGTCGGTGTTGCCGGGCAGTACCACCAGGTGGCTGGCGCCATGGCCGTCCGGCACCGCCATGACGATGTCCGGCACGCCCTGGCCGGTGACGTCGCCCAGGGTGGTCACGTGGTTGGGGTTGCCCGGGGTGTAGAAGTCGTACTCGGCCACGGGGGAGAAGTTGCCGGCCCGGTCCACCGCACGGATCCACAGCGTGTTCTCACCGGCGGTGGTCAGACCGGTCGGCAGCGCCAGGGTGGTGGTGGGGCCGCCGCTCGCGGACAGCGTGGCGCCGCCCACGGACGTCACGCCGACCTGCGAGGAGTCGCGGTTGAGGACCCAGTCGTAGTGGTCGATCGGCACGCCGGTGGTGGTGCCGCCGATCGTCAGGTTGCCGCCCTGGGTCGCGGTCTTGACCGACACCGAGCCGATTGCCGGGAAGTCGGTCGAGGAGACCGTCGGCTTGTTGGGGGAGTTGAACGCGGCGGTGAAGAAGCAGTTGCCGTTGGGGTAGCCCAGCTGCGTGCCGAGAACGCTCTGCCCGTAGGTGTTGTCGGTGATGCCGCCGTCGCCGACGCCGTAGGCGTGGCCGTCGGTGATCGACAGGTTCGGATCGTTGTGCTGCGCCGCGATGTCCTGGCCGAAGCTCGCCGAGGCCAGGTAGTGGTACCAGCCGTCGGAGGCCGGCTGCCCGTTGAGCGTGCCGGAGGTGGCGGCCAGGTTGTTCTGGTATCCGGTCTTGCCGGTGACCGTCAGGTCGTTGAACCCGAGGTTGACCGCCAGGCTGGCCGGGTCGATGTCCTCGACTTCCTCGGTCGCGGTGATCGTGCCGGTGATGGTCTTGGCGATGTAGCCGCCGGGCTGGGCGGTGTCGCAGCTGCTTCCGCCGGTGGTGCTCGGCGTGATCTTCATGGCCACCGGCCGCGGCCACAGCCGGTAGGTGATCAACAGCTGCATGTTGCCGTCGTGCAGCGGATCCCACATGTTGCCGCCGTTGTCGCCGTCGTGGCGGTAGAACACGGCGTACCCGGCGGTGGCCGGGGTGGACTCGTTGTTGGCCTTCAAGCCGAAGGTGACGTCCGTGTGGTAGTTGTCGTGCAGCGGCTGCACGACGCTCTTGACGTTGACCGAGAACGTGTTCCCGTGCCCGCCGCAACCCGGGGTGGTGCTCTGGCCGTTCGGGGCGTTCATCAGCTTGGCGTCGGTGGAGTACCACGCCGAGGCGCCGGTGTTGCTCATGGAGTTCGCCCCGCCCGTGCCCAGCTGGTTCCGCCAGGTCGCGGGATTGTTGAAGGGGTCGAGCGTGTACAGGTCGATCGGCGCGCACGGTGAGGAGGCGCCGCCCTGGGTGGTGGCCTTGAAGACCGCGTCGGCGATCGAGCTGTTCTCGGGGAACACGCTGTTGTCGATCTTGAAGTTCACCATCGACCGGATGATGCCGCTGCCGGAGGAGTTGCCGACGCGGACGACCTCGTTGGTGCAGCAGGACTCGGTGTCGTAGCCGTTGCGGTCGAGGCTGCTGTTGTAGATCTCCGCCCAGTGCTGGATCGGAGCACCGACCTGCGGGTCGACGTAGACCGGGTAGACGGTGGTGGCGCCGCGCAGCAGCTTGGCGTCCGGGGTCACGTCCACCGTCGAGCCGTGCAGCGCCACGGGCATGACAGCGGTCTTCGACGCCGGGCCGGGGCCGTCGGCCGGGTCGGCGGGCGCCGTCGCGTCAGCGCTGTTCCCGCTGTTCGCGGTGTTCGCGCCGGCCGGCGGAGTCGCGGACTTCGCCACCGGATCGGGCGCGGCGGACCGCGTGGCCGGCTGGGTGGAGTCCCACATCAGGGGCGTGTGGCTGGTGAAGACGGGGTTGTTGCCGGCGTCCGTACCCACGATCGCGCCGGTGCTGTCCGTGCCGATCTTCACCCCGGCGCCGTCGATCCCGAGGTGGATCGCGGCCAGTGCCGGGTTGGCGGCGGCGGTCGCGGACTTCACGACCAGGACCTCGCGCACGCCCAGCGAGTCGGCCGAGACCTCCAGGTCCACGCCGGGATAGATCTCCGGGTACGTCGCGGAGTTCTTGCTCAACGTCGGCTTGGGGAGCGTGCCGGGCCAGCTGATCGACACCTTCTTGCCGTCGGTGTCGACGGCGGCCAGCACGCCGGTCCCGCCGTCGGAGACGGTGATGGCGACCGGTGTGGCCTTGGTGTGCAGCTTGCCGTCGGTCCCCACCGCCAGGCTGGTGTCGATCGCCGACCAGGTGGCGCCGACCTTGGCGCGGACCGGCTCGACCGTCTGCTGGTAGCTGAACGTGCCGTCGGGATTCGCCACGGTCATCGCGTACGGCGTGGTGGCGGCGTCGACGATGACCGGCTTGCCGGTCTTCACGGCCTTGGCGTGCGCGTCGGCCTGGGACTTGCGCAGCGCCGCCTGCGGATCCGGCTTGGCCGGCGCGGGTGTGGAAGCTCCGGACTGCGCGGTCGTCGTGGTGGTGCCGCCCACCGCGGACGACACCGTGGCGGCCTGGACGGCCGGTATCGGGATCGCCACGAGCGCGGCCGTCGTCAGGCCGGCCGCGACGCGGCCCAGCCGCCTGGTGGATATCAGTGGTTTGGGTCTCACGGGTGCCTTCGTTGGTCGCAGGTGGGCCGGTACGCCTTCTGGTTCCGCCCGGCCGGAAGCGGCGCTCCCGGCCGATTACCGCGCAACTTATATCCGGTGCGCGGGCCCTAGGGCAACCATTTTCTGTGTCCAGCTCAAATGACACGTCGAAGAAGTCGGATAGGCCTTGCTGAATACTGATTCAAACCGGACAAGGAAGCGGCAAGCGCGCCTAACGCAGCGAATTTGATTTGAATCCTGTCTCAGGTCCCTGGTGCAGCGGACCACCGGTCGGTTAAGGTGCGTTCGTTTCTCTTCTCTCGTCGCTTGTCTCGTGTCTTGTCTCGTCGTTGGTCTTGGCCCGAGCCAAGGAACCTTGGGGGTTTTGGCGATGCTCGTGCATCCGCTGTCTTCGCGTTTGCGAAGGCGGCCTTTGGCGTTTCTGTCAGCGATTTCCGTGGTACTGCCATTGGTCGCCGGGCCATTGCCGGCCGAGGCCTCCGGACGCCCGGCGCATCAGAAATGGAATGGCAAGGCCCTGAGTTTGGACGCCGACGTGCCGGGCGCGCCCTGGCAGCCGACGGCGATCAAGGCTCCGCCGGTGCCGAAGGGCGCGCCGATCACCGCGGCCGCGTTCCCGGCGGCGGCGACCGACGAGCTGACGCTCGCGGCTTCCGCCCCGACGGCGCGCACGATGCTGGGCTCGCAGGCCATACCGCAGAACTCTGCGATGGTGCGCTCCGCGTACGTCCCGGTGTCCGTGGGCCAGGGCTCGGCGGACGCCGCTTCGCCGAGTGCCATGGCCGCTGCCAAGCCCGGCTCGACCGCCCCCGCCGCCACCTCTCCGGCGACCAAGGTCAAGGTCTCGGTCGCGGACCAGTCCGTCGCCAAGCGCGTCGGTGTCTCCGGTGTGGTCGTCTCGGTCAGCCGATCCGACGGCAAGACCCAGAAGGCGACGGTCGACGTCGCCGTGGACTACTCGGCCTTCAGCCAGGTCTACGGCGGTGACTACGCGTCCCGGCTGCGGCTGGTGGCGCTGCCGGCCTGTGCGTTGACCACGCCGGCCGTACCCGCCTGCCAGACCGAGGCGCCGGTCGCGTTCCGCAACGATCTGGCCTCGCACCAGCTGATCGGAACCGTCACGCTGGACTCGTCGCCAGCCGCCGGGACGAAGAGCGCGACCACCGACGCCACGTCGGACGCTGCGTCCGCCAAGAGCGCGGCGGCCGCCCCCGCGGTGGTGCTGGCCGCCACCTCGACGCCGTCCGGCGCGCAGGGTTCGTACACGGCGACCAGCCTGTCGGCGTCCAACAACTGGTCGGAGTCGGGGAACACCGGCGACTTCTCGTATCAGTACCCGATCTCGGTCCCGGCGGCTCTGGGCGGCGCCGCGCCGTCGGTGGCCCTGAGCTACGACTCGGGCTCGGTGGACGGCCACTCCTCGGTCGAGAACGGTCAGGCCTCCTCGATCGGCGACGGCTGGGACTACTCGCCGGGCTATATCGAGCGCACGTACGTGCCCTGTACGTCGGCCAAGCCCACCGCCTACGCGACGTCCACGGACAACTGCTTCGCCCGCGACGCCTCCGGCAAGCTGATCCCCGCGCTGACGCTGTCCTTCGGCGCGCACGGCGGCCAGCTGGTGCACGACGACTCGGACACCACGAACACGCACTACAAGCTGCCCACCGATGACGGTACGCAGGTCGACGTGCTCAACGGCACCACGAACGGCACGGTCGGGCCGGACGGCAACGCGGGCGAGTACATGCGCGTCCGCCTCGCCGACGGGACCGTGGCGTACTTCGGGGCCGACAAGCTGCCCGCCGAGGTCAACGGCGGCACGATCGGCACCGACACCCCGACCCAGTCCGCGTGGTACGAGCCGGCGTTCAACAACCCCGGCAAGCCGACGACGTGTCAGGACCCGACCACGGCGAGCCCGACCGCCTGTCGCGTGGCCTGGCGCTGGAACCTCGACTACACCGTCGACCCGCACGGCATGGTCACCAAGTACCTGTACAACCGTGAGTTCGGCAAGTACGGCCGCACCACGGCGAACACCGCGACCGACTACGTCCGCGGTGGCGAGCTGTCCGAGATCGACTACGGCTGGACCACGGCCGACGTCGCGGCGGGCCGGCAGCCGGCGGCCAAGGTGCTGTTCACCTCCGTGAACCGCTGCGTCGACCCGGCGTGGGACGGCGGCTACGGCGGCACCTCCGGTGGTTCGGCGGGCTGCGAGAACCCGACCAGCCCGATCAGCCTGCAGTTCCAGGACACGCCGACGGACATGGTCTGCGCGGCCACGCCGTGCGAGCAGTGGCAGAACCAGCCGACGTTCTTCAGCTCCCTGATGCTCGGCTCCATCACCACCAAGGTTGCCGTCAACGGCGCGTACCAGAACGTCGACCACTACGACCTGTTCCACCAGTTCCACCAGCTGACCGACTCCGACGCCGAGATCAACCGGCCGCCGCTGTGGCTGGCGGCGATCCGGCACTGCACCGGCGTCGACTCGGCACCGGGCCAGGTCTGCGCCGACGCCGAGCAGGGCGCCTCCGGCTCCCGCACGGGGATCGAGGACGCCTCGGGCATGCCGGACATTCAGTTCCTGCCCTACGCCACCGGCATGGCGAACCGCGTCGACGGGGTCAAGGACTCCAAGGGCACCGTGGTGAGCGGCCTGCTCAAGTTCTACCGAGAGCGCCTGGGCTACATCAACGACGAGCTGAACGCTCAGATCGCCGTCACCTACGACGACCCGACGACCTACGCGCTCGGCTGCACCGCGCCGCCGGCGTCGCCGGACTGGCACAACACGAAGCTGTGCTATCCGGAGTACTGGACCCCGCCGGGCTACAGCACGCCGATCACGGACTGGTTCCACAAGTACGTGGTCACCCAGGTCACCGTCGCCGACAGCACCTTCGCGACCCGGACCGACACCCAGACCACCGCGTACACGTACGACACCACGACCGGTGCGGCGTGGCACTCCAACGACTCCGACCTGATCACCGACGCGAACACCCGCACCTACGACCAGTACCGCGGGTTCCAGACCGTCACCACGACCACCGGAGCGGCTTCGGACCCGGCGGGCACGCCGCAGTCCAAGACCGTCACCACCTACCTGCGCGGTATGAACTGGGACCCGGACCAGGCCGGCGCCAAGGCCGGCTCGGTGTCGTGCGGATCCGACCCGCGCTGCCCGACCGTCAACGTCGCCGACACCCTCGGCGGCTCGACGCAGGACGACAACGCGCTGTCCGGTATGACGCTGGAGACGCAGACCTTCACCTCGGCCTCGGGCGGGGTGTGGTCGGAGGATGTGACCCGGCCGTGGATGTCGGCGCCGATGGCGCAGCACAACCGCGTCGCGCCGCTGCCCGCGCAGCGTTCCCGCGAACTGGCCACCGCCACTGAGCTGACCCGCACCGTCACCGCCGACAACGGCTCGGGCCCCGGCACCCGCACCACCCAGACCGACTACACGTACGACCAGGGCACCCCGGCGGCCACCAGCGCGACCGGTTCGCACGGCGGCCGGCTGACGGCGACCTGGGTGCACTCGCCGGTCTACAGCAAGGCCCCGGCGGTCGCCGACACGTCCCCGGACGTGTGCACGTCCACGGCGTACGCGTCGAACCCGGCCAAGAGCTGGATGCTTGACTTCGCCGACGACACCACGAGCTGGACCACCACGCCGGCCGCCGGCTGCTGGGACGGCAACGGCGCCCCGCTGGCGCACGCCAACAACCAGGTGGTCTCGGAGTCCCGGACGTTCTACGACGACCCGAACGCGACTTCCCCCGGCACGCTGACCCTGGGTGAGACGCGCAAGACCGATGTCCTGGACCACTTCGACACCAACCCGGTCTACGTGACCAAGTCGAAGACCGACTACGACGGCTACGGCCGCGTCACCGCCGTCACCGACCCGCTGGGCAAAGTGACGTCGACCTCGTACACGCCGGCCTACGCCGCCGGTGTCGCCGGCGAGCTGCCGCGCCAGAGCAAGGTGGTCGGACCCACCGGCCAGGCCACCACCACGACCCTGGATCCGAAGCGCGGGCTGGCCACCGACGTCCTGGACCCGAACAACAACACCACCCACATCGAATACGACGCCCTCGGGCGCCGCAGCAAGGTGTGGCTGGCCGGGCATCCCAAGGCGTCCTACACCAACGCGCCGAGCCTGGCGTTCCACTACACCGTCACCGGCAGCCAGGCCGCGCCGGGCGCGACCGGTACGCTGACCAACACCTCGGCGCCCTCGCTGGTCGAGACCGACACGCTGCGTGAGGACCTGTCGTACTCCGCGGCGTACTCCTACATCGACTCCATGGGGCGGACCCGCCAGACGCAGGGGGCTCCGGTCTCCGGTGACTCGGGCCGGATCATCACCGACACCCAGTACGACTCGCACGGCAACGCCTACCTGTCGACGGGCCCCTACCTGGACACCGCGGCGCCTGGTGCGAACCTGTGGGTGAACAGCGCTCCGGTGCCGCGTGCCACCCAGACCGTCTTCGACGGCATGAGTCGCGCGACCCAGACGCGGAACCTCTCGGTGCTGTCGGGCAGCCAGATCGTCCTGACCCACTCCGACACCGCCTACCCCGGTGCGGACCGCACGGACAGCAGCCCCGCGGTCAAGCAGGGGGACCCGGCGCCGGACGCGGGCCGAACCTCCACCTACACCGACGCCCGCGGGCTGAAGAACGCCCTGTACACCTACCGGTCCGGCAACCCGGCCTTCGGCAACGCCGCCGGGGCCGACGTGACCACCTACGGCTATGACGCCGCGGGCCGACAGAACCAGGTCAAGGACGCGGCCGGCAACACCTGGACCGACACCTTCAACCTGGCCGGGCTCAAGCTCGCCTCCACCGACCCCGACACCGGCAACAGCAGCTACGGCTACGACGCGGCCGGCAACCTCACGGACGTCAAGAACGGCCGGAACCAGCAGCTGCACTACAAGTACGACGACCTCGGCCGGAAGATCGGCGAGTGGTCCGGGTGGGGCACCGCGGCGGAGACCGCGGCCAACCAGCTGGCCTCGTGGTCGTTCGACAACTCCCGCACCGGCGCTGCCGTGCCGAACGGTCAGGGCCAGAACACCGGCTGGGCGCGTTACACAGCGGGTGCGAACGGACCGGCGTACACCTCGGACATCACCGGATTCACCGCCAGCGGCCAGCCGCTGAGCACGACCCTGACCATCCCGGCCGACGGCACCGCCAACACCGGCCTGGTCGGGACCTACACCACGAACAACACCTACACGCCCAACACGGGGCTGCTCGACCACATCGATCTGCCCTCCTCGCCGTCGACCGCCGGGGCGTCCGCGCTCCAGCCCGACACCGTCTACAACTCCTACAACGCCAACGGTCTGCTGGTCGCCGCCGGCGACAGCTACGCCAACCTGCTGTCGGACTCGTCGTACACCCCGTTCGGCGAGGTCATGGCCCGGCAACTGGGCGACTACCCGAACCAGGTCGTCCAGAAGACCAACTACGACTCGGCGACCCGCCGGGTGCTGAACGTCGACGTCTCGGCCACCAGCATCTGGAACGCCTCGGTCGACCACTGGGACTACTCCTACCGTGCCGACGGCCAGATCACCGGCATCCGCGACCTGCAGGGCACGGCCGGCACGGTCGGCAGCAACAACGTCGCGAACGTCTCCACGCAGACCGACCTGCAGTGCTTCACCTACGACTACGCCGACCGCCTGACCGCGGCCTGGACCGACTCCGGCGGCTTCAGCACCGGCGACGGCGGCATCGGCGGCTGCGCGAACGGCGCGCCGAACGCGGCCAACCGGACGGCGGCCACGTCGCAGGTGAACTCGGGCCCGGCGCCGTACTGGGAGACGTTCGGCTACGACAACGCCACCGGCAACCGCACCTCCGAGACCGACTACAACCCGGCCGGCACGGCGGCCAACGACGTCACCACCACCTACGGCTACGGCAACGCGGGCGCCCAGCCGCACACGGTGACCTCCGCCAAGCCGTCCAATCAGGTCACTGCGAACACCTACGTGTACGACACGGCCGGCAACACCACCTCGCGCCCCGGAAGCGCGCAGGCGCAGACTCTGACCTGGGACAGCGAGGACCGTCTCGGACACGTCGCCAACAACGGCACCACCGTCGACTACGTCTACGCACCCGACGGCACCCAGCTGCTGCGCCGCGACAGCGGCAAGACCACGCTGTACCTGAACGGCGCTGAGATCTACGTCTCCGGCGGCCAGGTCACCGGCAACCGGTACTTCACCTACGACGGCGCACCGACGATCGTGGAATCCGGCGGCGGTACCCCGGTCGTCAGCTACGAGGTCACCAACCAGCAGGGCACATCCTCGACGACCCTGAACGCCTCGGTCCCGACCGGCGGCGCGGCCTCCCTGGTCGCCGGCCGCGTCAACTACACGCCGTTCAACACGGTGCGCGGCACCAAGACCGGGACGTTCGTCGACGACCACACCTTCCTGGGCAAGACGACCGACTCCACCACCGGCCTGGTGGACATAGGAGCCCGCAAATACGACCCGATCCTCGGCCGTTTCCTCACCGCGGACCCCGTGTTCCAACCGGACAACCCCCAGGCGCTCGGCGGCTACGCCTACGCCTCGGACGACCCGATCTCCCAGATGGACCCGACCGGCCTGTGGGGCTTCCACCTCAAGTCACTGTTCAAGGCCGCGGTCAAGGTCGTGAACACCGTCGCGGCAGCAGCCCCAGTCCTGAACTACGTGGCAGCCGCCACGGTCGAGATCCCAGGCCTGGACGTGGTGACGGCCGGCATGGCCGCCGTCGGCGACGCCGCGGTGGTCACCTCCACCGCGATCGGCGTGGTGCAGGGCGGGGACAACGTCTACAACGACGTCAAGGACGGCAAGGGCTTCCTGCAGACGGGGATGGACGTCGTCGACACCATCGCCTCGGCCCGGGGGCTGAAGGGCGCCGGGAGGGGCCTGAGGGGTGCCGAGGACGGCGCGTTGCCGAGCGCCTTCGGCGGCAAGATGAGTGCTGCTGAAGAGGCTGAGGGTCCGTGCTCCGTGTGTGGGGAGGAGTTCACACAGCGAGAGCAGGACACTCTCCAGGTCGGCCCCTACGCCACGAACTCCGTTCAACCAAGAATGGCTGACGGGACTGTGCTGCCAGATGAGCGAGCTGCGATCCAGGACGACCCGTGCCATACCTGTGGCGATTCGTATCCCGGAAGTATGCGAGGAGACCACCAGCCGTCAACCAGCCGGATGCCGGATGGGAAAAAGGTCTACGACGGCATTTGGGCCCACTGCCCCGAATGCAGCGACGATATTCAGCCGGCGGCTCTTCGCAAGTTGGGTCGAATGATGGAGGCACATGAAATCGGCCCGGTCTACAAGAACTGGGACGGCTACCTTGACGCGACCGTCGATATAGTGGTGACGCATGGCCCGCAAGGTGGCCGTATGCTGGCCGATTAGTAGAAGGCGGTAACTCCGGATGAAGCTCGCCAGCCATGACCTCAATCTGAATAGAGGACTTCTGTTCATCGGCTCCGGTTCGGCGCCGGAGAACGAGTTGGTGGCGAGCTTCTCCGGTAAACCCGCTGTGGCGTCGCTTCGGCAGCTTCTGGTCCGGGTCAGAGCGCAGAACGGCATGACCCGGGTGGCGCTGTGGCTCGAAAACGGACCACAGCGTGCCGACTCGGTCTTCCGCGGACAGCTCGATCTGGGCGGAGAGCTGCGCTTCTTCGACTTCGACGGGATGTTCATGATGACTCATCGTGTTGGCAGCCCCGGCTTGACCGATGTGGTTGTCGGGGTCGACGGCGCGGGCGCGGTCAGCAGGATCGACGTTGTTCTCGCGCCTGGCTCGCAAACGCATGCCTTGACGACTGTCGGACCAGGTCTCCTCCCGGTGTTCGCAGACGGGCCCTTGAGCCCGCCGTCAGAGCTGGCGATGCTGCTTTCCGACCATGACGCGACGGCTCTGCGACTGGCCTCCGCCATCAAGGTGTTGGTCGTCAATCAGATGCCTGACTACACGGACCGTCTTGTTGTCGAGTGGCTGCGCTGGCTTAGGCCCGGTCTACAGCCCTCCGATATCGGGCATCTCGAGGCTTTGATTGCGTCTCGCAGTACGGTGATGACCGCAGCCGATGTCGACGACAAGGCCGCCGAGCTGGCCAGGGAGCTGCTTTCCAGTCTCAACGTCTAAGCGGGTGGATCCACCGCGACAGTGCGTGCTCTTAGCCGGAGTGCTGGGCGGGGCGTAGCGGGCAGGCGGTGCTTGTCGGCACGAAGTCGGGGTACTCGTGGCTGTGGAGCCTGAGGCAAGTCGGGTCCGCGCGGGTGCGGAGGCCGAATTCGGAGCGAGTTCGTCCGTGAGCTGTGCTCCTTTGTGGCGAGAACGTCTTGAGGACTCGTGGATCCATTGGCATTCGGTGAATGGGGCAAGACCGGCGATATTGCATGATTCCGGGCTATGGCGGAGGGCATCTTCGCGAGCTGCTGGATTGAGAGAGGAAGCCTTGACCACGCTGACGTCCGTCGTCATCGAGATCCTGGGCCGCCCGAACATGCTGGGCGAATGCCGTGCGCTCGCCGCGCGGATGATCGCGGCCGACGAGGAGATCAACCATATCCTCGCTCGTACCAAGCGCAACGGGACGCTGGCCCAGTCGGTCTGGTCCGCCTGCGCCGCTGAGTCCGAACGGAGTATCAACCTGTACGTCGCCGAATGGCGGCGGTTCAAAGCCCGCGTGGCCGATGACCACGAATGCCGCAGACGTCCCAACCCGAGCGAGGTGAAGGTCTTCGAGGGCGCGGTCGCCGGTATTGAAGGGGCGCTTGGAACATTGCGGCAGGAGTTCGCCCTGCTCGGGAAGACGAGTTGGGTCTATGGCGACGACGAGCCCTGACACAGCCTGTGGGCGGCCCCGATAGTTCGTGGCCGACTTCTTCTTTGCTAACCGCCGATCGAGTAGCAGGTCGAGGAGCAGATTATGTGCGGTGCCGATACGACGGCGGGGCTGTCGGAAGTGGTCGGCGTCGGTACGGCAGCGGAGGAAGAAGTCGGCTCTGCGCTGGGGGTCGAGCTCGTGCTGTTGCTGGGTGTCTGCGAAGGCGTGCTCAGCGGCTTGGTGTCAGGCGCCTGACCGGAGTGCCCGCCGCACCCCGTAACCAGGCCTGCGACTACCGTGAACGCGGCGAGGCCAACCGCGACGCGCCCGAGCAAGGCAGTGTTAGCGACATGCACAAAGCGCCCCCGATGGCTGGTTCCGGCGACAGGGTGGCCACCGTATAAGTGTTCTGTATTGCCGGCAACCGCTTGCTTGAGGTTGAGCGCCTACGAGCACCGCTTCACCGCGCCAGCGTCGCGCGAATCGTGTCCCCGATCATGCTTTCGAAGTCGTCCGCGGCCCGTTCGTCGGCGGTGAGATCGCGGACGCGCGCCAGTGCGGGGAAGCGCTGGGCGTCGAAGTCGCGGATTACGCGTTGCCGCTGCGTTTCTTCGCTCGGCTTGAGTTGGTGCCTGTCCAGGAGTTCGCCGACGGTGAGGTACCAGCATGCTCGGAACGCTGTCAGGGCTTCGCCCGGCGACAGGCCCGCCTGCAGGAAGTCGTCCAGGCAGGCGTTGTTGAACGGGAGTGCGGCTTCGGCGTTGAGTTCGCCGCGGATGAGGATGTGTAGGACCCAGACGCAGTCGGCCAGGTAGTCGTGGGCGCCTATGAAGCGGTGGCGGAGTCTGTCGTGCGGTGTGGCGCCCGGGACGGTTACCGGCAGGCCTGATGCGATCTGTTCCAGGATCGCCACCAGGAGGGCGTCGCGGTCTGCTACGTGGCGGTAGAGGGAGGCTGCTGCGGTGTTCAGTTCCGCGGCGACGGTGCGCATCGTCAGGGCGTCGAGGCCGTCGCGTTCGATGACCCGGCGGCCGGCGGCGACGACGATGTCGGGGGTCAGGCCTGGGCGCGGTCGGCGGGGGCCGTAGCGACCCCGGGTTGCCGGGTCGGCTCGTTCGATCACGACGTCCATCCTGGCAGGTCTCGCGGCGGGTCTTGCCGGGTTTCGAAGTTAGGATTACCTTACGCGTACAACGTTCGCATCGGAGGGGTCCCATGAGTGTCGTCGACAAGCAGCCGGCCGGTGTCCAGGCCGCGTCCGATCCGCCGGCGCGGGCCGGGCTCGTGCTCGGTGTCGCGTGTCTGTGCCAGTTGATGGTCGTGCTCGACATCAGCGTGGTGAACGTGGCGCTGCCACGGATCGGCTCCGATCTCGGGTTCGCGCCGGGGTCGCTGTCCTGGGTGGTCAACGCCTACACGCTCGTCTTCGGCGGGCTGCTGTTGCTCGGCGGGCGGATCGCGGATCTGGTCGGGCACCGGCGCACGCTGGTCGTGGCGCTGGCCGCGTTCGGGCTGGCCTCGGTGCTCGGCGGGCTGGCGACCAGTCCGGGCGAGCTGATCGCCGCGCGGGGCGGGCAGGGCTTGGCCGCCGCGGTTCTGGCGCCGGTGACGCTCACGGTCATCCTGGTCACGTTCCCGGAGGGCCCGGCCCGGCGGCGCGCGATCGCCGTCTGGTCGATGGTCGCCGCGGCCGGCAGCGCGTTCGGCGTGCTGCTCAGCGGTGTGCTGACCGAGTACCTGGACTGGCGCTGGGTGCTGTTCGTCAACGTGCCGATCGTCGCCGTCGCGCTCCCGCTGGCCCTGGCCGGCGTGCGCGACCTGCGGCGGCCCGGCACCGGGCGGCTCGACGTGGTCGGGGCGGTGCTGGTCACGGCGTCGATGACGCTTCTGGTCCTGGCGACCGTCTACGCCGGCGAGCACGGCTGGAGCGGCGCCACGACCCTGGTCGGCCTGATCGGGTCCGTCGTCACGGCCGCCGGATTCGCGTTCTGGGAACTGCGGGTCGCCTCGCAGCCATTGGTGCGGTTCGGCATCTTCCGCGTCCGCACGGTCTGGGTCGCCGACCTGATCGTCGTCTTCATCGGCGCCGCGACCCTCGGTGGCTTCTACTTCGCCTCCCTCTTCCTGCAGGAGGTGCTGCACTACAGCCCGGTCAAGGCCGGCGCGGCCTTCCTGCCCTTCTGCGCCGGGATCGTCGTCGGCAGCTTCACCAGTGCGAAGCTGGCGGCGCGTTTCGGCAACCGCGTCCTGCTCTCGGCCGGGTCGCTGCTGGGTGCCGCGGGCATGCTCGGATTCTCTTTGCTCGACACGGGTTCCACCTTCTGGTCGTTCCTCGTGCCCTCGCTGGTGGCCTCGGTCGGGATCGGCACGTGCATGGTCGCCAACACCGCGATGGGGACCTCCGGCGTCGCCCCGCAGGAAGCCGGGCTCGTCAGCGGGCTGCTCAACACCAGCCGCCAGGTCGGCGCCAGCGTCGCGCTCGCGGTACTGACGACGGTCGCGGTGAGCACGACCCGCCACGACAGCAGCCTGACGGCCCTGAGCCGCGGCTACAGCCACGCCTTCGCGGTCGCCGGCAGCTTCGTGCTGGTCGCCGCGCTCGTGGCGGTGCTGTTCGTCCCGGGGCGGCCGAAGGCCGTCGCCGCCGACTGACCCCGGGTAAGCATGCCGGCCCGGGTCGCTGGCCCGGGTCGCCAGCCCGGGTCGGCGACACGTGCCGTCTCAGCGCTCGATCGTGATCTTGTCGACCTCGACGCCGTACTCGTTCACAGCGCGCAGCACCAGCTGCGAGACACGCCCGTAACGGCCGGGCTTGACGTCCACCGCGAGCAGCGCGTAGCCGGTGTAGCGCACGCGCGACCAGTCGACGGTCTCCGGTGTCTTGACGCCGCCGGGGCTCCGCACCCACGACGCAAACGGCGCGACGTCGTCCACGGCGTTCTCGTAGCTGTCGGCGACCGGGAACTGGTAGAGGCTGTTGCCCGAGCTGCCGGCCACGACATACGTGGTCCCGTTGGCCTTCGACCGGACGGTCGAGCCGGTCGGGGCGGCGGTGGTCACCGAGCCGCCGCGCATCGGGTCGGTGCGCTCGTAGACGTGGTTGTGGCCGTTGATCACCAGATCGACGTCGAACTGGTCGAACAGCGGGGTCCACGCGGCGCGCACGCCGCCGTCCGAGGCGTGAGCGTCGGCGGTGCAGTACGCGCACTCGTGGAAGTACACGACGATGAAGTCGATGCCGCGGTTCGCGCGGTAGGCCGCGAGCTGCCGGTTCAGCCACGCGGTCTGCTTGCCCTGGCTGTAGCCGTGGTTCGCCGTGTACTCGTACGTCACGTCGTTGGCGTCCAGCGCGATGAACGCGACGTTGCCGTAGGTGAAGGAGTAGTACGCCTGCTGCTCGGTCGGCTGGGCGAACCGGTCGAAGTAGCCGCCGTAGCCGTCGGGGGAGTACCACGGCTCCATCTCGTGGTTGCCCACCACCGGCTGCCAGGGGATCGAGGCGGCGAACAGCTCGTTCTGGACCAGGAAGGAGTCCCAGACCCGCGGGTCGTAGCTGTTGGTGATCAGGCCGCTGCCGCCGCCGTTGGCGTAGGACAGGTCGCCGGCGTGCAGGTGGAAGGCCGGGTTCTGGGAGCGGACCGTGGTGGCCAGGGCGACGGCGTCGTAGCTGATGCCCTGGTCGCCGAAGGCGGTGAAGGTGTAGTCGGGCCGGCCGCAGGGCGCGGTGGTGAAGGGACGCGCCGGCTCGGCGTGGTTCTGGGCCGGGTCGTACCCGTCGTGCCCGACGGCGTAGTAGTAGGTCTGGCCGGGCAGCAGATGCTTGATCCGGGCCTGGACGTAGTACTGCTCGACGGCGGCCGGGTGGACCAGCGGAACCGAGTCCACCGCGCTGATGTCCGTGAACGGGGTGCTGAGCACCGAGAGCTGGGCCTTGACCTTGTCGCCGAAGTCCAGCGGCGAGAAGCCGATCCGGACGTACGGGTTGGTCACCGGCGCCGGAACCTGCCAGACCACCGAGATCTCGGTGGTCGGGTCGGCGCCGTAGGAGATGTGGCGGCCGAAGGGGATGACGGAGCGGCCCGCCGGACGGGCCGCCGTGGCGAGCAGGGGCGCGGCGGTCGGGGACGCGGCGGTCGCGGGGGACGCCGTCCCCGGGGCGGTGTCGGCCTGGGCCCGACCCGCGAGCAGGCCCGGGCCGGCGGCCAGCACACCGGCTCCGACCAGGCCGCCGCGCAGCAGCGACCGGCGACCCGCGGTGAGCTTCCGGAACCATTCGTGTTGTTCGGCCATTGACAGGCCAGCGGCCTGTTCCGGCGTCATCTCGGCAGTCATGGCCGGATGCTAGCCACGGCCCGGGGTCTGGAAATGATCACCGGGTGAACGCCGAACGGCCGGAGTCGGCAGCTTGGGCGACCCGGGCCCTCGGGCCGGGCGATGGTGCTCTATCTAGTTACGCTATCGAGTTGCATCTAGATAGTTCTAGATATATCTTTAGCGGCATCGGGGCGGAGTGCCGCTCCGAACAAGGAACCAGCGAACGAAATCAACGACAGGAGCTCGACCATGTATGGCAACGAGTACCGCGGGCGCGGCGGCCGAGGCCGCGGCGAGGGCCGCGAGCGCTTCGAACGTCCGGACCGCGGGTTCGGGGGACCGGGCGGACCCGGCGGATGGGGCCGGCGAGGAGAGTCGCGGAGCCGCTGGGACGACCTCGGCGAGCTTCGCGGGGGCGGGGGCCGGGGCGGCCGGGCCAGGCGCGGCGACGTGCGCGCGGCGGTCCTGGCACTGCTGGCCGAGCGCCCGATGCACGGCTACGAGATGATCCAGGAACTGGAGACCCGGACCGGCGGCCTGTGGCGTCCGAGCCCCGGCGCCCTCTACCCGGCCCTGCAGCTGTTGGAGGACGAAGGCAAGGTCACCGCGGACGCGTCCAGCGGCAAGCGGCTGCTGGAGCTGACCGAGGCCGGCCGTGCCGCCGTGGCCGAGGCCCCGGACAACCGGCCGTGGGAGAACTTCGGCACGGGTGTGCCGGAGGTCCACATGGCGCTGCGGGACGGCGTCCACCAGCTCGGCACCGCCGCCCGCCAGGTCGCCCAGGTCGGGACCGAGGAGCAGAAGACCAAGGCCCTCGCGATCCTCGGTGAGGCTCGCAAGGCCCTGTACAAGCTGCTCGCCGAAGACGTGTGAGCACGCTGACTGATGCGGACCTGGTCTCCTGACTCAGGAGACTAGACGGCCCGCAGCCCGACCGCCCACGGCATGCCGCTGCCGAGGTCATGCTCCGCCCGCTCGGCAGCGAACGCTGCCAGCAACTCGTGCAGTTCGTAACAGCCGGGTCGGTACGAGCGCAGAAGATACGCGTCAACAAGGGCTTCCAGCACGCGTTCGGCCTCGGGGACGGGAAGCCCCGCCAACGCGGCCGCCGCCGGCAGGCCGATCGTCGGACCGGTCCACAGCCCCAGCAGGCAGAACATCCGCTGGGACGCGCTCAGAGAGCCGTCGGGCTCGGCCAGCGCCGCATATCCGGACTCGAACGCGGCGCGGACGCTGTGATCCCCGTGACTGAGCTGGTCGAGACCGCCGTCCGCGGTGTGCAGTCGGCTCGCCAGGTCCCGGATCCGCCAGCCCGGCCTGGCGGCCAGGCGCCCGCCGGCCACGCACAGTGCCAGCGGTAGGCCCGCGCACGCTGTCAGGACACTGTCGACCGCCTCGGGTTCGGCCCGTACCCGGTCCGGGCCGATGATCCGGGCCACCAGCTCACGTGCCGGCTGCTCAGGCAGTACGTCGAGGTCGACGTGGACCCATCCCGGCACCGTCGGCCGGCGGCCGGTGGTCGCCAGCAGCCCGCAGTGCGCCCCGCCCGGGACCAGCGGCCTGATCTGCACGGCGTCCCGGGCGTCGTCGAGAAGGACCAGCACCCGGCGGTCGGCCAGCAGCGTGCGGAACAGGGCACTGCGTTCCTCCTCGTGCTCCGGCACCGCGTCCGGACGCACCCCGAGCTGGCGCAGGAACATCGCCAGGACCGCCGCCGGCCGGGCCGGTGCCGCCGTCCGCCCGCGCAGGTCCGCGAACAGCTGACCGTCCGGGAACCGGCCGCGGACCAGATGCGCGACGTGAACGGCCAACGCCGTCTTGCCGACTCCGCTCATGCCGCCGATCGTCGCCACCGCGGTCGACGGGGGAGCCGGCGGCGGCACGCTCGCGGCCGGGCGGCACGCCGTCCCCTCGAGAACGGCCACGAGCTGCTCGATCCGCGCGTCGCGGCCGATGAGGATCGCGCCGTCGGCCGGCAGCATCCCGGGCTTGGGCGCCGGAGTCGACGCCGACGCCGATCCCGACGCCGACGCTGGTCCCGATGCCGCTTCCAGAGCCGGTCCCGGAATCTGCCGCGGCACCGGCTCCGCACTCCAGTCCAGTGCGCCGTCCCGGGCGAGGATCCGGGCGTGGAGCCCCACGAGTTCCGGTCCCGGGCGGACGCCGAGCTCGTCGCGCAGCAGGACCCGGACACGCTGGTACTCGGCGAGGGCGTCGGCGTGCCGGCCGCTGCGGTGCAGGGCGAGCATCAGCTGTGCCGGGAACGTCTCGTTGTGCGGGTGCTCGCGGGTCAGCACGCGGAGTTCGGCGATCAGCGCGGCGTGCCTGCCGAGGTGCAACTCGGCATCCACCCGCCAGCCCAGCGCCTGCAGGCGCATCTCCGACAGCCGCTCGCGCTCGGCCGCGCACAGGATGGCGCTGTCGACGTCGGCGACCGGTTCCCCGCGCCACAGGGCCAGCATGCGGCGCAGCTCGGCCGCCGCGACGGCCCAGTCCCCCCGCATCACCGCCTGCTGGCCGCGCGCGTGGAGCTCCACGAAGTCGTTCAGGTCGAGCTCGCCGTCCTGGATCCGGATGGCGTAGCCGGCTTCGGTGACGCGGATCCGGTCCCGCTTCGCGTCGGCCAGGTGCCGCCGCAGCCGCAGCACGTGGTTGTTCAACGACGCCGCTGCCGATCGGGGCGGGCTGTCCCCCCACAGACCCGCCTTGAGGCGCGTGGCCGGGACCGGCTTGTTGGCCTGCATCAGCAAGGCCGCGAGGATGGCGCGCGGCATCGCCGCCGTGATGGGGACCGCCATGCCGTCCCGGGTGACGGTGACCGCACCCAGGACGTCGAAGCGCAGGGTCTGGCCCAACGGAGGGCCCCTTTCTGTGCAGAGGGCGCGGCGCTGCCGACACCGCCTCGCGCTCATCCTCGGGCCCTGGCCCCTCCCGGGTCGATGCCGCGCGCCAAGATGCCGAGACCGCGGGACGCCGCGGCTCTCACCTGGGGGGACGCTGGAACAGCGGAAGGTCCTGCGGGACGGCGGACTCACCGTCCCGGCGTCCCGGCTCGCTGGTGCGCTGCGAACGCGGCGAAGGAAGCATCATCCGGACGTCAGCTGAACGTCATCCTGACGTCAGTCGGTCCCGAGCCGCCCCGGCGCACCCGGCCGCCACCCCGCCACGGGCACCGATGCCCGCAATACCCGCGTGTATTCGTCCGCGGGCGAATCCAGTACCGCGCCGCACTCCCCGGACTCCACCACCCGGCCGCGCCGCAGGACCACCACCGAGTCGCACAGGTGCCGCACCACCGCCAGATCGTGCGAGATCAGCAGGTAGGCGATGCCCGTCGCCTCGCGGATGTCCACCAGCAGGTTCAGGATCTGCGCCTGGATCGACACGTCCAGCGCCGACACCGCCTCGTCCAGGATCAGCACCCGCGGATCGACGGCGAGCGCCCGGGCGATCGCCACGCGCTGCCGCTGCCCGCCGGACAGCTCCCGCGGCCGGGCCGACGCCTGGCGCTCGTCGAAGCCGACCTGGTCCAGGAGCTCGGCCAGCCGGGCGGCGCGCGCCGGCCCCTCCAGGCCGCTGTGTGCCCGCAGCACCTCGTCGACGGCCGCGCGCACCGTCTGGCTCGGGTCCAGCGACGTGTACGGGTCCTGGAACACGATCTGCAGCTCCCGGGCCCGGCGGCGGCGCTCGGCGGCGCCCCGGGCCGGGCGGGAGCGGTCGTGGCCCAGCGCCTCGATCCGGCCGGCGGTCGGTGCCTCGAGCCCGACCAGCATCCGGGCGGTCGTGGTCTTGCCGGACCCGGACTCGCCGACCAGGCCCAGCGCGCCGCCGGCTGGGACCGTGAACGAGACGTCGGACACCGCGGTGAAGACCGAGCGCCGGCCGTGTCGGTCAGCGACCCGGAAGTCCTTCGTCAGGCCGCTGACCGAGACCGCGGGGCGATCGTCGGCCGGGATCGGCGGGGTCTGCGGTTCAGACGACGGTTCAGACGACAGAGTGCTCATGGATCTCCTCCACCCGGTGGCAGCGGACCAGTCCGCCCTGGAACGCCTCCAACCGCGGCCGGCTCGCCCGGCACGCGTCCTGCGCGAAAGCGCACCGGCTGACGAACGCGCAGCCGGGCCCGGCCTCGAACGCCGACACCGGACGCCCCGGGATCGCGGTGAGCCGTTCGGCCCGCCGCTCGATCGCCGGCCGCGAGCCCAGCAGCCCGATCGTGTACGGGTGCCGCGCGGTGTCGTGCAGCTCCCGCGCGGAACGCACCTCCACCACGGAGCCGGCGTACATCACCGCCACTCGGTCGCACACCGCCAGCGCCAGGTCCAGGTCGTGGGTGATGAACACCATGCTGAGCGCGCGCTCGCGGCGCAGCCGGTCCAGGATGCCCACCACCTCGGCCTGGATCGTCACGTCCAGCGCGGTGGTCGGTTCGTCGGCCAGGATCAGCCGGGGCTCGGCGGCCAGCACCGAGGCGATCATGGCGCGCTGCAGCATGCCGCCGCTGAGCTCGTGCGGGTACTGCCGCAGCCGCCGTTCGGCGTCGTCGATCCCGACCGAGGCCAGCAGCTCGGCCGAGCGCCGCGCCGCCTCGCTCTTGGACACGCCGCGGTTCACCCGCAGCGCCTCGCCGAGGAAGTCCCCGATCCGGTGCGTCGGGTTGATCGCGGCCCGCGGGTCCTGGAAGATCACGCCGACGTCCGCGCCGCGGAACGCCCGCAGCTCGGCCGGCTTCATCGCCAGCACGTCCCGGCCCTCGAACTCGACCGTGCCGCTCACCCGCGCCCCCGGCGGCAGCAGCCGGGTGACGGTGCGCACGGTCATCGACTTGCCGGAGCCGGACTCGCCGACCAG
Source organism: Catenulispora sp. EB89 (assembly GCF_041261445.1). Taxonomy (NCBI): domain Bacteria; kingdom Bacillati; phylum Actinomycetota; class Actinomycetes; order Catenulisporales; family Catenulisporaceae; genus Catenulispora; species Catenulispora sp. EB89. The sequence goes on from NZ_JBGCCU010000018.1 coordinate 99,581, forward strand.
TCCCAGCGCCTCGCCCTCGGCCAAGTCCAGGTTCAGGCCGGTCAGCACCGGCCGCATCCGGCCCTCGACGTTCAGCGCCACGTCCACATCACGAAGCCGGAGCATCGGCGGCCCTCCCTTCCGATCCGGATCCGGAAATCCGCCCGAACAGCCGCCCGAACAGCGGATGCGGCTCCGGGCGCTCGCCGGAGATCCGTGCACCCAGCACCGTCAGCGACAGCACCGAAGCCACGATCAGCAACCCCGGCAGCAGCACCGGCATCGAATAGCCCTTCAACAACGCGTCGGTGTCGCTGACCATCACGCCCCAGTCCGACGTCGGGGCCTGCACCGCGAGTCCCAGGTAGGACAGCGACGCCAGGTCCAGCAGCGCGTACCCGAACGCGATCGCGGCCTGTCCCAGCACCACCGGCGCGATGTTGCGCAGGATGTGCCGGACGCTGATCCGGACCACCCCGAAGCCCTGCACCGTCAGCGCGTCCACGTACGGGCTGACCCGCTGTTGCCGCGCCGCCGCCCGCACGATCCGCGCCAGGAACGGCACATAGGCGATCGACAACGCCACCACCGCGGGTGTCAGCCCCGGGCCGAACAGCGCCACGGTCAGCACCGCCAGCAACAGCCCCGGCAGCGCGTACACCAGGTCCAGCACCCGGGCGACCGCCGAGTCGACGATGCCGCCGTACCAGGCGCCGAGCAGCGCCAGCGGGATCCCGATCGCCATCGACACGCCGACGACCAGCGCCGGGCCCAGCAGCGAGGTGCGTGTCCCGTACAGCAATCGGGACAGGATGTCGCGGCCGATGCCGTCGGTGCCCAGCAGATGGCTCGCGGAAGAGCCCTGATAGTTGTTCAGCAGGTCGCCGGTGTTCGGGTCGGCCGGAGCCAGCACCGAGGCGAACACGGCCGCCAGGACCATCATCACCAGGAACAGCGCGGCCGCTGTGCCGGACGGACCGAGCCACTTGTAGACGGCCCGGATCCGGCCCTGCTTCTTGTTCCTCACGCCGCACCTCCTGCCGTCTTCAACCGCGGATCGACCAGGCCTTGGACCAGATCCGTCACCGCGTTGGCCACCACGAACGCCGCCACCAGCAGCAGCGCCACCGCCTGCACCACCGGGAAGTCCTTCTGCGCCACCGACTGGATCGTCAGCCGCCCGATCCCCGGCACGCCGAACGCCGACTCGACGATCAGCGTCGAGGCGAACAGCCCGGCCACCTGCAGCCCGATCACCGTGACGATCGGCGGCAGCGCGTTGCGCAGCACGTGCCGCCGGATCACGTGGCGCCGCGGCAGGCCGCGCGCCATCGCGGTCTGCACGTGCTCCTTGGCCAACTGCTCCCGCATCGCGTTGCGTGTCACCCGCGCCAGGAACCCGCACGAGATCAGCGCCATCGCCGCCGCCGGCAGGATCAGGCTGTCGATCCGTCCCCAGAACCCGTTCTCGACCCCCGAGGCCGGGAACCAGCCGAGCTTCACCGCGAACGTCGAGATCAGCAGGGCGGAGGCGACGAACGGCGGAACCGTCACCGACACCGACGTGTAGACGTTCACCGCCGAGTCCACGAACCCCGGCTTCAACGCCGCCGCGACACCCAGCGCCAGTCCCAGCACCGCGATCATCAGGGCGGCCAGGACCACCAGGGTCACGGTCGTCGCCAGCCCGGCACCGACCCGGTCGGACACCTGCTGGTTCGTCACCATCGACCGCCCGAAGTCGCCGTGCAGCGCCCCGGTCAGCCAGTCCCAGTACCGCACCGGCAGCGGATCGTCCAGGTGCAGCTGGTGCCGCACCGCCGCGCGCGCCGCCGGCGAGGGCGTCCGGTTCCCGAACACGATGTTCTCCGGACTCCCCGGCGCGAGGTACAGCGAGGAGAAGATCAGCATGCTGGCCAGCAGCAGCGTCACCACCAGCCCGCCGAGCCTGCGGAGCAGGAATCGGACCGTCACGGCGCGCCCACCGCCGCGCCCCAGGCGTAGGACATGTACGAGAACGTCAGCGGCGCCCCGGTCACCTTCGTGTTCTGCCACACCAGCGCCCGCGGCGCCACGATCGGGATCCACGGCAGGTCCTGCATCACCTGGGCCTGGGCCTGCACCGCGAAGTTCGCCCGCTGGATCAGGTCGTCAGTGCCCTGCGCCTTCAGCACCGCGCTCTCCACGACGGCGTTCTCGTACCCGTTGAAGTTCTGCACGCCGCTCTTGGTCGCGTAGCTGGCGTACATCGTCGAGACGTCGGGGAACTCCAGGTAGTTCAGCGTCAGGAAGCCGTCGTAGTCGGCGCGCGCCTTCGGGTCGGTGAACAGGTTGCCGTACTGCTGCGGCGGCAGGGCCACGATCTTCATGTTCAGGCCGATGGCGTTGCCGGTCTGCTGGAGCACCTGCGCCAGCTGCGCGAACGTGGAGCCGTCGGCGGAGTAGGCGATGGTGACGGCCTTGCCCTTGGCGCCGGCCTGGTTCACCAGGTCCGCCGCCTTCTTCAGGTCCGGGGTGACCTTCAACTTGTCGTAGGCGGCCTGGTAGACGGCCTTCACCGGGTCCGGCTGGCTGTCGAAGAAGCCGGGGCCGGCCACCGCGTACAGCGGATCCGCGGCACCGGCGAAGATCGACGTCGCGATGCCGGAGCGGTCGATGGCCAGCGACAGCGCCTGCCGGACCGCCGGGTCCTTCAGACCGCCGTCGAGCTTGGAGACGATCAGGTCCACGTTCTGCGTCGTCGAGCCCTCGCCGCCGACGTACAGCTTGCCGTTTGTCGCCTTCTGCAGCGTCGGCACCACGTTGACCGGCAGGTCGAACGCGCCCTCGATGGTGCCCTGGGTCAGGCCGTTGGAGAAGCTCTGCGGGTCCTGGGGGAAGGTGAACGTCAGCTTGCCGACCTTGGCGGCGTGCGTCGGGTCCCAGTAGTTCGGGTCCTTCTTCAGCACCAGCGAGTTGGTGCCGTCGAACGACTCGACGGTGAACGGCCCGGAGCACACCAGCTTGCCGGTCGCGCTGCCGAAGTTCTGCCCGGCGGCCACCGTGTTCGCCTTCTCCACGATCGCGCCGGCCAGGATGCCCATGTTGCGGATGAACACGTAGTTCGGCTGCGACAGCGTGATCGTCACCTGACCCGGCCCGCTCGCGGCGATGGCGGTGACCTGGTTGTAGGAGTCGGCGTAGTTCGAGGCGACGGCCGGGTCCAGGTTGCGCTTGAGGCTGAACACCACGTCGTCGGTCGTGACCGGCTTGCCGTCGCTGAAGTGCGCCGAGGGATCGAGGTCGAACACGATGTGGGTGCCGTCGACCTGCTGCCAGGACTTGGCCAGCCCCGGGGCCAGCGAGTAGTCGGGGTTGGTGCGCAGCAGCGGCTCGCAGACGTTGCCCAGGATCGTCTCCTCCGGATAGTCCGCGGTCTTCAACGGATCCAGCGAGTACGGCGCCCGGTAGTCGCCGGACCAGGTCACGGCATCGAGCGGGCCGGTGGCGGTGCCGGTGGTCAGCTCGTTGGTGGAGATGTTCGCGCTCGGAGCGGCCTGCTTGGTGCCGCTGCTCTTGCCGGAGCAGCCGGACAGGGCCAGCGACGCGGCGGCGGTGACGGCCAGGGGCGCGGCCAGACGGGCCGGTATGCGGTTCATGGCGGTGCTGTCCTTTCTCGAGGGAAGAAGTGGACCTGCTGACTACTCGGCGCCGTAGACCTGGACGCCCTCGACGAACGTCCGCAGTACCGTGGCGTCGCCGATCTCGTGCGCCGGGCCGTCGAACGGGTCCCGGTCCAGCAGCGCCAGGTCCGCGTACTTGCCGACCTGGATCGAACCGGTCACGTCGTCGATCTGGTTCACGTGGGCCGCGCCGGCGGTGTACGCCGCGACGGCCTGGCCGAGATCCAGCCGCTCGGCCGGGTAGAACACCTTGCGCGCCGCGAACTCCTCAGCCGACAAGCCCGGCTCCACGCGGTTCACGGCCGTGTGGATGCCCCACATCGGGTTCGGCGAGGACACCGACCAGTCCGAGCCGGCCGCGATCGTCGCCCCGGCACGGCTGAGCGAGCCGAACGGGTACTGCCAGGCCGCGCGTTCCTCGCCGAGGAAGGGGATGGTCAGTTCGTCCATCGCCGGTTCGTGTGCGGCCCACAGCGGCTGGATGTTCGCTGTGGCGCCGAGCCGGCGGAAGCGCTGGATGTCGTCGGGGTGCACGACCTGGAGGTGCGCCAGGTGATGGCGTCCGCCGGGGCCGTTCGCGGCGCGCGCCGCCTCGACGGCGTCCAGGGCGCTGCGGACGGCGCGGTCGCCGAGGGCGTGGAAGTGGACTTGGAAACCGGCGGCGTCCAGTTCGGTGACGTAGGACTTGAGCTTGTCCGGGTCGATGAAAGTCAGGCCGGTGTTGTCGGTGGTGCAGCCGCAGCCGTCGAGGTAGGGGTCGAGCAGCGCGGCGGTGTGGTTCTCGGCGACTCCGTCGAGCATCATCTTCACGGTGCGGGCCCGGAAGCGGCCGTTCCCGGCCTCCTCGCGCCGGGCGCGGAACAGTTCCAGCTGTTCCAGGCCGCTCTCGCGGTCCCACCACAGTGCCCCGGCCACGCGGGCGGTCAGGGCGCCGGAGCGGGAGGCGTTCAGGTACGGCGCGTAGACGTCGGCGGGACCCAGGCCGGCGCCGACTCCGGCGTCCTGCCAGGCGGTGATGCCGAACGAGTGCAGGTACGCCTGGCCGGCCAGGAGGCCGTCGGCCAGTTCCTGTGCGGTCGGCGGCGGGACGTGCGCGGCCACCAGTGCCATCGCGCCTTCTTGCAGGCAGCCGTTGGGCTCGCCGTCGGCATCGCGTTCGATCCGGCCGTCGAAGGGGTCCGGGGTGTCGCGGGTGATGCCGCAGACCTCCAGGGCCTTGCTGTTGACCCACATACCGTGGCCGTCGCGGTTCGGCAGTGCGACCGGCCGGTCCGGGACCACGGCGTCCAGCAGGTCTTTCGTCGGCATGCCGCCGGGGAAGGCGTCCATGCTCCAGCCGCCGCCGCGGATCCAGGCGGCTTGTGGGTTGCGCTGCGCGTAGTCGGCGACGGCGGCCGCGAACTCTTCGGCGGTGTGCAGCTCGTGCAGGTCGCACTGGCGCAGGGTGGTGCCGCCGAGGACGGGGTGGACGTGTGAGTCCTGGAAGCCCGGGAGCAGGAGCTTGCCGGCCAGGTCCACGACCTCGGTGTCCGGGCCGATCAGATCCCTGACGTCGCGCTCCCGGCCGACCGCGGTGATCCGGCCGCCGGCCACCGCCACCGCCGTGGCCCAGGAGCGCGCCGGGTCGACGGTGAAGACCGGGCCGCCGGTGAAGACGAGGTCTGCGAACGAGGAAGGGGACACCGGTCCTCCAAGGAAGTGCGAAAGGAATTCCCGTGAGCTGGGTCACGGCGTGCGTCGTGGGGAGTAGCAAAACCCATGACAGTGCCGCTGTCAATGCCATTGACAACGCGGACGCCACTACGATGTGATCGCTGCACACCGCTGACTGCTGACCGCTGACCGCCGATACGTGCTGAACGGAGACACCGCGATGCCGCGCGCCGCGACCGAGTCCGAGCCCGAGTCCGAATCCCCCGGCTCCTCGGGCTCCACGGGCTCCGTCAGCCCGACCGGATCCAGAAAGGGCGGCGGCCGCCGCCGCGCGGCGCTGTCCCGCGAGGTGATCATCGAGGCCGCGCTGAACATCGGCTCCCGGGAGGGCGGCTCGGCGCTGACGTTCAGCCGCCTGGGCAAGGAGCTCGGCGCCGACCCGACCAGCGTCTACCGGCACTTCCGGGACAAGGACGAGCTGGTGGTGGCGCTCACCGACCGGATGGTCACGGAGTCCGTGGAGCGGATGGCCGGCCTCGCGCCGCAGGAGGTGGGCTGGCGCGAGTGGCTGCGGCGGATCGCGCACGCGGTCCGCTCGGTGTACCTGGACCGGCCGGCGATCGCGGTGCTGGCGGCGAGCCGCACGGCCGCCAGCAAGTCCGAGACCGAGAGCGTGGAGCAGATCATCGGAGTGCTGCACAGCGCCGGTCTGCCGGTGGTCGAGGCAGCCGAGGTCTACCGCGCGCTGCTGGACCTGACGCTGGCCTTCACCCAGTACAGCGCCGCCTGGTCACTGCTGGACCCCGAGTACCAGAACCGCGACGAGCAGGCCTGGGCGGTCGGCTACGCCACCCTGCCGGCCGAGCGCTTCCCGCTGGTGCACGCCAGCAGTGCCCGGCTGCTGGAGCTGACACGGGACGACGCCGCCGTGTTCGACTACACGCTGGGGCTGTTCCTGGACGGCGTGCAGGTGCGGCTGACCGCACGGGGAGCGTCCGGCAGCTGACGGCGGGCTGCCGGACGCGTCGGGCGTTTCTTGAGTCGGGCGTTTCCCGAATCGGGAACGTGCCGAAGACGGCGCGCGGCAAGCGTTAGCGCCGACGGCCGGACCGGCCACCGGGCACGAACAGCCTGCCGTCGCCGCTGCGAACCTGCTCGGCGTCCTCGGCGTAGGCAGATCGATCAGGGAGCCTGCGGGTCTGCGAGGTCCTGGGTCGGTTCGGTGTCCGGATCCGGCTTGGCGGGCTCTTCCTGCCAGGCGTCGAGGCCCGGGTCCGAACGCTTCCACCACAGGGCCCAGACCACGACCCCGCCGGCTGCGGCGAGCAGCAGGGCGATCCTGCCGCGGCGCGGCCTGCGTCCCGAGAGCCGGTCGATCTGGGCCGGGGAAACCTCGCCCAGCAGCCCGGACAGCGCGGCCGAACCGCGCGACGCCGCCTCCGTCCGGATCGGACGGCTGCGCTCCATCGCGGCGTGCGCGGCCGTGTGCACCGCCTGCGACGCGGCCGCGGCGACCTTGGGCGCCACGTCGTCGAACTCGTCGCGGATCTTGTGCCCGGCCTCGGCGGTGTGCTCGGACACGGTGTGCCCGATCGCGCCGAGTCGGCTGTGATCCGGCGCCTTGTGCATCAGGTTTTTCATGATGATGCCTCCCTGGGTCGGGCTCCGGGTTTCCAGACCGAGGCGCTTCAAACAAGTCGCTACGACAAGCGCGGCTACGTCTTCCTCGGCACCGGCACAACCGCAGCCCTTGTTATCTGGCTCCGCACGTGATCGACCGGAAAGCTCTAGGCGCCCGACCCGGTGAGCTCGGTCAGGTCGCGCAGCACCTCGGATGCGGTGATCGGGTCTAGTTCGCCGAAGGTCAGGGGTCCGCCGTCCGATGAGGACCACTGGCCGTACGGCTTGTCGTTGAGCCAGATGGCGGTGAGCTCCTGGTCCCCGGACTCGTGGACGTTGCCGATCGGTATGCCGGGGTACAGGTCGGCCACGACGGCGCGCCCGCCGGGGACGACCCGCTCCATCCAGTTCTGGCCGCCGCCGTCCTGGGGCGCGCCGCGCCGCCAGCCGTGCTTCTCCATGCCCAGCAGCGTCGTGACCGGAAGCTTGCGCCTGGCGAAGCGGTCGAGCGAGGTGGCCGCGCGCTCGGCGTCGGTCAGGGCGAAGACGGCCCGGCCCAACTGCTGGAACGGCTGAAGGACCTCGTAGTCGGCGAACACGTCCGACCAGGCGGCGAGGTCGTCGGCGAGATGCAGCGGGTGCGCGATGCCGACCTCGGCTCCGTCGGGCACGGAGAAAGGCTCGTCGGCGAGGTCCGCGTAGCTCCCGTCCTCCGCGACCCTGAACGCGGTGGGTGCCGCGCCGGGGCCGGAGAGGCAGGTCCAGACCAGGCGCCGGGCCAGATGGCGCAGCAGCGGGTGCGCGATGAACAGCTCGGCGAACTCGGCGGCGGTCCAGCGCCGCTGGGTGACCATCGCGTGTTCCAACCGGACCAACTGGTCGGCGGCGACCGTGCGCACGTCCTTCTTGAGGGCACTGAACTGCCGGTGGGCGGCAGCGGCCGATTCGGCGTCATCGCGGGCCCCGGGCTTCGGCAGCGCCTTGAGCCGCCCGCCGTTCTCGTCGGTGACGTACGGCTGGAGCCGTTCGTCGAAGCCGACCGTGAAACGGCGTGGCCCGTAGTCCAGGACCAGGCTGCCCGCCGGGTCGAGGTCGAAGTCGGGCACGAGCCGGTCCGCCAACTGCTCAGGGCTCAGGCCCAGATCGGCGGCCACCTCGGCGATCTGCTCGTTCGCCTTCTCTCTCAGTGCCCTGAATCTGACCTTCTGCGCGATGCTGTTCAGGTGCATCAGCGCCACGTCGGTGCCGATGTCGGTGAGCACCGCCAGGCCGGTGGCCGCGCGCTGGTGCCCGCCCTCGCCGGGCCAGACGCGGATCACCGGCGACAGGCGGCGGACCGTCTCGTCGTCGCCGAGCCAGCGCAGGGCTTCGAGGATCCAGCCCTCCTGGGGCGGGTAGTCCACATCGCGCCAGAACTGGAACAGCTGCCAGGCGAACTCCGCCAGGGACGCCGGATCGCACGCCTCTTTGACGATGGCGACGCCGGCGTACACGTCGCCCGGCTTCGAGATCGCCAGCATCGTGCACAGGTGCCGGACCGCCGCCGGGGGAAGCGCCGCGGACCGGTCGCGCAGCAGTACCTGCGGCAGCAGCCACGGCTCCAGCCAGCTCGGCTGGCCCGGCACCTTGTTCGGCAGGCTGAGGACGAGTTCGTGCTCCAGCAGGAACTCCACGGCCTCGACGGTCTCCCGGCCGTAGTCCTCGGCCGCGGCCATGACCTCGTCCCCGCGCCCGGCGGCCACGAGCGCCCGCAGCGCGGCCTCGGCCCCACGGCGCGCCGGCCCCGCCTTGCCCACCGCCGCCGGGATCAGCGCCGTGGCGGCGAAAGCCGGGTGCCGGCCCAGCCAGGCGAGCACCGCCGGACGGGTCGACTTGCTGCCCCGCGCCAGCCATTCGGCCATCTGGTCGGCGACTTCGTAGGCCGCGAACGGCACCAGGATTCCCGCGTCGATCGGCTGGATCGTGTGCGCGATGTGCAAAGCGGCCGGCAGCGCGTCGAGCCCGTAGCGTGGAATCAGTGCACGGACACACTCGGGATCCTGCCACCGTGAGGCGGGCCTCCACTGCCGGATCAGGGCTCTGGTGATCTCCTCCGGCCCGTCCGCGAAGAACACGTACGCCAAGGCCAGATCCTGTTGACGTTCGATGAACACGTCGGCCCGTTCCGGCCAGGACTGGTTCTCCCACTGCGGATACGACTCATTGTCGGCCACGGCGTCGAACATCGTCGCCCACTGCTCTGCCTCGCCGGTCCGCCACACCATGCCGCCGACGCCTGACGGCCGTCGCAGCCCTTTGACGGCGGTCGGTCGCGCGGGCTGATCCGCGGCCAGCCACGGCGGAGTGACCAGCACCGACGGCAGACGCTCGGCATTGGCCGACGGGGCGATCGGGGCCGAGCCGATGGCGTCGACGATCTCCCGGGACTGTTCGGACAGCTGCGGCAGCGCCGCCTCGACGGCCCGCGGGTTGCCGAGCACGTGCGCGCGGAGCAGAGCGGCCGAGATCGTGCCGATGGCAGTGTCCTGAGACGCGCTCGCCGCGAGCAGCCGTACAGCGCGGACCGGGAAGTGCCGGCAGGCCTCGATCACCGCCGTCCGCACGTGCTTGTTGTTGGTCACGCTCCATCCCGGCCCGGCGTCGGGTTTCCGGTCGAGCCGGTCGATCAGGGCCTGGAAGGCCTCGTCGGTGGGCACACCCGCCACCACGGACAGGAGGAACTGCTGGTTCTCGGCGTGCCACGTCACGTCGTACCACCGCGCCAGCCACGCTCCGGCGTGCCGCGGCGCGCCGTCGGCGACCGTCGCCGCCAGATCGAACCCGACGCCGTACCAGTCGTCCTGAGGCGGCTGCGCGTCGAACTGTTCTGGAGTGCTGAGCGCGCAGATCAACAGGCCCTTCTCCTGAGCCAGGCCGCTGTAGGCGGCGTGGTCGCGCCAGTCCTCGTCCACCCACTCGGTCCGTGCGGGGAACAGGAACGACGTGAACACCCGCTGTTCGTGGCCTAGCGCGCGGTATTCGGCGGCGGCGGCACACGCCTCGGCGTGGTCGGCGTCCGACGCCACCGCCAGATGCCCGCGCACCTGCGCGGCGATCGTTCGGAGCTGGTGGAAGTGCGGCCAGTAGCTGTCGGCGTGGCGCGGTTCGGGAAGCGGCGGCAGCCGGGTCAGCGGCTTCTCGCCGTAGCTGATTCCGCAGATCTCGAGCACCGCCCGCGTCGCGAACACCACACCGCGCTGCTCGACCCATTCGTCCGCCAACGGGGCCAAGCTCGGCTCCTGGGCGGACCGGTCCCAGGAGAACATCGCCACGGCGACCACCGCGGCACCCAGCGGCGAGGCCGAGGACGACGTCGGATCGTCCAGAAACGCGCCGCCGGCCTCGGCCGATTCCGCATCGGGATCGGCACTCGCCAGCCGGCGGCGCACGGCCTGCCGGAAGGGACCGAGCGCCTTCGCCGCCTTGGCCGCCTCGGCCTTGCCGACGGCCAGATCCGGACGTATCGCGCCGCCGCGGCGCGCCATGACCATCCGCTGCCGGCCCGCCGGGACCACGAGAGCATCCTCGTCCGGCAGCGGAGCCGTCGGGTCGACGTCGAACTGTGTCACTACCGCCTCGTTCCCTCGCGTGGGCCACTGCGGCGGCAACAGTAGCGACTGCTGCTGACGATGTTCGCGCAACGGCGCGGGCGAGCCTTACCGGGCGAGCCTTATGACGGTGACGTGGCGCCGTGGCTGTGGCCGCCGGCCAGTCTCGGCGCTATGGCGTTCGCCGCCTCCAGGGCTTCCTCGCAAACGTGCTCTGCCGGTGGGGCGCGTGTCAGAAGGAGCTGGGGCGGTATCTGCAGGTGGATGGCCAGACTCGACCCGGACGTGGCCTGGATCGCCATGTAGCACTCACCCTGGTAGGTGAGCAGATCCTGCTTGCCGGGACGGCCGTCGCTGGTTGACACGTTGGAGGACTGACCGTCTGCGGGGAATTCCGCGCCCACATCGGCAAAGGGGATCGCGGCCAGTTCGACGGACAACATTCGGTTGCGACCGAACCAGGTGCAGTCGCTGTCCTCGTATTCAATCGGAGCCGGAGACGGGGATTTCGCCAGCGCAGCAAGCTTGAGCCGGCTGAGGGTGTCGGCCGGGAGCAGCGTGCACGCGTCAACGGTCTGCCACCAGTCATCGGGATTGCCCGGGTTCGGAACAGGGGTGTACGGGGGCGGCGTCGTGTACACGGGTTCGCACACGCACGCGACAGGGTCGCAGTGGGTCTTCGAGCCTCCGCAGTTCCCTGCACATCCGGACACGCCGGCGATCAGTAAAGCGCCGAAGAGGGCAGCGGTCATGATCGGGGCGAAAGTTCGGCCGTTCATCGCGGACCTCCCCGTGTGGCCGAGGGCCTTCACGCCCTATTTTAAATCAGGGCACAGCGATACGGAACGGTGCGGGCACGCCGGCGGCCTGAGCACCATCAGATCAGGCTGAGGTAGCAGATCGCCTTGTGAAAGCCGTGGTCCCAGTCCTCCTGCAGGCTCGGATAGATGATTTTGTAGTTCAGATCGGTGGACCCGGGAAGCATGTACTGCTGGGCCTCACTGTCCGGCACCTTGTCCACGGCCGCCTTGCACAGGCTGTCCGCCTGGTCCTTCGCCTGCGCGTACGGGCCGGCCAAGTCGCCCACCGCGAACACCTTGACGCTGGAGCTGTTGCCGCACGGCACGATCTGCGGCGGCTTGGGAGCCTCATCCGCTTTCAGGAACTGGCCGAATGGCGCGTTGTCGATGATGCAGTCGTCCGCCTGGATCGAGTTGAGCGTGTTGACGTACGTCTTGTACCCGTCGTCATACGCCTGGCTGCCGCTGCCGCACCCCGCGGTGGCCAGCGCTGAGGCCGCGAGGATCGTGAAGGTGGCTATGCGTATTGTTTTCACGATGGTTTGTATATCAGTTGTCGGTGATTACCGAGGAACTGAATGCGAGGACCGGTCCTCAAAGAGATATTCTAGAATCAACGTTGTTTATGTAAGCGGTGGCACAGGTCTATTGGCTAGAAGCAGTGGCCGGGCTCATCGGGTCGATGACGGCCCAGTGCTCGACCAACAGCCCGTCCTGGAAGCGGATGACGTCCATGACTCGGAACTCCATGCGCTCGCCCGACGGCGGTGCGCCGAACCACGGCCCGGTGTGCCGGCCGCGGAACATCTTGTGGGTGGCTACCAAATCGCCGTCGCCGACGCAGTGCAGAATCTCGATCCGCAGGTCGGAGAAAGCCTCGTGCAAAGCCGCCATGAAGTCGTGGACCCCGTCCAGGCCATCGCGCTGGCCCGGACCGATGGTGCGGTTCCGGAAGTCGGGATGTACGAGCTCGTCGATCAGCTCCAACCGGCCCCCTTCTTGCACCTGCTCGATGAAGAACCGCATGCGCTCCACGTTGGACTCTTGGCTGCCCACGCAGCACCGCCTTTCCGCCTGGATCCGCCACCCGGTAGAAACGGGCTGATGACCGGCCCCGCTGCCCCTCCAGCAGCAGGACGCAGTCATGTATATCGCAGCAGCCGTGCTCGGTCCCGGCTTCGCCTCACTGGAGCCCGTTCCGGCTCCTATTCCGGCTCCGAACCCCGCACCGAATCCCGCTCCGCATCTGGCTCCAGCGCGAAATCAGCACCCGTGGAAGTCAGGGCTGGCCGACCACCCCGCATTCGCCCACGCCTGCGCGGGCGCGGGTGTGAAGCCGGCGTACATCCCGTGCAACTGGCCGAGGAGCCAGGTGGTGAAGCGGGCGGCGCTCTGCGGGCAGGTGTGGACGCCGTCGCTGCTGCGGTCGTGTTTTCCGTCCTTGTCCTGCTGGTAAGTAGGACCCCAGACGGCGGTGGCGTCGAAGACGGCCGCCTGGCCCGAGGATCCTGCGGCGACTGCCTGTGCGGCGGCTCCGGCGTGGGCGAGGTCGGCCATGTGGGGCTGGTAGAAATCGTCGGGCTTGATCGGCGGCATGGTGACGAAGACCAGCTTGGCGCCGTATCCGACGGTGGTCGCGAGCAGCTTCTGATAGGCGGCCTGCTGCTGTTGCTGAGTGCCCCAGTCGTACGTGGTCAGCTGGTAGACGACAACGGTGGGCTTGGCCGAGGCGATCTGCGCGGGCAGTTGCCGCCAGTTGGCGTCGGCAGCGGGGCCGACCACGTTGCCGCCTCCGGCCGCCGCGATCGACTGGAACTGGACGTTGCCGGCCTTGAACGCGGCGGCCAGCGGCAGCGCCTCCTGCTCGGCTATGGAGTCGCCGAGGAAGAGGACCTTGGAGAGTCGGGCGTCGGTTCTGCCAGCTGCACCAGCCGCACCGGACGTGCCAGCCGCACCGGCCGCGCTGCTCGCACCGCCACCGCTCAAGCCGGCCGAACCTCCCGACCGCGCGGAGCAGGCGACGGTCCCGGCGGCTCCGAAGGCGAGACACGCGACAGCGAGCATGAGATTTCGAATGCTTGTCATGCCCTCGACGGTGACCCGGCCGCGTCCGAGCACCAACGCGGTTGTGTCGCGGTTGTGTCGTAGGAGTCCGCAGCCGGCCGATCTCCGGCTGATCTCCGGCCAACGACACCCATACTGGACGCGTGGAAGCGATTCTGATCATCGAGGACGATTCCCGGCTGCGCCGCGGCCTGGAGCTGGCGCTCAGCCGGCTCGGGTATGCCGTGCAGACCGCCGCCACCGGCGAGGAGGGCCTGGCGCGGCTGCCGGAGACCAGGCCGGACCTGGTCGTCCTCGACGTGGTCCTGCCGGGTCTCGACGGCTTCCAGGTGTGCCGCCGGATCCGCGCCGCCGGCACGACCCCGATCATCATGCTCACGGCGCGCGGCGACGACTTCGACGTCGTGGCCGGCCTGGAGGCCGGGGCCGACGACTACATCGTCAAGCCGGCCCGGCCCAGCGTGCTCGATGCCCGGATCCGCGCGGTCCTGCGCCGGATGCCCGGTACCGCCGAGGAGGTGCGCGTGTTCGGCGAGCTGCGGATCGACACCTCCGCGCTCACCGTGACGCTGCGGGCCGAGCCGGTGCCGCTCACACCGACCGAGATGCGGCTGCTGCTCACGATCTCGCGCGCGGAGGGACGCGTGTTCAGTCGGCAACAGCTGCTCGAGCAGGTCTGGGAGCACGACTACCTCGGAGACTCCCGGCTGGTCGACAACTGCGTGCAACGGCTGCGCGCGAAGATAGAGACCGACGCGGCCAGCCCGGTCTACGTCCAGACGGTGCGAGGGTTCGGCTACCGCTTCGGGCCGGTATGACCGCCCGCCGTGGGTGGTCGCGCAGGTGGCCCCGCGGGCTGCGCGCACGGCTGGTGGTCGCGTTCGTCCTGGTGGCCGTGCTCGGTGCCGCGGCGGCGGCGTGGGCGAGCGCCCGGTCGGCGAGCGACGCGCTGGCGGCCGGCGCCGAGCGGCAGTCCGTGGAGACCGTCCGGAGCCAGATCACGAGCGTCACGGCCGGACTGACCTATCCGCCGAACCAGTCCGCACTGGACCAGCTGGCCGCGACCGTCGGCGCGGACACCCTCGTCACGTATCAGAACCTGCGTGCCACGACCGGCCCCGACACCGGACTGGTCACTACCGCGGTTCAAGCCGCGGCGCGCGGTGGCGACTCCCTGGTCGTGCAACGGATTGTCGCCGCGGGCAAGCCGTGGCTGGTCGTCGGGACGCCCATCATGATCACGTCGGTCAACGGGGCGCGGAGCCCGTCGGGGATCGAGGTCTACACCGTCCGCGACCTGACCGGGGTCCAGCAGCAGATCGACGGGCTCACCAGGTCCGCGGCGCTCACGACCGGGCTGGCGCTGCCGGTGGCGGTGGTGCTGGCGCTGGTGGCTGCCGGCAGCGTGCTGCGTCCGGTGCGCAGGCTGCGCGACACGGCGCGCCGGCTGTCCGCGGGCGACCTCGACGCGCGTGCGGTCCCGCGGGGTGCGGACGAACTGGCCGATCTGACCGCCACGCTCAACGCGATGGCCGGATCCGTGCAGGACTCGATGGCGGCGATGCGCCGGATGCAGGACGACGCCCGCCGGTTCGCCGCCGACGCCGCGCACGAACTGCGGACGCCGCTGAGCACGCTGACCGCGGTGATGGACGTGCTCGCCGACGCCAGCGACGCGATGGAGGGCGACGCGCGGGAGTCGGCACAGCTGGCGATCGCCGAGACCCAGCGGCTGGTCCAACTCGTCGAAGACCTCATGGAGGTCTCCCGGTTCGACGCCGGCACGGCCCGGCTGCGCACCGAGGACGTCGAGGTCGTGGGCGCCGTGCGCGACTGCCTGCGGAGCCGGGGATGGACGGCGCGAGTGGAGCTCCGGGCCGAGGGGGAGATCTGGTTGCGGTGCGACCGGCGGCGGCTGGACGTCATCGTCGCGAACCTGGTCGGCAACGCGCTGCGGCATGGTGCGCCGCCGGTGGCGGTGCGGGTGTCCGCCTCGGACGGACAGGTGTGGGTGGAGGTCACCGACAGCGGGCCGGGCTTGCCCGAGCACGTGCTGCCGCACGTCTTCGACCGCTTCTACAAGGCCGACGAGGCCCGCACGCGCGCTCCGGGCAACGGGTTGGGGCTGGCCATCGCGCTGGAGAACACGATGTTGCACGGTGGGGAGCTCACTGCGGGCAATGCCGACGGCAATACCGACCGCGACCGCGACCGCGACCGCGACCGCGACGGCGGCGACGGCGGGGGCGGGGGCTACGGCGACGGCGACGGCGGCGGTGGCGACGGCGGCGGCGGCGACGGCGGTGGCGGTGGCGGCGACGGCGGTGGCGGCGGCGGTAGCGGCGGTGGCGGTGGCGGCGACGGCGGTGGCGGCGGCGGTGGCGGCGACGGCGGCCGGGGCGGTGGTGGCGGCGGCGGCCGGGGCGGCAACGGCGGAGGCGGCGGCGCGCGCTTCGTCGTGCGTCTGCCTCGGCGAGGGGAGGACGGATGAAACGGGTGTCGTGGCCGGCGGCGGTGCTTCTGCTGCTCGCGCTGCTCGCCGGGTGCAGCGTCACTCCGACCGGGGTGCGGGCCGCCGGACAGGCGCCGGGCGGGGTGGCGCCGGGGCCGACGTTGTACTACGTCGACGCCGGCGAGCACCTTCACCCGCAGGTACGTCTGACCGGTCAACTGGGGACCGTGGCCGAGGCGCTGTCGGCGCTGCTGTCCGGGCCGCCCGGGGTGCCCGGCGAGACCGGGCTGCACACGGAGATCGCCAATGCGGGGGTCACGCAGGTCGTGGTGACCGTCAAACCGGGGGTGTTGGAGCTGATCGTGCCGTTGTCCGTCAACGACGTGAGCGCGTTGGGGATCGAGCAGATCGTGTGCACGGCGTTGGGCGTTCACGTCCAAGGCGGCGGATCCACCTCCGCCAAGGTGCAGTTGGAGTTCACCCAGCCGACTGCGCAGTCGGACCAGCTGCGGACGTGTCCGTTGATCGCGGGCTGACCGGCAGACCGGCTGACGCGGCCGGCGTGCGGTTCAGCTCAGCTCAGCTTCGTGATGTCGATGGTCGGCGCGCCCGGGACCGGCAGCAGCCACCACAGCGCGGCGAGGCCGGCCATGACCGCGAGGAACACCGCAAGCCCCGCACGGCCGCGTGCCCAGCCGGCGCGGAACCGGATCGGGTCCTCGACCAGGTACTTCGACGCCGCCGCCACGGCGATCGAGACGGCGCAGACCGCCGCGGCCCACGGCCAGCCGGTGAGATGGAGGCGTTGCGGCGTCAGGAGGACGAAAACCGGCCAGTGCCACAGGTAGAGGCTGTAGGAGATCTGACCCACCCAGCGCAGTGGAAGCCGGGCCAGCGTCGTCGCGACGACGGAGTGCGGGGCCTGCACACGCAGGCCGATCAGCAGCGCGGCGGCGGCGGAGTGCGCGAACAACCCGCCGGTGTAGAGCCAGCGCGAGTCCGTACCGCTGACGAGGAGCCAGGCCACTGCGATGGCCGACGCCAGGACGGCTGCCAGCGCACCGCCGTACGGGTACCGGCCGACCGCGCGAGCCAGCGCGTCGCGGACCGGCCCGGTAGCGATGACCGCGCCCAGCAGAAGCGAGAACGCCCGGGTGTCGGTGCCGGTGTAGACGCGGGTCGGATCGTGCGGGTCAACGAGCGCGATCATCAGGACCAGGGAGACCGCCGAGATCAGCAGCGCACCGGCCGCGGCCCAGCGCTCCACCCGCCGACCGCCCCGGCGCGCCCACCAGGCGAGCCCCAGCAACAGCGCCGGCCAGACCAGGTAGAACTGCTCCTCGACCGCGATGCTCCACAGGTGCTCGAACACCCGGGGCGCGTCGTGCTGGTCCCAGTAGCTGGCCGACTCGGCGAGCAGATGCCAGTTGACGAGGTCGGCCTGCGTCCACGGACCGTCCGAGAGCGTGCTGCGCAACAGATCCGGCGTCCCGAACCGCCACACCGCCCCGGCGACGAGCGCCAGCATGACGACCAGAGCCGGCACGAGGCGGCGGACGCGCCGTCCCCAGAACGCGACCAGGGAGACAGAACCGGTCGCGTCGATCTCGCGCAACAGCAGATCGGTGATGAGGTACCCGGACAGAGCGAAGAACAGATCAACCCCGAGGAACCCGCCGCTCAGGTGGCCGGTGTGGAACAGCAGCACCCCGAGGATCGCGACGCCGCGCAAGCCGTCCAACGCGGGAAGGTGACGCTTGGCGCGCGGCGGAGGCGGGGTCGGGGTCGGGGGCGAGGCGGGGTGCTCGCGGGCTGCGTGCTTCGGCAGGGTCGTCGTCATGGCGGCGACTCTTCAGCGGCGCTGTCGGTACGTGGTCGCCGTCGTGTCGCAGATGTGTCGTAGCGCTCGACGGCGACCACGGGCCCGGATCACGGTCCGGCACGGCGGCGGGGCTGAGCGGCTGTCGGTGTGTCGGCGTCGGCCGAGATCGTGGTGGTGGCGGCGGTTAAACTGGCCGGACCATGCTGTGCCAACCACCGAGGGCTGGGTTTCCCGGTCGTACTCTGTGCCCGGGAAGTATGTGTGGCCTGTGAGTGAGTCCGAGCCCGCCGGCGAGGTCCGGCTTGAGGCGGCGGTGGAGCGCCTGATCTTCGTGCGCGCCGACGAGTACACCGTTGTCCGCTTGAACTCTGAGGAGCAGGGGGAGTTCACCGCTGCCGGTGCGGCGCTGGCGGGGGTGCAGCCCGGTTCGGTCGTTCTGCTGAGCGGGCGGTGGGTGCAGCACTCCCGGTTCGGGACGCAGTTGTCGGTGTCCTCGTGCGAGTGCGTGTTGCCATCGCACATCCGCGGTATCCGCATGTACCTGGGCTCGGGCTTGATCCGCGGCATCGGGCCGAGTCTGGCGACGGCGATCGTCGAGCACTTCGGCGAGGACACGCTGAAGGTCATCGACGCCGATCCGGGGCGGCTCACCGAGGTGAACGGGATCGGCGCGGTCCGCAAGGACCGGATCGTGTCGTCCTGGGTCGGGCAGAAGGTGATCCGGGACCTGATGGTGGTGCTCCAGGGGTTCGGGATCTCGCCGCTGATGGCCGCGAAGATCTACGCGGAGTTCGGGGCGGACTCGCTGGTCGTGGTCCGCAAAGATCCGTACCAGCTCATCGAGAAGGTCCGCGGCATCGGCTTCGCGATCGCCGACAAGATCGCCCTGGCCTCCGGTGTCGCCGAGCAGGATCCGACGCGTCTGCGGGCGGCGTTGGCCGACCGGCTGGATGCCGCTCGGCGGGACGGCCATTGCTACGTGAACCACACGCGGCTGCTTCTGGACGCTGCCCGCCTGGTCGGGCAGGACCGCGAACTGGTGCGCATCGAGCTGGAGCAGTTGGCCGCGCAGCGGTCGGTGATCGTCGAGCCCGATCCGAACCCCGATCCGGACGAGCCCGGCCCGTCGGCGGCGGTCGTCTTCGCCAAGGCGCTGCACAACACCGAGCGGTCCCTGGCCGCGGCGATCACCAAGCTGCTGCACGCAGACTCGGACGTCCCCGCCGCAGCCCGACGACGTGCTGACACGCTCGACGTCGACCACCCCGACCTGCACGACGGCCAGCGGGCGGCGGTGCGGATGGCGCTGACGCACACCGTGTCGGTGCTCACGGGAGGCCCGGGGTGTGGCAAGAGCCATACCGTCAAGACGATCGCGCAGATCGTGAAGGCCGGCGGCGGGAGGGTGACGCTGGCGGCTCCCACCGGCAAGGCCGCCAAGCGACTCTCGGAGCTGGCCGGGATGCCGGCGATGACCGTGCACCGGCTGGTGGCCGACCTGCCTGACGCCGACCCCGACGCGTTGTTCGACGACAGCCCGCTGATGGCCGACCTGATCGTCGTCGACGAGGCGTCCATGCTGGACGTGTTCCTGGGCCTCAAGCTCGCGCGCCAGGTCCCGCCGGGCACGCACCTGCTGCTGGTCGGCGACGTCGACCAGTTGCCGTCCATCGGACCGGGCAGCGTCCTGCAGGACCTGCTGCGGGTGCCGGAGATCCCGCGTACGGAACTGACGCACGTGTTCCGGCAGGGCGAAGGCTCCTCCATCACCGCCAACGCCCACCTGATCCGCGCCGGACGGATGCCCAACCCGCGCACGAGCGAGTTCTGGTTCGACGAGGTCGAGGACTTGGCGCTGGTCACCGAGCGGGTCCTGGAGATCGCCACGGTCCGGATCCCGACCTCGCACGGCGTTCCGCCGTCCGACGTCCAGGTCCTAGCCCCGACCCGCCGCGGCGTGACCGGAACGGTGGAGCTGGGCCGTCGGCTGCAGGAACGCCTCAACCCCGCCGATCCGGACAAGAACGAGTACTGGGCCGGCACCTCGGTGTTCCGGATCGGGGACAAGGTGATGCCGATCCGCAACGACCCGAACAAGGGCAGCTCCGGGATCTTCAACGGCACCACAGCCGTCGTTTCCGGCCTCGACCCGCAGTCGAGGACCGTGCAGCTGCGCACCGACGACGGCGACATCGCGGTCTACGACTTCGACGAGCTCGACGACCTTCTGCACGCCTACGCCATCAGCATCCACCGCTCCCAAGGCAGCGAGTACCCCTACGTCGTCGCCCCGCTGACCACGGAAACCGGGCCGCTGATGCTGTACCGGAACTTGCTCTACACCCTGGTCACCCGAGCCCGGAAGCTCGTCGTCCTCGTCGGGCAGCGCCGCGCGCTCGAAATCGCCGTCCACAGCGCCGGCCGCGATCGCAACACCGCCCTGGCCCAGCGGCTCCAGGCCGTGCTGGACAGTGCATAGATCCCCGCGATCAGTGAGAACGCGGTTGCCACAGGCTTCGCTGAGGTGCGGCCCGACCTGAGGCCCTGCGCCTCGCTCAGTTCCGCCGCGTCGCCACGGCCGCCGCGGCGACATCCAGCGCCGCGTGGCCGGTGGACTTGAAAGCGGTGATCTCCGTCTGGTCGCGTCGTCCGGGGTGCCGGCCGGCGAGTACGGCACCCAGCAGCGTGATTCGCTCGGTGGGGACGCCTTGGAGTTCGTGGGCTCCCGCAGGCGGTGGGGACGTGGCCGCGCCGTGCCACTCGGCGAACAGTGATGCGGCGCCGACCGTCGCGGCGTCGATTTCCGGGCCGTCGGAGCCGCCGATGGAGTTGACGTGTGTTCCCGGTGCCAGCCACGCGTGGCGGATGACGGGTCGGTTCGTGCCGGTGCAGCACAGGACTGCGTCGGCGTCCCGTACTGCGGCTTCGATGGACGCGGCGGGGCGGATGTCGAAGCGTTCGGCCAGGGCTTCGACCTGTGCCGGATCGCGGCCCGCGACCGTGATCGTGAGGTGCGGGTCGTCGGCGAGCAGTGCCAGGTGCGCGGTCGCCAGTGTGCCGGTGCCGATCACCGTGATGTGACGGGAGTCGGGTCGGGCGAGGGTGCGGAAAGCGAGTATCGACGTCGCCGCGGTGCGTGCGGTGGTCAGCGGCTCGGCGTCGAGGATCGCCAGGAGGCGGCCGTCCTCCGCGTCGAAGGCTGCCACGACGCCGCGGTGCGCGCTGCGGCCCGGTCGCTGTGGATCGGGGAACACGGTGATCACTTTGGCGGCCAGACCGAGGCCGGGGACGTGGCCCGGCATGGCTCCGAGCAGGCCGTGCGGCGACCGGGCCGCGATGCGTGGCGGGACGGAGACGGTGTCGTCGGCGATGGCGATCAGTGCGGTGGTGAGGGTTTCGGCGAGCGCCGTCGGGTCGGCGACGGCGGCCTCGGTTCCGGCGCGGTCCAGGATCAGGGGCGGGTTCGGGGTCATCGTTCGTCCTGTCGGGCTGTGAGGGCGAGCAACTCGCGGCCGAGGCGGTCGGTCGCGGCCGTCAACTGGAGACGGAGTGTCGGCAGGGCGGCGTCGTCGAGCTCTGCGATCGGGCCGACGAGGGTCAGAGCGCAGACCGGGCCGCTGTCGGCCGTCGTGGTGACGACGCGGCTGAGCGAGCCGACCAGCGGCTGGCTGCTGCCGCGCTGGAGCGCGAAGCCGTCGCGCGCCGCCTGGTCGATCGCGGCGAGCAGGCCGTCCGGGCCCCGCAGATGACAGCCGTCGTCTTCGGCGGCGCGGAGGTAGGGGGTGCGGGCCTCCGCGTCCATGGCGGCGACCAGGGCCAGCGGTCCGGCGAAGCGGTGCGCGGCGAGGAGTTCGTCGCGCAGGTCGCTGATCATGGCCAGCCGGGCGGGGCGGACGACGTCGACGACTCGGGACCCGCCGGCCGCCGCGACCTGGAGGTTGGCCATCATGCCGGTCACGGCGGCGAGGTCTTCCAGGACCGGTCGCGCGATCCCCGTGAGCGAGGTCGTGGCAGCGGCCGTCGCGCGCGACAGGCGCAGCAGGGCCGGGCCGGGCAGGTAGTGGTCCTCAAGACGCAGGATCCAGCCGCGGCCGACCAGGTCGGCGAGTACCCGGTGCGCCGTCGCGCGGTGCAGCCCGACGCGCTCGGCGGCCTCGCTCAGCCGGAGTGGCCGATCGGTCGTGGCGACGGCCTCGATGAGAGCGAGCGCCTTGTCGACGGCTGAGGTGGGGGAGGCGGGCATGGGGTCCTCGGTCCGATCCGATGAGCTAGGGTGGCCGGACTAGTGTTGCATAGTCTGCATCATTTGTTATGTCAGATGTAACAAGGAGGTCGCCGATGGTCGTCGCCTATCGCGGTGCGACAGTGCTCGAAGGGACCGGCGCCCCGGCCCGGACCGGGACGACGGTCGTCGTGGACGGGGAGCGGATCCGGTTCGTCGGGGCCGACGGCGACGTCCCGACCGACCTGCTCGCGGACGCCGAGGTCGTCGACCTCGCCGGCCGGCACCTCATCCCCGGGCTGATCGACTCGCACCAGCACCTGGCCACGCCTCCGGACCGCGCGCTCGCCGAGGCCGTGCTGCGCCGGGACCTGCTCGGCGGGGTGACGGCGGTGCGGGACATGGCCGACGACCTGCGCCAGGTGGCTGATCTGGCACGCGCCGCGCTGGTCGGCGAGATCGTGGCGCCGGACATCTGCTACGCGGCTCTCATGGCAGGTCCAGGCTTCTTCGACGACCCGCGGACGTGGCAGGTGTCGCAGGGCGCCACGCCCGGCGAAGTGCCGTGGATGCAGGCGATCACACCGGCGACGGACTTGCCGCTCGCGGTGGCGATGGCCCGCGGCACGTTCGCATCGGCGATCAAGGTCTACGCGGATCTGCCGGGACAAACGGTCGCGGCGATCGTCGCCGAGGCGAAGCGCCAGGGGATCGCGGTCTGGGCGCACGCCGCGGTGTTCCCCGCGTCACCCGGCGAAGTGATCGCCGCGGGGGTGGACACGGTGTCCCACGTGCAGCTGATGGTGCACGAGGCTGCGGGACGGCCCCTGACGACGTATCGCGACAAGCCGCCGATCGACCACGCCCGCTTCGAAGGCGGGGACGATCCGGTGATGGGGGCGCTGTTCGCGCAGATGCGGGAACGCGGGATCGTGCTGGACGCGACGGCCAGTCTTTGGGGGCGAATCGCCGAAGAACTACGGACGGGCGAAGAACTACGGACGGACGAAGAACTACGGACTGCCGATGACAAGCTCGGAGACGAGGAGGCCGGGGTTGCCGGCGCTGCTCAGGCTGCCGAGGCTGCCGACGCTCGGGAGCGGGCGGCGGCGAACGACCGGGTGTCGGCAGCTCTGACCGGCCAGGCCTGGCGGACCGGCGTGACGGTCTCGGCCGGGACGGATCGGGATCCGGACCCGGAGGAGCCGTGGCCGCCGTTGTTCGACGAGCTCGACTTCCTGGTGGATCGATGCGGACTGACACCGGCGGAAGCCTTGCGCTGCGCCAGTTGGGGCGGAGCCGTGAGCATGGCCGCGGCGGACCGACTGGGTACGGTCGAGGTGGGCAAGCAGGCTGACTTCGTCATCCTGGCGGACGATCCGGTGGCGCACCTGAGCGCTTTGCGGAGCGTGGTCGCGGTGGTCAAACGCGGACGCAGGTTCGATCGAGCCGGCGGCGCGACGGCCGCCGCCCGAAGCGCGGGAGCGGGCGAATGAGCGCAACGGCATCGCACGGAGTGGGTTTCCCGATCGTCAACGCTCTGGGCGGCTTGGACAACCCGAACGTGGACGTCGAGACGGGCTCGCAGCTTCAGCAGACGAGCGAGGAGATGGTGGTCGACGCGCGGGCGTTGGCCGACAGCCGAGCGTCAGGGCTCACGGCGGTCACCATCACGCTCGGATACACGCTGGGCGACCTGCCGCCGTACGAGCACACCCTGCGGGAGCTCGACGTCTGGGACGGGATCATCGCAGAGCACGCCGATGCGCTGACCCCGGTCCACAAAGCCGAGGACATCCGGAAGGCGTACACGGACGAGCGGATCGGCGTCATCTACGGCTTCCAGAACGCCGTCGCGGTCGGAGAGGATCCCGCCCTGATCGACGACAGGGTCGGCCTGTTCGCCGAGCGCGGAGTACGCGTCATCCAGCTGACGTACAACCAGTCGAACCACCTGGGTGACGGCGCCATGGCCCCGGAGAACCGCGGACTGACGCCCTTCGGCCGCGAAGTCGTGGCGAGCCTGAACGACCACCGGGTGATGGTCGACCTCTCGCACAGCGGCGAGCAGACCTGCCTGGAGGCGGTGCGCGCCTCCCGTCAGCCGGTGTCGATCAACCACACCGGATGCCGGGCCCTCACCGACCTCCCACGGAACAAAACCGACGAGGAACTCCGCCTGGTCGCCGACGGCGGCGGTTTCGTCGGCATCTACTTCATGCCATTCCTGGCGGCGTCCGGCCACGCACGAGCCGACGACGTCGTCGAACACCTCCTGCACGCCCTGAACATCTGCGGCGAGGACGCAGTCGGAATCGGCACGGACGGCTCGGTGACACCGATCGACGACCTGGACGCCTACCGCGAAACCCTGGCCGGCCACGTGGCCGAGCGAACCCGCGCCGGCGTCGCCGCAGCGGGCGAACGCGCGGACACACTGCCATTCGTGGAGGACCTGCGAGGCATCGACCAGTTCCGAAAGCTGATTCACCGCTTGGAGCAACGCGGCGTGCGGGAGGACGTGGTGAGGAAGGTGCTCGGTGGCAACTTCATCGAGTTCGCCACACGTGTCTGGGGCGGGTGAGAGCACGGGTTCCGGCGCTGCCATGTCGGAAGGCTGGTGCCGTCGGCGCCAGCCAAGTGACGGGCTGCGCGCGTGAGGAAAGTTCTGCCACGGTCAGGCTTTGATGGTGGTCGATCTCGGCCGACTTCGCCACCCGGGGGCGATGCCCCGCGTTGACAGGCCAACTCTCGCACGCGATCTCCTCCTACGCGGCTCCGCAGGAGGTTCCGCCGAGAGCGTGATGCGACCGCGTCGGCCGCGGCCGCTGCTGCCCGTGATGCTCCAGATCAGGCGTTCTCAAAGCCTCGTTCGAGGGCGTCGAGTGCTTGCCCGACGGCGGCTTTGAGTTGCCGTTCGACGTCAGTCGGCGTTGCCCCTCCGAGGAGTCCTTGCTGAAGGAGATCGTGGCGCAGCATCAGAGCCCCGACCATCAGGGCCGCCCACGGTGCCGACCCGCTGGCCGTAGCCAGCGGGCCCGACCACGACTGGAGGATCGCCGCGCGACGAGTTCTCAGCGTCGGTGAGTCGTGCTCGCACTGGGTCCAGGCGCGCATCGCGTTCCACGAATGGGTGTCGACTCCGGCCCACGGACTCGGGGCGGTGAGCAGTGGGCCATCGAGGATCAGTGGTCGAAGAACGGCGGTCGGCGACTTCGCAGCGCGGTGCCGCAGCACGTCGACTAAGGCCTCGAGGATTGCCGGCTCGGCATCGAAGAACAGGTCCTCCTTCGCGCCGAAATAGTTGGTCACCGTCTTCACCGAGACATCCGCTGCCTGCGCGACCTGCGCCAGCGTGACGTTTTCGAAGCCGTCACGCTCGAATAGCCGTGTTGCACAGTCTGAGATGCGCTGCCGGGTCTGTGCGCGCTTGCGCTCTCGGAGCCCACTGTTTACCATGATGGAAATTTTACCACGATGGAAGTTACTGTACGCGGCACACCTCCGCATCCGGCGAGAAGGACTGATGAACGACACACCCATGCACATCGCCAGGAGCCACTTCGCGTCGAAGACGGCTGGTGGCGAGGTCGACTATCAGGTTCTTCATCCATCCGACTGGGAGCAGGGCGAGCGGCTTCCGCTCGTCCTCCACCTGCACGGCGCGATGTCGTCAGCTGCGTCGCTGGAGAACGCGAGGCCCTTCTACCAGGACCTCTTCCAGCAGGGCCAGTTTCCCCGCGCCGTCGTCGCATGCCCGAGCACTCCCACGGCAGGAGGCTTCTACATGGACTGGCCGGATGGGAACTCGTGGGAGTCGTTGATCGCCGATGAGTTCCCAGAGCATCTGGGGGAGACATACGGGCCGTTCACCGCGACAGCTCTCATCGGTGCTTCGATGGGCGGCTACGGTGCCCTCAAAGTGGCCTTCGGTGATCCAGACCGCTTCGCGGTAGTCGCGGCGATCTCACCGGCCGTGTTCCCCGGTGAGACGTCACAGGCCGTTCCCGAGCCGAACGTCCCCTCTGTCTTGGGAGACCTCCACCGGGCCATGGCGAACGGAACCGGCAATGCTGAGGCCTATGTGAAGAACTCCGTCTACGGCAGAGCCCGTCTCAATACCAGCCGGATCCGCGGTGCTGCTCTTCCGATCCTGATCGATTGCGGTGCCGCCGACGAGTTTCTGTTGCATGAGGGTGCGGAGTTCCTGCATCGGGTCCTGACGGAGCTCGGCATCGTCCACGAGTTCCGCCTCGTCGACGGTGCGGGGCACGTCGGGCCGGCAGCTGACGCCCGAACCTGGGATGCGATTCGGTTCGTCGGGACCGCACTCATCACACACCCGGATCCCGGTGCCGAGAACGCACCCCGACACCGGGCCCTGCGAAGCGTCAACTGTTGACGGTGCTGCTCCCGTAGAACGTGTTGAACCCCTTCTTGATCCCGTCGAGTGACCCGTAGTCGTCGAAGATGGGCAGCAGGTTCCCGAGGATGGGCACGGCCTTGAGCAGCATGAGTACCTGCTGCGCGTAGCTGAACCCGGCGACGTCCGCGCCGACGCTGAGCGACGCCAGGCCGGCGCCGAGGCCGTTCTGCCCGACGGCGTTGGCGATGACGGACACGTCCACCGCGAACAGCGTGCCGGGGATCTTGGTGGTGATGAATCCCAGGTCGGCGCCGACGTTGCGGATGTTCGTGACGTCGATGACGTTGGCGGCGACGTCGTTGCCCAGGCTGAAGCTGCCGGCGGCGGCGTGCGCGCCGGCCTGGCCGGCGTCGAAGGCGGTGCCGACGCTGTTGTCCCAGATGCTGAAGTCGCTCGTCAGGTCCTTGCTTCCCTCCGCGAAGCCCAGGCCGTACTTGTGGAACGTCCCGACCTCCAGGTAGCTGTGGTCCTCTCCGCTGGTGGCGAACGAGCCGCCGAGGAAGCCGCCGACCACCATGCCGATCGTCGCGCCCCAGATCATGCCGCGGACCCCGCTGAGCATCATGTCGCCGAGGCTGCCCTTGCCGCCCGCCCAGCCGGACGCGAACCCGCTGCCGAAGCCGCCGATCGCGCCCTGCACGCCGCCGCTGATCGCGTACACGGCCCAGGTCGCGGTGCCCTTCAGGCCGGCGGTGATCGCGCCGCCGATCGCGCCGCCGATCAGCGCGCAGGCGCCGCCGATGATGCCGCCCAGCAGCGCGCCGAGCATCACGTCCCCGCCGGCCTTGTCGGCGCTCATCCCCCCGGCCAGGGCGCCGCCGAACGCGCCGATGCCGACGGCGACCAGCGTCCCGGTGGCCACGCCGTCGGCGGCGATCGTGCAGCCGAGGATCGTGACGCCCGCGAGCGCCGCCCCGCACGTGGCGACGCAGAGCACGACGATGATCGCCACGACGACGGCGATCGCGATGATCGCCCAGATCGACGTGAGTCCGCTCGGGTCGCACATCAGCACGGGGTTGTTCATCCCGTAGCTGTACGGGTTCCACGCGCCGAGCGTGTAGAGCCCTCCGGCGAGCGGGTCGGGCGAGATGAAGCGGCCGGTCCGGGGGTCGTACCAGCGGTGGCCGAGGCAGACCAGGCCGGTCGGGTCGGCGGGCTGCCCCAGGAATCCCGTTCCGGGGGCGGCCGTTCCGGCGATCTTGTTGCCCCACGGATCGAGCCGGACTCGGGCCGACGCCGCCCCGGTCGCGTCCGTCAGCAGCGTGACGTCGCCGAGGACGTCCGGGTGGTACCAGGTCAGCTGCCCGGCGGCGTCGGCGGAGGCGATGACCACGCCGGCGAACCGGATGAGGAGCGAGGTTACGTCCCCGCTGACCACGAGCTCGTCGATGGGCTGGAAGTGATAGACGACGTCGTTGCTCATGCTCAGGACCCGCATTCCGGCGTGGTCGTACATGTGCTGGACGCGGGTCTGGCCGGAGACGGCCTCGACCAGGTTGTCGTCGGCGTCCCAGGTCAGGTCTCCCCACGGCGCGCTGGTGATCCGGCCGGCCGCGTCGTAGGTGTAGGCGTTCCCCGCGACGGTGGCCAGGCGACTGGTCCCGGCGACGTAGGTCTGCGCGTCGCCGAGCGGACCGGTGAGCACATTCCCGCCGTCGGAGAAGGTGAAGGCCCGCGCCGTCGCTCCGCCTCCGCCTCCGCCTCCGTCAGTAGGTGTGGCTGAGGCGAGTCGGCCGAGGCCGTCGAACCCGTAGGACCAGCCGGTCTCCTCCGTCCCCGCGCCGCCGATCCCGATGCCGACAAGCCGGTGCTCGTCGTCATAGTCATAGGCCTGATCCCGCAGCGTCTCCCCCTGCGGTCCGACGACTTTCTGGCCCGTGACCTGCCCCGTGACGGCGTCGTACCGAAGCGATGTCACCGTCCCGTTGCTGTGCCGGATGTCGGTGGTGCGGCCGTAGACGTCGAAGCTGACCTGGTCGACGACACCAGTGGCGGCGACCGGACGGCCGAGCTCGTCGTGCGTGTACTCGACCCGTCGGCGCGCCCCGCCAGATGTTGCCGCGGGCAGCGTGACCGCGGTGAGGCGGCCGTCCACGTCGTACTCGCCCTCGGACACCAGGTCCCAGGCCAGGTGCGAGCCGCTCCGCACCTTGCTGACGATCCGGCCGGCCGCGTCGTAGCCGAACGTGAGGGTGCCGAGCGGATCGGTCACCCGCCACAGCCGCCCGATCCGGTGGCGCTCCCCGTCCGACGGAGTCGGCGCCCCCGGCAGCAGGTACTCCCACGTCACGTCGGGAGACCCGGAGGATCCGTCGCGCCACAAGCGGGTCGGCCGCCCGATCTCGTCGAACTCGCGCGTCACGACGGCGCCGGTCGCGATCTCGGTCCGCACCTCGTGCCCGAGCGCGTCCATCAGCCGCCGCGTCAGGCCGCTGTCCGGGCTGGCGTGGCTGATCATCCGTCCCAGGAGATCGTGCACGAGCGTGTTCACGATCCCGTCGGGCGTCGTGATCGTCAGGGGCATGCCACGGTGGTCCCAGGTGTACGTCTGCTCGACCCAGCGCGCCCCGTCCCAGCGGCCGACACTCAGCATCTGCCCGCACGCGTCGACCAGATGCCGTTCCTTCGGCCGGTCCGTGACGGAGCCGTCGGGCCGGACGCTCACGGTCGCCGATCCCGGCGCCCGTGTCCACGTCACCGTCGACCCGTCGGCGCGCGCCTCGCTGAGCAGACGGCCGGCGAGATCGTACATGAAGCTGCTGTGCGGCAGCGAGGTAGCCGGGGCGGCGTAGGTGTCGCCGGCAACGGTGTACGGCAGGTACGCCTCGGAGACCCAACCGCGAGCGTTGACGGTCTTGCCGCCGGCGGCCAGCCAGGGCCGCGCGGTGTCCCCGGTCGGCGTGAGCCGAAGGATGGTGGCACCCGAACCGTCCAGGAAGCTGACGGCCCGGCTCGGATCGTCGGCCGTGGCCGCGCCGACGGCGGTGACGCGCACCGGCATGGCACTCGTGTCGTACTGCCAGATCGCGATCGGGTCGCCGTCGGGGTTCGTGGCAGGCCAGTAGGCGGTGACCCGCCCGAGCGCGTCGAAGGATTCGTGCCGGGCGTTCCCGTCGAACTCCACCACCGTGGTGACGTTGCCGGTGCGGGGGTCGTATTGGGCGGTCCTGCGATGCCCCAGCGAGTCGGTCACGGCGATGACGTCGTGGCGCGTCGGATCGAGCTCCGTCGTGCCGACCGCGCCCATCGGGCTGACGGACTTCAGGATGGTCGGCTGAGCCGGGTCGCGGTTCAGCCGGGAGCGCGCGACCCACCAGCCGTCCTCGCCGGGCAGACGGTGATAGCCGTGCAGCGAGAAGTCCGGCGGGCTGGAACCCCAGACCGCCGTGACGATCGCGTCGGTGAGTACGAGGTCTTCGACTCTCGTGATCAGCCCCTCGGTCGCCGAGCCGAGCGGCAGCCCGATCTCCGGCGGGCCGTCGTAGAAGGTGAGGCTGTGGGCGAGCACGACGCCGTCGACGTCGGTCTCCAGGGTCCGGCAGGGCAGCCGCAGGTTCGTCCCGCCGGTCGCCATCTGGCGGGTGAGGGTGACGTCGCGGTCCGCGGGGAGTCCCGGACGCTGGACCACGCTCCGCTGCTCGAGCACCATGCCGGTGCCGTCGACCTTCAGGAAGGTGACGGTGTGCGTGCTGACCGGGGCGCTGTTGCCCTCCCACCGCTGCTCGACCGTGCTCGCGGTGTACGGCAGGAAGCTGTGGCGGCTGTCGGCCAGCAGGCGATCGACGAGGTCGTACGTGTGGCGGACGACGCTCTCCGGGCGCGTGGCGCCGGGATCGGCGACCGGGTCGTGGACGAGCACTGACAACGGACGGCGTCGCAGGGCCCCCAGACGCAGCCGCTCGGCGTCGGTGAGGACCCGGTTCGGATCGGTGGGATCCAGGCCGAGGTGGAACGCCGTGGTGCTGCGCGTGGTCGGTGCGCTCGCGTCGCCGACGTCGTCGCGGTCGACCCGCGCGAAGCCGAGGAACGCGCGGGCGTCCGGGTCGTAACGCGCTTCGTGATAGCGGTAGCGGGTCGTCGTGACCACACCGGTGGCCGCGTTCGTCGTGGACACCCCGGCGACGCACTGCACGGGGAAGGGATGGAACGTCCTCCAAGGATGCCCCGCCGCGGCGTCGTCCGCGGCGAACTGCGTGGACGTGCGCCACTCCATCACGGTGGTGGCGCCCACGTCGCTGATCTCGGCGAGCAGATAGGGCTTGCCGCCCAGCAGATCGATGAATCCCTGCTTCCCGTCGGGCAGGTCGAGCAGGAGGCCGGGCGTGCCGGTGCCCTCCAGGTCCAGCAGGCGGCAGTGGCCCGGGCCCGTCGGCGGGATGCCCACCACGACGGTCGGACCGCTCAGGGTCCTGGTGCCGCACCACCGCCAGAGCAGGACTCTGGCACTGTCCAGGTACACGACGTCCGCGCAGCCGTCCCCGTCGACGTCGACGAGCAGCAGCCGGCTGGGATCGAACCTGGGCGGCGCCGAGGGAATGGTCACGGTGATCGGCGCGCCCCACCGACGGGGCCCCAGGCACGGCCAGTAGGTGAGCGTCGCGCCGGTCACCCGGACGATGTCCAGGCCGCCGTCGCCGTTGATGTCCGCGAAGCTGACGCGCGGATCGCTGAGGTCCACGGCCGGCCGATCGCTCGCGGCGATCTCGACCGGAAGCGCCGCCCAGCCGGCGTGCGCGTCCTGGAGCCAGCCGAGCCATTGCGCGCCGCTCTGTACCAGGATGTCGCTGCGGCCGTCGCCGTCGAGGTCGAGGATCCGGAGCAGGCGGTCGTCGAGGCGGTAGGAAGGCGCCCGCCGCCAACTGACCGGCCGGCCGAACGGCGCGGCGAGCGGATCCGTGCCGCGCACGCCGGAGGCGTTGAAGCCGACCGCGTCGAGCGGATAGAAGCCGCTGAAGCGCTCGGTCATGACCATCAGGTCGGCGGCGCCGTCCCCGTCGACGTCGGCGAACGTGACGCTGCCCGGGTCCATGCGGACCGGGCTGGGCAGCGCCCGCGGGCGATGCGGCCCCGAGAACACGCCGCCGCCGGTGTTCTGCCACCACTGCGGACGCGCGCTGCTCAGGTCGAGGAGGTCGGGCAGTCCGTCTCCGTCGAGGTCGACGAACTGGGTGCCCGGCTGGCGCACCGACACGGGGAGCCGGGGCAGGACTCGGAGCGAGGCCTTGCCCGGCTCGGTGTAGCGGAAGGTGACGGTGCTGCCGTTCAACACCGTGCCGTCCGCGGCGTGCGCGGTCTGGGCGACCGATGTCAGCAGGCTGCGTCCGGTGCCGCCGGCGTCGTCGTAGCCCACGTGCCAGGAGCGGAGCAGGCTCATCGACCCGAGGTCGGGGCGGTGCAGTTCGATCACGGCGACGCGGGCGCCGATGGCCAGCAGCACCCCGAGGGTCCCGTCGGTGAGGATGTCAGGGCGCTGTTCGTAGACGATCCGGACCAGGTAGCGGCCCCACGTGACCGTGGACAGCCGCAGGTTCCCCCCGCTGGGCTGCGTCGCCTCGGACGTCTCCCAGTCGTACCGCACGGCGTTGCCCGTGCTGTCGGTGACCGAGTCGAGCAGCCACGCGACGGTGGTGCCGGCGCCGTCGGTCAGCCGGCTCGCCGCGGTGCTTCCCAGCGCGTGCACGGTGTCGGCCGGATCAAGGAGCTGCCATCCGGTGTCCGGGCCGCCGAGGATCCGCTGTCCGAGGCTGTCGACCTCGGGGGCCCAGCCGGAGTCGATCCGCGGATACAGTGCGCCGACGCCGTCCAGTGCCGGCTGTGCGGCGCTGCCGTCTGCCGACCTGCCCCGGCGCAGGGTGATCCGGGGGAGATTGAGCGACCAGCCCAGGCCCAGCCAGTCGGAGCCGGAGCCGGAGTGGTAGCGCAGGGAGAGCTCCGGGGTGACGCCGTTCGGCCCGGCCGGCAGGTGCAGCGGCAGGGATGTGCCGGCCGTGCCGGTGTTGAGGTCGATGTCGAAGTCGGTGCCCGATGACGTGACCGCTCCTCCGCCCGGCGGGAGCTTCAGGATCTCCTCGCTGGTCGGGTCGGCGGCGGTCATGTCGCACTCCCCGCGATACGGCCGTAGCCGTGTTCATGCCGGCGGCAGGCCCGGACGGTCATGCTGCGCTCCTCGGGGTGTAGCTGTACTCGAGCATCAGCGTCAGGTTGGCCAGAGATGTGAGGTCCAGGGCGCCGGAGGTCAGCCACGCGGGATTGCCCGTGTCCGGCACGGTGATGGTCCAGTCGCCGACCACCGGCCTTCCCAGCTGGGTCGTGAGCGGACTGCCCGTGGTCGTGCTGGTCGCCAGTCCGCCGGTGTCGGTGACCGCCGCGGCGGCGCTGCCCGCGCCCGGCGCCGTCAGGTTGAGCGTCAGCGCCGACGGCGAGTGGCCGCCCGAGGTGGTGACCAGCAGACCGACCTGCGTCAGCTGCGTCGCGGTGTGGTTGAGCGGCAGGTCCGACGGCGCGACCGTCAGCGTCGCGGTGTGGTTGTTCACCAGGTTGAAGAACGTGTCCGGGTACAGCCAGCGCAGCGGCAGGCCGATCTGCGTGGTGTGGGCGCCCGGCTGGGTGTCGAGCATCTGGCGCACCTGGGTGGCCAGCTGGGGGTCGTAGCGCGTGTCGTAGGTGAAGCTGACGAGCACGTCGGTGACGAGGTTGTAGTCCAGGTCGTTCACCTCCATCGGGACGTCGAGCACCCAGCTGCCGATGACGCCGGCGCCGGCGAGGATGCCGGTCTCGTGCGGGTCCCCGAGGGCCGCGGCCGGGTCGGTCCGCCGGTCGAAGTCGCTGATGACGAGGGTCTCGGCGGTCTGGACGCGGCGGCGCATGTGGTCGGTGTCCTGGTCGGTCCAGGTGTCGGTCGGCGTCCGGTAGAACGACAGGCCGCCGCACGTCAGCGTCGCGAAGATGCCAGTGGGCTGAGTCAGACCGACGAGCGTCACCTCCACGTGCCGGATCCGGCCGCCGTACGTGCCCGGATACGCCAGGTCGAAGTCGTCCGGCGTGGTGTCGAAGGCGATCTGCCCGGTCTTGCGGAACTGCGTCTCGAAGAGGTAGCTGTGCCGGGTGGCCAGGCTCAGGACGTGCGTGACCGGCTGGGCCTTGGTGCGCCGGGTGCCCAGGAGCGTGTCCGTGAACGACTGGACGTCCGCCATCAGCATGTCGGCGGCCAGCAGGCCCCGGATCTCGTCGGTGGAATAGTCCGCCCGGATGACGGTCATCGACGTGTCGTTCTCGAAGTTGTACGCGCTCTGCATCATCTTCGCCGCCCGCAGCGCCATGTCGAGGTAGCGGCGGTAGATCTGGTACATCCGGTCGCCCATCGCCTTCCACACGCCCGCGGTGAACGTCATGTCGTCGAACGCGCCGACGACGGCCTGGGCCTCGGAGGTGTGCAGCTGTGCGAGCGCGACCTGCCCCTGCGCGGCCACGACCCGCGCGTTGGCCGCGGTGACCTCCGCGGCGGCCTGAGTCGCGGCGCCCTGCATCTCGGTCGCGGTCCGCTGCATGGACGCGACCTCGTACTGCAGGCTCAGCCGACTGGAGACCAGCTGCACCGCCGCGCCGATGTCGCCCTTGTCGCCGGAGATCGTCTGGCCGCTCTGGAACTGGTCCGCCAGGGAGTTGAGGTAGTCGGGGTCGCCGTCGTCGCCGCCGCTGACCTCGCTGCTCTCCGCCGCGTAGAGGATCGACTGGCTGTGCGAGCTCTGATAGTCGGCGGCGTTCTGCGTCGCGTCCTGCGCACGCAGGTCGGCCAGGGCGAGGCCGGCCTGGTAGGCGGCGGCCTCGGCGCTCGCCGCCTGGACCTGGAGGGTCGCGGCGGCCGCCTCGGCCTGGCAGTCGGCGACGTGCTGGGTCAGCTGGAGGCGGGTGAGTTGCGCCTGGTCGGCGCGGTCCCAGTAGTTGATGACGTTCTGCTCGACCGTCACGGCGAGCTGGCAGAACTGGCCGGCCACCTCCTGGAGGTACTCGAACGTCCAGATCGGCACCGACGGCGCCCAGTGGCCGTGGAAGTCCAGGCCGGCCTTGATCTGCCCGAGCTTGACGAAGGCGTCGATGATCGGCCCGACGATCGCCGGACTGGTCACCGCCGCGACCGCCGCCGGGTTGCCGATCAGCTGCGCCAGCGTCGGGATCACGGCCCGCGCGACCTGTGCCCCGGCCCC
The DNA here is from genome assembly GCF_041261445.1 of Catenulispora sp. EB89. NCBI lineage: Bacteria > Bacillati > Actinomycetota > Actinomycetes > Catenulisporales > Catenulisporaceae > Catenulispora > Catenulispora sp. EB89. Next base: position 134,075 of record NZ_JBGCCU010000018.1, read on the forward strand.
GATCCCGGTGGTGGTGTACAGGACGCTGTTCGGGACGGCGCCGGCCTGGGTGACGATGCGCTCGTAGATCGGCAGCGCGCTGGGAGGGTCGTCGTTCCGGTAGAGGCTGTCGCCCCAGGCGACATACAGGGCCGCGATCTTCGCCCACAGCTGCGGCGCCTCGATCTGGGTGTTGATGTACTGGTAGGCCGCCGCCTGCAGGTAGCAGGTCTCGGCGTTCGGCCAGTCGCCGAGCGCCGCGTAGCAGTCGCCGAGGCCCATCGGGATGATGAAGTAGAACGTGTGGGCCAGGGAGAGGACGAAGTCGCTGCCGCTGATCGGCTGCGCGAGGATGTCCGGCAGAATGCTGAGGCCGACGCGCGAGGCGTAGACGTACTTCTCGATCGACGCCGAGTCGGGGATCGTTCCGACGGCGAAGTCGAACGACGAGACGCTCATCTGCTGCGCCGAGCCGAGCGAGCCTGTCGCCACGCCGATCTGCCGCTGCTGCGTGAGGGACGTCGGGAGGACCGTGATGTCCTCGCTCATGGTCGTGATGACCGGCGCCACCGCGGCGCTCTGGCCTGCGGCGGTTGCCGCTGCCGCCGAACCCGAGGAAAGCTGCTCGGCCGCCAGGGCGCTCGGCTGGCCCGTCGTGCGCGTCAGGGCTTTGGTGAACAGCGAGGCGACCCGATGCGTGATGCCGCCGTCCGCCGGAAGGGCGAGCACGGCGTCCGCCACGTTCCGGTCCAGGGAGATCGCGTGCTGCTCGAACTTCGATCCGGCTTGCTTGCTGCCCTGTGCGGTGAAGATGGCCGACAGCCGCGCGGCACTGGCCGCCTCCGCGCTCGCGGGCGTTGAGACCGCCGGGGCGAGCAGGCCGACCTGGTCGAAGGCCGGGAACTCCTTGGCGCTGTCCGGGCCCAGCGGGTTGACGGGGCTCAGGGGGCCGGGGACTGGCAGGACACTGAGCCAGTTCAGCGACGTCTCCAGAAGCGTGCTCAGCCTGGCGGTGTCGAAGGGCACGCGCCCGACGAAGCCCGATCCCGCCTTGAGGCCCGGGTCGAGCTGGGACCAGATCAGCGTCTGCGCCTTCTTGTAGTCCGCGATCGCATCCTGGTAGCGCCGGGCCACGAAGTCCGAGCCGGCTGCGGTGAGCGCGTCGCTGATCTGCTGGAGGAGGACCGTGTCGGGATGCGAGAGGTCCGGCACCAGCTGGAAGTACCGGGCGTCGCGGATCGTCGTGTAAGTGGTCTGGCGGACGTCGATGGCCATGGCATGCCGATTCTGTGAGAAGCATGGTCGGAACAGGTTTGAGAGTCTGAGCAGCGCGGCCCGCCTGCCGGACGGGGGCCAGCGGACGAGCCGCGCCGTACTGGGGCGCGCCCCGGATCAGGGCGCGCCGGGCCGTCAGCCCGTGTGGACGACCGTGTAGCCGCCGATGACCTGGCCGCCCTGGCTCGCGGTCACCCGGTAGACCTGGGCCTGGCCCGGCGGCGGCGTCTGGTCGCCGGTGGCGAAGACGACCTGCGCGCCGTCGCCGGCGGCTTGGACCGCTGCGCCAGTGCCGATCTGCCCGGGGGCCGCGAGGGTGATCGCGCCGGTGCCGATGGCCTGGGTCGGGAAGACTCCACGGACCCCGCCGTGCAGCTGCAGCCAGGGCATCGTCGTGGGCGCGTGCCGCGCGACCGCGATGTCGGCGTTCTGGCCGAACAGCTGGCCGACCGAGAGTTTCAGCGGCAGCGCGCCGTTGCCGCCGACGGCGGGGACGACGTGGATGTTGCGCTGTCCGAGGTGGCGGTTGACCCGCGCGTCCCACTCCGGGGTGGTCATCGGGTCGGCCGTGACGTCCCAGATCCGGACCAGCAGGCACTCGTGGCCGCCGTTCGCGTAGGTCGCGCGCCAGCTCGTCGGGCACTTCACGACCTTGTGGCAGTCGCCGGCGCCGCGCGCGCCGAGGTTGGTGACGGCCGTGTCGATCAGGTGCGCCCCGACCGGGTTGAAGCCCAGCGACGGGTTGCACCAGTAGAACTCGACGATCACCTCGTTGGCCGGTGCCCGGCCCAGGTTCCACACGTGCGCGTAGACGGTGTTGTCCTGGCCGGCCAGGGCGACCTGCCCCAGCTGCGGCGGGATCGGCGGGGCCAGGTCCGGGGCGACTCCGGCGAGGATGTAGACGTCAGGGCTCTCCCAGAACACGTCCAGCGGCCGGGTTCCCGTGTCGCCGGGGTTGCCGCGCATGAGCAGGTACGGCAGGTAGAGGTTCTTGCGCACCCCCGGCCAGACCGTCGGTGGCAGGGGGCTGAGGCTCCCCGGTTGGAGCGAGCCGAGGTCGCCCGGAGTGATCGGGTGGCCGTACGGGCCTCCGCTGACGGTTCCCGGTACGCGACCCGGCCGTCCCGGGACGTCACCGGTACCGCCGCCGGGGGTACCGCCGCCCGAGTCGCCGCCGCAGGTCCCTGCGCAACCATGGCGGTTGCAGTGAGAGCAGTTCGCGCGGGCGGGCCGGCAGGGCACTGATCGGCCGCAACCGCAGCCGCACCCTCCCGCGGTGCCCTCGATGACGTCGGCTGCCAGGTCGAAGGCCTGGCGCACCAGGCTCATCGCGTCGCTGCGCACGTCGGCTCCGGCTTCGCAGGGTTCGATGGCGCGGGGTCCGGTGTCGCGGGGCTCGGTGCCGCGCTGGGCCGCGACCGCGGCCGCGGCGATCTTCGGCAGATCGTTCGTGGTCACTTCGGCGGCCTCCTCGTCAAGAGCGTCTGTGCGTTCGTGTCCTCAGCCGGCTTCCACAGCGGCTGGTTCGGGTTCGCGGCAGCCGTGGCCGCCGGTGCCGCGCCTGCGGCCGGTGCCGCCCCCGCGGGCTGCGCGGGAGCCGTCGCGCCACCCGCTGTCGCTCCGGCGGGTTGCGGAGCGGCCATGCCCGGGACCGGTCCCGGAATCGGGAGGTGTCCTCCCGGGATCGGCAGGCCGTCGAAGTAGTGCAGCTGCACCGGTATCTGCCGCGGTGCGTCCGGAGGAGCGCCCTGCCAGGTCGGGCTGCCTTCCGGCTGCGCGACCGGTTGCTGGAACGCGTCCCCGCGGTGGTCGTGACCGACCTCCGAGCCGCGGATCCAGTCCCAGCAGCGGTAGCCGTAGCCGCGGTCGGCGTCGAGGTTGAAGTCGGCCACCGGTCCGCCGTCGGGGTCCACGATGCGGCCCATGAGGTAGGCGGCGAACGGGATCGGGTCGCCGAGCGGGCTGTGGTCGGTGCCGGGGTCGCGACCGATCACCGACTCGTTGATCGCGTCGGTGTGCGCCGGCGTGACAGCGTTCTCGTACGCCGTGCGCTGGGCCGGCGTGATCGGCCGGTCGGTACGGAACAGCACCTGGTCCGGGGTGACGCCGGTCGGGTACGGACCGCTGACCGTCGTCCCGGCGCGCTTGCCGAGGACCGCCAGGATCTCGGCGCTCAGCCGAGCGTTGACTCCGGCGTAGTCGAGCTCAGCGACGACGTCCGAGGTCTCGGTCGGCGTCGCGTAAACGCTGTTGTCGTCGCGGCGCGAGATGACCGGATACGCCCAGGGGCGGCGGAACTCGTTGGGGGCGTCGCCGCTGTCCTGCTTGGGGCGCACCGGGAACAGCGGGTAGCGGTCGTTGCGCGGGTTGGTCGGCTCGACGATCAGCGACGGGTCCCGGTCCAGATGGCCGAACGGATCGGTGGCGTCGGCGAGGGCCTGCAGGAACGCGTTGTCGACCGTGCTGCCCAGCTTGATCAGGTTCTCGTCGATCTCGTTCGGCTGCCGCAGCTCGTTGTTGTCGGGGTACCGCAGCTCGCCGTGGGGGATCTCGAAGCCGATGTGGGCCAGGACCTCGTGCGTGTTGTTGACGATGTCCCAGGCGTACATGGCCAGCTGGTAGAGCGCCCACCGCACCGGGTAGGTGCCGGGGCTGAGGATCGTCTTGACGAGGTCGCCGCCGAGGTCGACGATCGCCTCGCCCTCCTTGAAGAGCCACGTCAGCAGGGCGAGCAGGATCGCGCAGACGTCCTCGATCGGGTCGCTGCTGTCGACGCCGGAGAAGTCGGGCGGGCTGGCCAGGTTCGTGAAGTCCGAAGCCGGAGGCCACTCGACGACGTCGGGCTTGCGGGGCTTGTCGAGGTCGAAGCCGGACCAGAACGCGAGGCGGTAGTACGAGATCATGAAGCGGTAGGAGGTCTGCACCTCCCACGGCAGCGGGTAGCCGGGCGGGACGTCGAAGGACGGCGTCGGGGCGACCGCCGCGAGCACGTCGTCCAGCGGCTGGTTCAGGGTGATGCCCGCGTCGTTGAGGAGCTGTTCGAGCGTCGTCCGGACCGTGCCCATGCCGTTCTGGAACGTGCTGCCGCCGAGGTTGGCCGGCTCGGGGAACCCGTCGTCGTGGTAGGTGGCGATGAGCGCGCGGACGATGCCGTCGGCGAGCCACTGGGGCATGAAGCCGTCCTGGTCGACGGCGGCCTTCGCGGCCGCGGCGTCGTCCGGCAGCGTCGCAGGGCGCTCCCATCCGTTGGGGTGGTCCTCGTCCAGCGCGACGGCGTAGACGAAGGCCGAACGGCCGAGGTCCGGGTACACGTCGTCGGCCGCGAGGTCGTCGGCGGGCAGAGTGCCCGTGCCGTCCGTCCGGGCCTGCCGGTAGTTCCAGGCATCGATGTGGTTCTCGACCACGTGGTGGCGCTGCCAGTGCGTGCGGAAGGGGCCGCCGGCCTGCTCATTGACGAAGGAGTGGCCGATGACGTCGGTGCCGATGTGCGCGATCCAGCCCAGGGCGAACGCCTGGAACTGCTCCAGCTTGTCCTGGTCGCCGTCCTGGGCGAACTGCCGCTTGGCCTCGGCCAGCAGGTTCTGCGCCATCTGATTGGTCTTGCGGTAGTGGAGCATGTCGCTCCACACGAACGCCTGCTCGTCCCAGCCCACCCGCATCTTCAGTGAGAACCAGGAGAAGACGTCCGTGAACGTGACCAGTTCCTCCTCGGCGACCTTCACCAGGGCGGTCACGAGCTCGCTGCACGCCGTCGCCGCCGCGCTGATGACGCCGCCGGACAAGTCGTCGAGCAGGTTCACGGCGGTGTCGACGATCGGTCCCACCGTGGCGTCCCAGACCGCGATGAAGTCGGCCCAGATCTTGCGAAGCTTGATCAGGAACCTGACGACCTTCGCAAAGGTCTGGTCCACCTCGGCCAAGATGACGACCAGCGGCTCCCAATCCTCGTCCTTGGCATGGTCGATCCAGTAGTAGACCGACATCGCGAGCATGATCAGGTCGTCCTGGAACGGGAACTCGGCCAGGGGCCCGCTGGAGTAGTCCTGGCAGAAGAAGAACAGGTCGGGGCCGATCGCGCCGACGTTCGTGTACTTCGGCCACTTCTTCATGAGCTCGCCGCAGTGCTTCGGCGTCAGGCCGTCGGCGCCCGTCAGAGCCGTGACGGCCCCGCCGGGCCCGTCGGTCGCCCCGGCCTGGTCGTTCGGGTTGAAGCTCTCCTGGCCCTCCAGCCAGTCAGCGAGCCTGCGAGCTGTGTAGACGTGCGTGAAATGCCCCGGCATGAGGCCACACCCCCCTGTTGCTACGGCCGAGCCGGACGGATGAGTCCGCCCGCGGTCCGTCTCCCTACATGGGTTCAGTGCGGCGGCGCGGGGGCTGGATACATGTTCGGGGGTGGTTTTTCCGGCGCCCCTTCTTGATGTGTGGGTGTGGGTGGTTGGGGTGTGGTGGGTGCAACGGGTGCGGTTTGTTGGTGGGTTTTAAGAGCTTTTTACGGCTTCGCAGGGCTTTAAGAAGGATCCGCTGGGTGGCGCAGTTCGGTGGTGTGCCTGGGGATGCGCTGGCGGCTGGCGGTTGTTCGTGTGCACGACCGCGCACCGGTCCGGGTCACTGCGCACGCGTTTGGTCTGGCGGCTGGCGGCCGGGTGTGGTGGGTGCCTGAAAGTCAAAGACAGGGCCTCCGGCGGCGCCTGCGCGGCGAGCGGCACTCGCTCCGGGGAGGGGGGGTCGCGCTGTCTGCTGCCGGACACTGCTTGTGGTCGCCTTTGTCCCGGGTTCCCCGTCGCGTCGTCGCCTGATGGAAGCTGACCGGTCCGGTGGTATCAAGTCGGACCCCTGCTGCTGTGGTGCTGTCGCGTGCGACTTGACACCACCGGCCCGGTCAGCTTGGCGGCGCCCGCCGACGCGACGGGGAACCCGGGACAACCCCGGCCTGTGGTGTGGACATGGTCCACTCGGGTGCGTACACCTGCGGGTGGTGACGTGGCGTGCCCGAGATGCGGGAATCCTTCCCACAGGTGGGGTTGTCCCGGATCCCTCGTCGCTGTCGGCGGTGCTTGCACAACCAGCCCGGACTGGCGGGGTCAAGCCGGACGAAACTTGACCACAGCAGCGTGTGATCCGGCTTTACCCCGCCAGGCCGGGATGGTTCCCTCCGGGCGACGTCAGCGACGAGGGATCCGGGACTCGGCGACCAACATTCGGGCCGCCGCCGACGCGGGGGGTTGGGGATCCCTCAGAGTCTCGAGTGCCCCCGCCGGAGGCGCCTGCCCTTGACTTCAGGCACCCACCACGCCCGACGATCGCCGCCTACGCAACGCATGCGCAGTGACCCGGACCCGCGCGCGGTCGTGCCCAGCAACACCGCCGGCCGCCAGCGCCACCCGCAGCACACCACCGAACTGCGCTACCCAGCGAGGTCACCAAACCTTAGGCGAAGCCGTCAAAAAACGCCTTTGACTGTCAACCCACAAACAAACCGCACCCGCCACCAGCACCCACACATAGGTCAGCAGCGCCGGTCTTCTGGCGCTCCTCACGCCGGCGCCGATCAGCCGGCGCCGAAGCAAGTGAAGGCGGCCATCGGGTTGGGCCCGGTCGCGGCGGCGAGAGCCTGGGACGGCGTGCTCCCGGCGAGGAGATGGCGGTGGTAGGCGGCCATCACCTCGGCGGTGGCGGCGTCGCCGACGGGGGCCGACGCCGCGACGACAGTCGAGCTGCCCAGGTGGAGCAGGGTGGTCACCAGGCCGAGGGGTTCCTCGCCCGGACGCATCGAGACGTGGCCGACGTCGCAGGCCGACAGGACGACGTGGCGCGGGGCGGCGTCGAGGTGGAGCAGGTCGTAGGCCATCAGGGGGCCGTCCGCCAGTTCGAGGCGGGAGAACAGGACGTTGTCCGGTTCGTGGCGGCCGTGGACGGCGAGGTGGGCCATCGGGGCGCCGTCGAGGGCCCGGAGGGTCGCCTGGACGGTGGCGTGGGCGCCGTCCAGCGTGGTGGAGTCCGGGTACTGCGACGCGATGGCGTTCAGTTCGCGGGTCGCCTCGCGCAGCCCGGGGCCGGCGATGAGGGTGAGGGCGAGGTGGTTCCGGGCGGTCGCGGCAGCCGCGTCGTCGGCATGGCGTGTCGCAGTGTTCGATGCCGCCGGCGCGCTCACGGCTCTGGCCCGATGAGCCGCGAGCCAACTCGTCGCCGACGGCGCGACCGTCAGCGGACGTCCACGAAGCGCGGGGAGCAGTTGCCAGGGCAGCGCGGCCAGCGGTCCGCAGGGAACGACGACCAGTTCGCGGTCGCCGATCAGCCCGAGCATCGTCGGTCCGAACAGCCGCGCGTCCAGCTGCGTCGCGTGCGCGGTGAGCGCCTCGGTGACCGCCTTCTCCATCCGGCTGGGCAGGAGCCTTCCGACCAGCGCGGTGATGTCCGCACGCAGCCGCCGAGCCGTCTCGTACGTCTCGGCCGCGCCGCCCAGCGGCAGCACCCGGCGCTCGGTGTCGGTGACCACGAGGCCGAAGAGCGTCCCGCCCTGCCGGAAAAGGCTTATCAGGGCTTGTCTGGACGGCGCCAGGGCCGCGGCCGTCTCGTCCAGACCCGCCACCTTGCCGGACGAACCCGCGCCCGGACTCGGCCACGCGCTCTGCCGGATCCGCCGTTCGAGGGCGGTTCGGCGGCCGTTGAACGCCGGATCAGCCGGGGTGCCCGCCATCACGGCCGTCCGTCGCCCGAATTCGAGCTGCCGGAGTTCGGCCACCGCGGCAGCGACCTCGGGGTCCGTCGCAGGACGCACCGGCTTTATCCGCAGTGCCTGCGCCCGGGACAGCTCCGACCAGGTGAAGACCTCGGCGGCCTTGCCGTCCACCAGGCTCAGGGCCAGGCCCGCCGCCGCGACCTCGACGCCGAGCGCCGCGGTGCCGGTCTGGAGGTCGACGCTGCCCAGCCGCGAACGGTGCCGTGACAGGACGGCCAGGCCGGAGCGGAGCGTGCGTAGCGCCGTTTCCCGCTCGCCGGCTGCCGATGACAGCTCCGCGAGGGTCAGGTATCGCAGCATCCGTACATCCAGCGGGACGGCTCTGCCGGGAGTCCTGAGCGTTCGTGCGCGACGAGCGGCCTCGGCGACGCGGTCGGCAGCGACGAGCGCCCTGATGCCGAGCAGTTCGGCGGCTGTCGCGTCGTGGCCCAGGCCCAACTCGCGAAGGCGTCCGGCCAGATCGAAGGCGCGGGCCGCGAGTCGGGCCGGCGACCTGGAGGTGACCGATTCTGCGAAAGCCGCCGACGCGACGCCCGCCACATCGCCGGCCACACTGCCTCCGCCGGCGACCGACGTGCCAGAGAACACAGTGAGCTGATAAGCGGCCTGAAGCGCGATCAGCTCGGCGGCGGCCGCACCCGAGGCGTTGCCACGCCGCCTGAATCCCGCACGAGCCGATCGAGCCCACTCTCGCGCCGCCCTGGCGTCTCCGGCGAGCAGCGACGCCTCAGCACGCACCGCCTCGGCCTCGGCCCGGTCCTGACTCATCCGCTGGCCCCGGAAGAGCCCGATCGCCGTGTCCAACTCGGCAGCCGCGTCCGTGGCGAGGCCGGCGAGAAGCAGAGCCCTGGCGATGTCCACGACGGCGACCGGCCGCCACGAAGGACTCAACACCGCGAAACCATCGGCGGCCTCCCCGATCGTCCGCAGTGCGGCCGGCACGTCGCCGACGATGAGGTCGCAGCATCCGAGGTTGTGCAGAGCCTTCACCGCCAGGAGCGGCCGGTCGGCCGCCCGCGCCAGTTCCAGGCAGCGTTCTGAGTCGGACCGTGCGCCGGCGAAGGCGCCCGTCTCCATCCGCGCGACGGTCCGGTTGAGCAGCACCCGGGCCATCTCCACCGGCTCCCGCTCGGCGTCGATCAGCCCGACGGCCAGGTCGAAATCCGCGAGCGCCGCCCGCGCCCGGCCGGTCCGGAGCAGCAGCAGCCCCCGCTGGCCGAAGAACTTGCCGCGGTCGGCGGACGCCACCAGCGGCTCGCACCGCACGAGCAGCGCGAACCCCAGCGACGTGCGGCCCTGCTCCGCTTCGGCGTGTGCCAGGCTGGTGAGGATCCTCGCGGCGACGACGTCGCGGTCGGGTGAGGGGGCTGATTCCCATGCCGCCACCGGTCGGGCGCCGAGCGGGACGCCGAGCAGCCGCAACGCCTTGCGCAGATGACGCGCCGCCACCGCAGGCCGGCCGAGGGCGGCCGCCTCGACGCCGAGCCGGTGCAGTCGACCCGCCTCGACCAGCGCCGACGGCCTCGCACGGAGCGCATCAGTCATAGCTCGGTCTTGCTCCGTCCATCACTCGGTCAAAGTACGACGGCCGGGGTCACCACCGTACGCCCGCCAGCCGGCGATGCGCCGTCCTCCGCCTCCACGGCGATCTGAACGAGACCGTGCGGGACGTCCACCAAGACGAATCGGCCGAGCTCGTCGGACGACGTGTGGAAGTCCTTCTCCCCGGTCCGCAGCCGCACATGGTGCACGGCCGGCGGGGCGAGCCACCCGTCGACCCGCATGGTGTCGCCGGACGGACTCACCTGCACCACGATGGTGAGGCTCTCGCTGTCGAACGTTATCGTCCGGCTCTGCTCGGTGCCTCGGACGCCGACCGCTTCGAGGCTGGACGCCTCCAGCCGGGCGATCTCGTCCTCCAGGCCCGCGAGGTCCAGGGCGAAGGCGACGCGGGTGAGGAGTCCGGCGGGCACCGGGTCGGCGTCCTCGTACAGGGCTCTGACATCGCCGAGGATCGCCAGGTCGATCTCGTCGATCGGGTCGTCCGCGCCGGCGGGCCTCGGCTCCTCGGTCAGGGACACAGGGCGCTCCAGCGGGTGTCGGCCAGGAGGATGGCTCTGAGTTTGGCCAGACATCGCCCGCGATTCGGGCCGACGGAGCCGCGCGGCATCCCCAGCGACTGCGCGACCGCGTCGTAGTTGGGGCGGTCGGTGACGGCCAACAGCCGCAGCAGCTCGGCGCAGCGCGGGGTCAGCCGCTCCAGGGCCTCGCGCACGAACCGCAGCCGCTCCTCGGCGATCACCCGCTCCTCGGCCGGCTCGGCGGGGTCGACGAGTCCGGCCAGCTCCTCCGCGCCGATCGACCGGGTGCGGTCCAGGGATTTGCCCAGCCGCCACGATTCGCGCTTCGTCGCCGTCACCAGCCAGCCGATCAGCGCGGCCGGCGTCTCGATGTGCGCCAGGCGCGCGACCAGGCTGAGCCACACCGACTGCACGACGTCCTCGGCGTCGTTGTGGACGAGCCCTTGGCCGCGCGCGATGTGCCAAAGCAGGGGCGTCAGCTCGGCGACAATCTCGTGCAGGCCTTCGCGGTCGCCGGCCTGTGCTCGGCTGAGGAGACCGCCCAGGCGCTCGGCGCGATCCTGGGCCGGCTCGGTTTTCGCGTTGCCATCCGCCTGTCGCACTTTGTCTGAATACCCTGATTCGCCTGTCAGTGTTGTCAGGCCTGCCTGACTCTGACTGGTCTGGCTCGCGTCGGTCGTCTGGCCCGTCTGGCCCGTCCGGCCCACTTCGGCCGCCGCACCCGCGCCGGTGCCCGTGCCGATCCCGTCGGGAGCAGTCCGTATCGTCACGCGATCACCCGCCGACCGTGCGCAGGGCTCGCGCGCCCCGGGTGATCGCGTGCGAGGCGTCGAGATGCTCCATGCCCACCGCCGGATCGCGCTCGGCTTCGAACAGCACCGCGGCGGCGAGGGCTGCCGCCACCAGCGGCGCGGAGAACGAAGTCCCGCTCCACGTCGCGAAGCCGGACCGGAAGTCGTCGGGATCTATCGTCTCGCGGCGCTGCGGCAGTCCGGGCCCGTTGACCTCGGCGAGGGAGTTGAGCGCGCCCTCGCTGCCGTCGTACGTCGTCGGATACGTGCTGATCACCGCCGCACCGGTGGCCCAGCAGCGCACCCACGGGCCGTCATTGCTGAAGAAGGCCTTGCTGCCGTTGGGGTTCAGCGCTCCGACGCTGAGTACGACGGGGACGTTGCCGGCGCCCGGCGGCAGCGCGGCCGGGTAGCAGGGGCGGTCCGTCGAGTCGTTCCCGGCCGAGGCCACGACCAACACGCCGCATTCCGCGAGCTGGCCGATGATCGAAGCGAGCTGCGAGGTGTAGGCGACGTCGTCCGCGTTCTCCGAGTAGTAGCCGGCGGACAGCGAGACCACGTCGACGAACCGCTCGGGGTCCCCCTCGCCGGCCTGCGCGTAGCGGACCTGAGCCAGCAGTTCCGCGAACGCCACCAGCAGATCGTTCTCGTAGACGACGCCGTCGTCGTGCATGAGCCGGATGCTCCGCACCCGGGCGTCGGGCGCGGCCTGGCGGATGATGCCCGCGATGAATGTCCCGTGCCCGGAATGGGTGTCCAGCTCGCCGAGCAGTGGCGTGTCGTAGACGGGGCCCTCCACCGGATCCGGCAGCGGCTCGGGCACGTCGGCAGCGGCCTCGGCGGCGACGAGCAACGCCTGGATCGCCGGATCCACCAGCACGAAGCCGTCGTCGTAGAGGTCTGAGGAGTAGTCGAGCCACGGGTGCGGCCCGATCCCGGTGTCCAGGACGGCGACCGTCGGCCGCCGGCCGCCGAGCTGGCTCAGGGTTCGACGACGCGGCGCGGGCGCGATCACGTCGACCGGCGCGCGGCCGCCGCTCCCAGCCCGCGAGTACGACCAGCCGCCGCTGTGGCCCTCGGTGGACGGCTGCCCCTCAGTGGCGGGATGCCCCTCGGTCGACGGATCGCCGACCAACGACACCGCGCCGACCAGCAGGTGTTCCAGCTCGATCCGGCTGACGGCATCCCGCAGATCCGGCTCGGCGAGCACGGCGGCGCGCAGCGTCTGCAACGCCAGCCACGCGTCGACGGACCGCGCGAGGGCCCCCGCGACCACCTCGATCCGCACCCGCCGATGGACGTCAGGGTAGTGGGGCTGGTGGCGCCGCAGCACATCGGGCACCGCGTGGGCCAGCGGCCGGACCCGCTCGAAGGCCAGACGGTAGCCGACCGCGGCCAGGACCTCGTTGAGCCGCGCCAGGACCAGGCGGTTCCCCGGCTCGAAGAAGCTGTTCGGCACCTGCAGCACAGCACTGCGATAGATCGTCGAAAGCGGAGTCGGCGCCCCGGCGAACGTGACGGCCGTGGTCGGGCGCAGAATCCTGGCCCCGTGGCGGTCCAGCACGTCCTGAGGCAGCCAGACCGGGTCCGTCGGCCCGGACCACGTCCTCGTCCGAAGACTCCCCAACCGCCCCCGACGATCCTGATCGCGGCGAAAACTGATCACCATCTGCGCGCCACCCTCCAGCCGACCGCCCGAGCCCTACAGCGTCAGTAACAGAGTGCACCAAGGGGCCCGGGAGATACCGGCGGACCGCGAACTAGATCGCTTTATCCGTAGCACGAAACGCCCAGGTCGGGCCTCGCGGCCGCCGAACATTCGGCGCCCGTGGATCCGGTGTCCGCCGCAACGCCGCTACCGCCAGTAGAGGTATGCGCTCCGTCCGGTGCCGGTGCCGGTGCACTTGCGTACTCGCGGCGAGCAGACGACGCTGCGTGGCGCCGCTAGCCGCGCTGCAACCGCAACCCCGAACTGGCAAACGATGCGGACGGCTGCCCCACTTGACCAGCGGTCGATGCCTGGCTCGCGCTGCTCCGCGCGTAACGACGCGGCGGACCACGTTGAGATACTCGCGCTTGGGGCCACCGAAGAATTCAGGGCGAGCTACACCGTCTGGGCCACCGCGTCGGCGGAGACACGATCCGTAGGATCCTGAAGCAGCGCGGGATCCCACCCGCGCCGATGCGTGCCGACACCGCGTGGCGGACCTTCCTCACGGCACAAGCGCACGGGACCTTGGCCACCGATCTGTTCCCCGTCGACACGGTCACGCTCGAGCGGCTCTACGTCCTGTTCGTGACGGAGGCGAAGACGCGCCACGTGCACATCTTGGGCGTAGCCGCGCATCCGACCGGCCAGTGGGTCGCCCAGCAGGCCCGGCAACCCATGGCCACGCTGGAAAGCCGAACGAATGATCTCCGATTTCTGAGGCACCAGGTCCAGGTGTCTGCGCAGCGGGGGGAGCAGCCGCGTCGCCTTGTCGGCGCTGTGCAGGTGCCAATTCAGCATTCTGTCTAGGGCTGTGGTGCGCTCCTGCTCCGACAGATCGTCCTCGGCGCAGGTCTCGGCGTAGTCGCGCATGAGATCATGCAGCCGGTAGCGGTCGGCGACCCGGCTTTCGAGCAGCTGCGCGTCGACGAGCGCCTCCAGTGCCTTCTCGGCCTGCACGCTGGACACACCCAGCAGCGCTGCCGCGGCCTCCAGACTGAGATCGGGCGCCACCCACAAGCCCAGAAGGGGAAACGCTCTGGCCGCCGCCTTGTCCGACCGGGACGAGGATGCCCGCAGCGCGTCGTAACTGGCCTGGAAGCTCGCCCGCACGGCGGCGTCCTCGACCTCCAGCTCGTCCAGCCGATGCGCGCCGGCCAGCCGGTCGGCCAGATCCCGCAAGCTCCAGGACGGCCGCGCCGCCAGCCGCGACCCGGTGATCCGGATCGCCAGCGGAAGACCGGCGCAGGAGGCCAGAATCCTCGCTGCCGCCTCGGGTTCGGCGGCCATCCGCTCGGCGCCGATCATCGAGGTCAACAGCGCGCGGGCCTCTCGCTCCTGGAAACCGCCGAGGTCGAACCGGACCGCCCCCGGGAGCGAGGCGAGCCGGGACCGGCTGCTGACCAGCACGCCGCACCCCTCCGAGCCGGGCAGCAGCGGACGCACCTGCGCCGCGTCGCGCGCGTCGTCCAGCACCAGCAGGAACCGCCGCCCGGCCAGAACGCTGCGATACAACGTCGCACGCTGATCCAGCTGCGGCGGCACGGTATCAGGAGGCACGCCGAGCGCGGTCAGCAGGTCGACGAGGACGTCGGATGGATCGCGCGGTGCGGTGGCGCCGCGCAGCTCGACGTACAACTGCCCGTCCGGGAAGTCCTGACGCCACTGATGGGCCGCGTGGACGGCCAGGGCGCTCTTGCCGATGCCGCCCATGCCGGAGATGGTGGAGATCACCACCCTCCCGGCCGTCGAACCGCCGGTCATCAGGGTGGTCAGGGCCGCCACCGCCGCCTGCCGGCCGGTGAAGTCCGCGGTGGTCGCGGGCAGTTGGGCCGGGATGATCCGGACCCCTGCGGCGCTCGGCGGGGTCGCGACCAGCGCCGGGACCGGGACCGGGGCCGAGGCCGGTGCGGGGTTCGCCGTGACCGGAGCGGACTGCGACGCGGGAGGCGGGGCGGACTCGGCGACGGACCTGTCCGGCCGGTTCCGCACCGACCGCTCGCCGCCGGCAGCCGCGGGCGGCTTCCCGGTCCACGTCAGACTCGGATCGTTCGCCAGGATCGCGTGATGCAGGGTCCTGAGCCCCTCGCCCGGCTCGATCCCCAGCTCCTCCACCAGCGCCCGCCGCCCGGCCTGGTAGGCGGCCAGCGCGTCGGCCCGCCGTCCGCAGCGGTGCAGCGCGAGCATCAGGTCGCAGCGTAGCTGCTCGCGCAGCGGCCAGGCCTCGACCAGCGTGCTGAGCTCGCCGACGATCCGGGCGTGGTGGCCCAGCGCGAGCCGGGCCGACAGACGCGTGCACCTCGCGTCCAGCCGCATCTCCAGCAGAGGGTTGACGGTCTCGACCGCCAGCAGGTCGCCCGGCACGTCGCACAGCGGCTCGCCGCGCCAGTCCACCAGCGCCTGCCCGAGCATCTCAGCGGCCTGCAACCACTCGCCGCGCGCGTGCGCGGCCATGCCGCCGCGGTACAGGTCGTCGAAGCGCTGGACGTCGAGCTCGCCGGGCTCGACGGTGAACACGTACCCGGGCCGCACGGTCGCGATCCGTGCCGCGACCTGTTTGCCCAGGCACTTGCGCAGCCGCACCACCAGCACCTGGAGGGCGTCGCGCGGCCGCTGCGGGGCGTCCGTGCCCCAGATGTGCGCGACCAGCGAGCCGGCCGAGACGACGGTGTCGGCGTGCACCAGCAGCACCGCGCACAGCGTCCGAAGCCGCCCCTCCGGGATACGGCACGCCTCTCCCTCGTCGTCGAGCACTTCGAACGGTCCCAAGAGCCGAAAATCCATAAGCCAGACCCCGCTGTCCGCCGGTATCGAACGGTCGCAGAAGGCAGAGTGTAGGAGGTTTGAAGGAACCGGTCCCCACCCTGTTGTTCGAAACCTGATTCGCCTTCGAACGGGGACCATACCGGTGACGTCAAATAGTGTTGATGGGTCCGCACACTACGCATGTGTCGGCGTCGGTGTCGGTCCGGCCAATCTCTCGCTGGCCTCGCTCCTGCACCCGCACCCGGGGCTGAAGAACCTGTTCCTGGAGCGCCGGGCCGCCTTCGGCTGGCACGACGGGCAGCAGATCCCCGGCGCCACGTTGCAGGTGTCGATGCTGAAGGACCTGGTGAGCCTGAGCGACCCGACGAACTCGTTCTCGTTCCTGAACTACCTGCACGCCAAGGGCCGCGCCTACCACTACCTGAACGCCCAGTTCGACGAGGTCCCGCGCCTGGAGTTCCGCAACTACCTGGCCTGGGCCGCCGCGCGGAACCCCAACATCGCCTTCGGGCGGACCGTCACCTCGGTCGAGTTCGACTCGGTGTTCCGGATCCACACCGACTCCGGCATGGTGAGCGCCGATCACCTGGTCGTCGGCGTCGGCACCCAGCCGTGGGTGCCGGAGCACGCCCGCGAGCACCTCGGCGAGAGCCAGTTCCACGTCGCCGACTTCATCCCCCGCGCCGACGGCCTGGCGGGCAGGCGGGTGGCGGTCGTCGGCGGCGGACAGTCCGGCGCCGAGGCCTTCCTGGACCTGATCTCCCGCCCGCACGACCGGCTCCCGCGCCGCGTGACCTGGATCTCCCGGCGCCCCAACTACCTGCCCATCGACGACTCGCCGTTCACCAACGACTTCTACATGCCCTGCTTCTCCGACCACTTCGCCGGCCTCGACCCGGCGACCCGCGGCCGGTTCACCGCCGAGCACGTACTGACCAGCGACGGCGTCTCGGAGTCGACGCTGCGGGCCATCTACCAGCGCGTCTACCACCACCGCTTCCTGTCCGGGGCGCCGGACCTGGTCGCGCTCTACCCCGATCGCCACGTGGTGCAGACCGAGCGCACGTCCACGGCTCCCTGGCAGCTGACCCTGAAGCACAACAACCCTTCGCAGGCCCCTGAGGTGCTGGAAGTCGACACGGTCGTCTGGGCCACCGGCTACCGGCCGGCCTCTGCCGACTTCCTGGCCCCGCTGGCCGGCCGGCTGGAGCGCGAGCCCGACAGCGGCGAGATCCGGGTCGACCAGCACTATGCCGCCGTCTGGGACGGCCCGCCCGGCCACCACGTCTTCATCCAGAACAACACCCGCAGCCAGCGCGGACTGGCCGACCCTAACCTGTCGCTGCTCGCCTTCCGGGCCCAGCGCATCCTCGACCGGATCATGGGCAGCAGCCACGAGCACCAGCACAGCTCCTTCATCGAGTGGAACTCCAAAGTCCCGGCCCAGCCGATCGAAGGACGCTGATCCGATGCGTGAGCAGAGGCAGCGCATCGCTGTTGTGGGCGGCGGAATCCTCGGCTGCCTCGTCGCCCGCGAGATCTGTGCCGCCGAAAAGCCTGCGCGCAGCCCTCAGACCGAAGTCGTGCTGCTGGAGCGGGACGCCGTCGGCTCCGGCGCCAGTCGGCGCTCGGCCGGCCTGTCCATCCCGAGCGGAGCCACCGACCGGATCCGGGGGATGGCCAAGGTCAGCGGCGACTACTACGACCAGCTCGCACAATCCCGTCCCGACCTTCCCATCTACCCGGTGGACATGACCGTCGTCGCCGAGGCGTCCGGCGCCGGCGCGCAGCACGTCGAGGGCTGCCACTACGCCGACGTCGACTCCCTGGTCCGGGCCCTCGTCCGTGACCTGCGGCCGCGGGTTCGGGTGCGGGAAGGCGTGCAGGTGACCGGGATCGAGTCCGACAGCGGCGGCGTCGAACTCGAACTCGGCACCGGCGAGACGCTGAACGTCGACCACGCCGTGCTGGCGCCGGGACCGTGGATCAAGGCACCTGCCTGGCGGCGCTACGTCGAACCGCTCGGCCTGCGCGTCAAGAAGATCGCCGCCCTGCACGTCGAACAGAGCCCTGATGCGGGCGACCGAGTGCGCTACTTCGCCGACGACGACGCCTTCCTGCTCCCCATGGCCCACCGCGGCCACTGGCTGTTCAGCTACACCTGCCAGGAGTGGGACGTCGACCCGGACACCCTGCACGACGGTCTGTCCCCGGCCGTGCTCGGCGAAGCGCGGAACCTGCTGGGCCGGCTCGCCCCGGCCCTGGCCGAGCACGCGACGTCCGGCCGGGTCTTCTGCGACGCCTACAGCCCGGACCGCGAACCCCGCGTCCAGGCGCTCGACGAGGCCGGACGGATCGTCTTCGCCGGGGCCGCGAACGGCTCCGGTTACCGGCTGGCCCCGGCGATCGCCTCGGAGGCGGCCGGCCTGCTGTTCAAGCTTCCCACGCTTCCCCCTTCCACCAGGCATTGGAGCCAGAGTTGATCATCAACGAGTACGATGCCGCAGCCCTGCACGAAGCGTTCGGAATCGACATGGGCTCGATGGACCTGGGGCCGATCGAGGAGCGGGGCGTCGGCGGCGGCTGGGGCCGCGTCGCGCCCGGCGGCCGGTCCGACGCGCACCAGCACGACGAGATCGAGACCTTCGTGATCGTCGCAGGGCACGGCGATCTGATCGTGAACTCCGAGCGGCGGCAGGTCAACCCGGGCAGCGTCATCCAGTTCGAACCCTTCGAGACGCACCATCTGGAGAACACCGGAGCGCAGGACCTGCTGTTCGCCACGTTCTACTGGCGCAACCCCGACCGGGCCGCGCGCGCCGCCGTCGCACCGGGGCGGCGCTCCTTCGACCGCCGGCCGGTCTTCGTCTTCTCCTCGCCGACCACGCCGAACGGGGACCTGCACCTCGGGCACCTGTCCGGGCCGTATCTGGGTGCCGACGTGTTCGTCCGGTATCAGCGGATGATCGGCGCGCAGGCCTGGCACATCGCCGGCAGCGACGACTTCCAGAGCTACGTGGAGGCCACCGCACGCCGCGAGGGACGCACCCCGGCCGAGACCGCGGCGCACTACAGCGCCGAGATCCTGGCCACCCACAAGCTGATGGACATCAGCGTCGACCAGTACACCGTGTCGAACGCAGACCCCGGATACACGCAGGGCGTGCAGGACTTCTTCGCCGGCGTCGCGAAGTCCCCGGCGGTCGATCGCCGGTCCTGCCCGGCGCTGTTCGACGGCGCCACGGGACGCTACCTCTACGAGCCCGACGTCTCCGGCGGCTGCCCCACCTGCGGCAGCCCGACCGGCGGGAACATGTGCGAGGAGTGCGGCGAGCCCAACATCTGCGCCGACCTCGTCGCCCCGCGCGCCGCCGACTCCGACGCCGAGCCGCGCGTCGGCGAGCTCACCCGGTACTCCCTGGCTCTGCACGAGGTGATGCCGGACATCGCCGTCGCCCACCGCCTGGGCCGGGTCCCGGCCCGGGTCCTGGAGCTCGCCGACCGCCTGGCCCGGCGGGAGAGCCTGGACCTGGCGATCACGCACCCGGGGCAGTGGGGCACGCGGCCGGCCGACGCGCCGGACGACGACCAGGTCATCTGGGTCTGGATCGACATGGCCTACCGCTTCCTGTACGGCATCGAGGCGATCGGCCGCCGCACCGGGGAGGACTGGAGCGCCCAGGAGCCGCGGGCCGACTGGAAGATCGTGCACTTCCTCGGCTTCGACAACAGCTTCTACCACGCGATCCTCACCCCGGCGCTGTACAAGCTCGCGTACCCGGGCTGGGCGCCGGACATCGACTACCACCTCAACGAGTTCTACGAGCTCGACTTCGACAAGTTCTCCACCAGCCGCCGCCACGCCGTGTGGGGCAAGGACGTCCTCAATCCGCAGACCGTGGACGCGGTGCGCTTCCACCTCGCGCGCACCCGGCCCGAAAGCCGCCGGACCAACTACTCGGCGGCCGACTACGACGCCACGCTGAACGAGACGCTGATCGGCGTCTGGCAGACATGGCTCGATGACCTCGGGACGCGCGTCGTGAACGAGTACGGCGGCGTGGTCCCCGACGCGGGCATCTGGCAGCCGGAGCACACGGCGTTCTTCGCGCGGCTCGGCATGCGTCTGGCCGAGGTGAGTGGGGCGCTTGGGCAGGACGGGTTCTCGCTGCGGCAGGCCGCCGAAGCCCTCGACGGCATCGTGCGGGACACCGTGGCGTTCCGCGACTCCGAGCGCGCTGCCGCGGGTATCGCAGCTCGCAAGGACCAGGCGCGGACCGCGATCGCGCTCGAGTTGGCAGCGGCGAAGCTGCTCGCGGTCGCCGCCGCGCCGGTGATGCCGCGCTTTGCCGGTCGGCTCGCTGCCGCGCTGGACGTGCCCGAGCCGGAGCGCTGGCCGGAGCAGGTGAGGTTGGTCGCGGCCGGGACCAAGATCGACCTGGCCGGTCAGGTGTACTTCGGCGAGCCGGCGGTGTCGCAGAGGTCGCAGATGCCGGCGGGCTCCGCGCTGCTGCCTTGGCTCGGCGACCGCGTGCGGGAGTCGCTGGTTCTGGCGCCGGACGCGCCGGTCGTGGACAGCACGCTCGTGGCGCTCGGCATGGAGTCCATGCAGTCCATCGCGTTGCAATATCAGCTCCTGGAGAAGCTCGGCGTTGACGTACCGGTGGAGGTCCTGCTGGGGGAGCGGACCGTCGCCGAGCTGGCCGAGTTCCTGGACGGCGAACTCTCGCCGGAGGCGCGGGCCGAGCTCGTCACGGAGGTGACGGCGTGAGCCAGGTGACGGAGGTTCTGGCCGAGATCGAGTCCCGCGGCTTGAGCGTCACCGTCTCGGGGGCCGATCTGCGGCTGCAGGGGCCCAAGGAACGGATGGACCCGGAGCTGGTCGGGCGGATCAAGGCCGTCAAGCCGGAGCTGGTCGGCTACCTCAGCCAGCCGCCTGAGCCGGAGGGCTTCGCGGTCACTCCGCTGCAACGCGGTTATCTGATCGGGCGCGGTGACGCGGTCGAGCTGGGCGGGGTCGCCAGCCACGTCTACCACGAGATCGAGGGCTGCTGGGACTTGGAGCGGCTCGAAGGCGCGCTGCGCTCGGTGGTCGCGCGGCACGGGATGCTGCGTACGCGGTTCACCGCTGACGGCCGACAGATCGAGCAGCAGTCGGCCGAGATCCGGATCGGTCGGCTGGACCTGCGCGGACAGTCCGCGGAGCGTCAGATCGTGCGCCGTCTCGCGCTGCGCAGGGAGCTGTCGCATCGGGTGCTGCCGGCGGACCGGGCGCCGATGGTGGCCGCGGACGTCACGCTGCTGGCCGAGGACCGCATGGTGCTGCACGTGGGCCATGATGGCCTGGTGATGGACGGCATCAGCATGTTCCTGTTCTTCCGGGAGTGGTGGTCCGCCTACAGCGGGGCCGAGACCGAGCCCTATTCCGGCGAGGAGGCGTCGTTCGAGGCCTACGTCGCCGCGTTGGAGAAGGCCCGGACCCGTGCTCCGGCCGAGCGGTCGCGGACCTACTGGCTCGATCGGATCGAGGACTTGGCGCCGCATCCGGACCTGCCGCTGCGGACCAGCCCTTCGGCGATCGCGGTGACCCGGTTCACGCAGTACTCCGCGCGGCTCGACGCCGCGGCCTGGGCCTCGGTGAAGTCGCGGGCCGCCGGCCTGGGCCTGACCCCGACCGTGCTGCTGCTCGCGGCCTACTCCGAGACGCTGGCCCGCTGGGGCGCGGGCAACCGGTTCACGCTCACCACGACCGTGGCCAACCGTCCGCCGATCCACCCGCGCATCAACCACGCGATCGGCAACTTCTCCGAGACGCTGCTGGTGGAAGTCGAGATCGACCGGCAGCTCACGTTCCAGGAGCGCGCCAAGGCGTTGCAGGCCCGGCTGCGTCGGGACCTCGACCACCGGCACTTCAACGGGATCGAGGTGCTGCGGGAGCTCGGGCGCCGCACGGGTGCCGGGCAGGCGCAGATGCCGTACACGTTCAACAGCGCGATCGGGTACGTGCAGGCCGACGTCGACGGCTCCGCGCTGGAGCTGTTCGGCCCGGAAGTCGCCACCAGCAGCCAGACGCCGCAGCTGTGGCTCAACACGTTCGCGTTCGAGCAGCACGGCGGGGTGACCGTCCAGTTCGACGCGGTGGACGGGCTGTTCCCCGAGGGCCTGGTCGAGGACATGGTCGCCGGGTACCAGACGCTGCTCGACAGCTTGCTCGACGAGGACGCCTGGAACGCCGCCACCTTCGATCTGCTTCCCGAGGCACAACGCGAGCGGCGGCGGGTCGCGAACGACACCGCGCGGCCGCGACCCGACGACGTCCGGCTGCCGGATGCCTTCCTGGCGCGGGCCGCGGCGGCGCCGGATGCGACGGCCGTCCTGACGTCTCAGGGCACGATGACGTACGGCGAGCTGTCCCGGCGTGCACGATCGGCCGCGGCCTGGCTTCAGGCACGTCGGGTCGGGCGGGACGAGCTCGTCGGCCTGGTGATGACGCGGGGGCCGGAGCAGATCGTCGGGATCCTGGCGACGCTGCTGGCCGGCGCTGCGTATCTGCCCATTGACGCGGCGCTGCCCGAGGAGCGCAAGCGGTACATGCTGCGCGACGGCCGCGTGCGGTGCGTCCTGACCAACGCTGGATGGCAGGAGCCTGATACCGACGTCCTGGCGCTGGACGCGACCGAACCCGCGGACGGGGAGTCCCTGCCGGCGCTGCCCGCCGGCTCCGGACCCGACGACCTCGCCTACGTGCTCTACACCTCCGGGACGACCGGTGAGCCGAAGGGAGTCATGGTCAGCCACCGCAGCGTGGCCAACGTCGTGGCCGACTGCAACGCGCGATTCGCTGTCGAGGCGCGGGATCGGTTCTTCGGGATCAGCGCGTTCAACTTCGACCTGTCCGTGTACGACGTCTTCGGCGCGCTGTCCGCGGGTGCTGCGATCGTGCTGCCGGACGCCGACCGGGCTGCCGATCCGGCGCACTGGCTGGCGTTGTGCGCGCAGTTCGGGGTGACCGTGTGGAACTCGGTGCCGGCGCTCGTGGCGCTGCTGGGTGAGCAGGCCGCGGCCGGTGAGGCCGGCCAGGACGGTCCGCTGGGCGCCTTGCGCCTGGTGATGATGAGCGGGGACCGGATCCCGCCGGAGCTTCCGGCGAGGTTGTGGCGTCTCAAGGACGACCTGTCCGTGATCTGTCTCGGCGGTCCCACCGAGACCACGATCTGGAACATCTCGCACCCGGTCGGCCGCGAGGAGGACGGCTCGCGCAGCATCCCCTATGGCCGGCCGAACGCCAACAACCAGGCGTACATCCTGGACGCCGACGGTCTGGACACTCCGGACTGGGTCACCGGCGAGATCTGCGCCGCCGGGGCTGGTCTGGCGCGCGGCTACTGGGGCGATGCGGCGCGCACCGCCGAGCGCTTCTTCGACGACGAGCGGCGGGGCGTGCGGCTGTATCGCACCGGCGACCTCGGCTGCTACCTGCCCGACGGCGAGATCGCGATTCAAGGGCGGGGCGACTTCCAGCTGAAGGTCAACGGGTACCGCGTCGAGGCCGGCGAGGTGGAGACGCGCCTGGCCGCGATCGATGAGATCAAGGAGGCGGTCGTGGTGTGCCAGGCCGGTGCGCCGGATGCGCCGGATGCGCCGGATGCGCCGGACGCGTTGGTGTCAGGGGATCGGCTGGTGGCGCATGTGGTCGCGGCCGGGGATCAGCATCCTGATGTCGCGGCGATTCGTGCCCGGCTCGGCGAGCACCTGCCGGTGTACATGACGCCCTCGGTGCTCGTGTGGCACGAGAGCTTGCCGCTCACCCGGAACGGCAAGGTCGACCGGGCTGCGCTGCTCGCTGCCGCGCCGTCCGGCGCCGGATCGGGTAGCGGCGGTGCGGCGAAGGCGACGGCGACGGCGAACACAGAGCTCGAACAAGAGCTGGCCGGCATATGGGCCTCGGTGTTGCGGCTGCCCGAAGGTTCTATCCCGCCGGAGGTCGACTTCTACGAGCTCGGCGGGGAGTCGCTGGCTGCGGCGCGCATTCTCACCAAGGTGCGTAAGCGGTTCGGCATCGGGATCACGTTGGAGCGGATGCACGAGATGCAGACGGTGCGTGCCATGGCGGCTCATGTCGAGGCTGCGAGGAGGGCGTCATGATCGACCCGGTCATCAACCACGCTGCCGGTGGTGTTGTCGCGCGCGGCCATCAGATTTCCTTTGTCCGCCTCGGATCCGCGCAGTCCATGGACCTCGCGGAGCTCCACGAGGCGGCGGGGCGGCTGGCCGGCGGCCTGGCCGCGCTCGGCCTCGGTCCGGGCGACCGGCTCGGCATCCTGGCTGCGAACAGTCTTGAGTGGGTGCTGCTTGATCTGGCCGCGCTGCGGCTGAAGGCGGTCACCGCCGGGTTCGAGCCCGGCAAGTTCGAGCTCGAAGCCCTGCCGGCCAAGTACGGCCTGAAGATGCTGTTCACCGACCGGCCGTTCGAGGGCGATGCGCAGGGCGTGATCCGGTCCGTCGGCGAGGTCGCCGCGCTGGCTGCTGAGCCGGCCGTTGCCGCGCCGGTCATACCGGCGCCGGGGTTCACGCCGGACGAGCCGACGACGATCAAGTTCACGTCGGGCAGCTCCGGCGAGCCGAAGGGCTTGGCCGCCACCGCCGGCAGCATCGACAGCTCGGTGAGTGCCGTGCAGGAGCTGTTCCAGCACGGCGAGGACGACAACCTGTTCGTCTTCCTGCCGCTGTCGTTGCTCCAGCAGCGGTTCTGGGTCTACTCCGCGCTGTTCTACGGCCACGACGTCACGGTCAGCACGTACGAGGCGGCGCTGCCGTCGCTGCGGCAGGTCCGGCCGACGGTGGTGATGGGCGTTCCGGCGTTCTACGAGGCCGCCATGGCGCATATCGAGGGGCAGGCACGGCGCGCCGGCGCTGAGGATGGCGCCACAGCGGTGCGCTCTGCCGCTCAGGACCTGTTCGGCGACCGGATCCGCTACCTGTGGACCGGCTCGGCACCGGCGCGCGCCGCGATGCTGCGGTTCTTCACCGATGACGCCGGGCTGCCGCTGTATGAGGGCTATGGGCTGAACGAGGCCTGCATCGT
This sequence comes from Catenulispora sp. EB89, assembly GCF_041261445.1. NCBI lineage: Bacteria > Bacillati > Actinomycetota > Actinomycetes > Catenulisporales > Catenulisporaceae > Catenulispora > Catenulispora sp. EB89. Next base: position 158,499 of record NZ_JBGCCU010000018.1, read on the forward strand.
GGCGAAGAACCATCCCGGTGCACATCGGGAGGGGAGTGTCGGGCGGGTCCTGCCGCGCAAGAAGGTGCTGTTCGACCAGGACGGCGTGATCAGCATCCACAGCGAGTACCCGGTCAACGACCGGTACGAGTACGCGCCGCCGGGGGAGTCCGAGCGGATGTTCCTGCCCGGGGACGTGGTGCGCACCGGGGATGTGGGCTACCTCGACCGGGACGGCTTCCTGTACATCCAGGGCCGCGCCGACGACACGATCGTGCTGGACAACGGCCGCAAGGTGATCGTGCGCCCGATCGAGGAACGGTTGCGCGGCGGCTCGGCGATCCAGGAGTGCGTGGTCTTCTGCCCGGACCAGACGCGGCTGGTCGCCGTGGTCTCGCCGGCGGCCGGACCGGTGGACGAGGCGGCGATCGCCGAGCACGTGGCGCGCGCCAACGCCGAGGCCGCCGCGGATGAGCAGATCGCGCGCGTGGTCATCGCCCAGCCGCGGTTCAGTATCGACAACGGGCTGCTGACCTCGCAGTTCAAGCCGCGGCGGGCGGAGATCTTCGAGCTCTACCGGGACCGGATCACCGGTGTGGGAGGGGTCTGACATGGCACTGACGCAAAAGGAGCCGCGTGAGTCCGGCACGTCGGGCGCGCAGGCCGTGCCGCCCGGGACCACGTCACCCCGAGCCGCGCTGACCGAGCCTGTCCCGCCCCAGGCCGCATCGTCCGAGGCCGCCCCGCCTGAGGACGCCCCCGCCGAGTCCGGCAGCGTCTGGCGGAACCACGACTTCGTCAAACTCTGGACCGGCGAGACGATCTCCCTGATCGGTACCCAGATCACCCAGTTCACGCTGCCGCTGATCGCGGTGTTGACCCTGCACGCGAGCGTCTCCGAGGTCGGCCTGCTCAACGCCTCGCGCAGCGCGCCGGTCGTGGCGGTCATCCTGTTCGCCGGGGTGTGGGTGGACCGGCACCGGCGGCGGCCGATCCTGATCGGCTGCGCGCTGGGCTGCGGCGTGCTGATCGGGCTGATCCCGCTGGCCTCCTCGCTCGGTGTGCTGTCCATGGGCCTGATGTACGTGGTCTGCATCCTGACCGGCGTGCTGTCCGTGGTCTCCGAGGTCGGGGTGTTCTCCTATGTGCCGAGCCTGGTCGAGCGCCGGCACCTGGCCGCGACCAACAGCCGGCTGCAGACCAGCCTGTCGCTGGCCATGGTGGCGGGTCCCGGGCTCGCCGGCGTCCTGGTCGGGACGATCACCGCGCCGACCACGCTGACCGCCGACGCGATCTCCTACTTCTGCTGCGCGCTCGGGCTGATCGCCATCCGCGGGCGCGAGCCGGCACCGGCGGCGCAGCACCAGTCGGTCCGCAGTTCGATCGCCGAGGGAGTGCGAGCCGTGTTCGGCTCCCCGGTGCTCCGGGGCCTGCTCACCCAGTCCGGCACCTTCAACCTGTTCCAGAGCGGGCTGATCACCATCCTGGTCGTGTACGCGATCAAGGATCTGCTGCTCACCCCGTTCCAGCTGGGCGTGGTGCTGGGCGCGATCGCCGTCGGCGGCGTGTGCGGCTCGATGTCCGCCAACCGGATCCGCGAGCGGTTCGGGCTGGGGCGGACCATGGCGGCCGGGATCACCGCCGGCACGCTGTGCCCGCTGTTCCTGCTGATACCGCGCAGTTCGAGCTTCGCGTCGCTGGCGATCCTGTCGACCGTCGAGTTCGTTTACGGGTTCGGCGTGCTGATGTTCAACGTCAACGCCACCACCCTGCGCCAGAGCGTCACGCCGGACCGGCTGCTCGGGCGGGTCAACGCCAGCTACCGCCTGGCCGTCCTCGGCACGCTGCCGATCGGCGCGGCGCTGTCCGGGTTCCTCGGCCAGGCCGTCGGGCTGCGCTCGGCCATGGTGATCATCGCCTGCCTCATCACCACCCCGATCCTGTGGGTGGCCTTCTCCCCGGCCTATCGGCTCAAGACCATGCCCACCGAACCTCTGCCCGAGCTGATGGGCGCTTCGATCGCGACAGGAGCCACCTCCGATGGTGAACACTGACATCCCAGCGCGGGGGGAGCTCGCGGGCGAGCTTCCGCTGTCGTTCAACCAGGAACAGCTCTGGTTCATCGAGCAGTTCCACGCCGGCCTACCCACCTACAACGTCCCCCACTTGGTCCGGCTGCGTGGCGGTCTCGACGTCGCGGCGCTCGGCCGCGCGCTGGACGGCCTGGTCGAGCGGCACGAAGCCCTGCGCACCAGGTTCGTCGGCGACGACGACGGGCGTCCGGTCCAGGTCATCGACGAGCCCGGCCACGTCGAGCTCACCGAAATCGACACCGAAACCGGCATCGAGCCCGCCGACGAGGCCGCCCGGCCGTTCGCCCTGGACCGCGGCCCGCTCCTGCGCGCCCATCTGATCCGGCACAGCGCGCAGGAGCACGTCCTGCTCCTGGTGACCCACCATGTGGTCTTCGACGCTCTGTCGAGCGGCGTTCTGCTCAACGATCTGGCCGCGCTCTACCAGGTCGAGCTGGCGGGAACGCCGGCACACTTCGCGCCGCTGTGGGTGCAGCCCGCGGACGTCGCGCTGTGGGAACGCGAGCAGCTGCGCGGCGACATCCTGGCCGACCTGGTCACGTTCTGGCGCACCGAGCTCGACGGGCTGCAGACCGCCCAGCTCCCCGCCGACCGACCGCGACCGCTCGTCGTCGGCCACCACGGCGGCGTCCGGTGGCAGAACCTCGGCGCCGAAGCCCTCGCCGGACTCAGGACCCTGAGCGAGCAGCAGGGAGTGGGCCCGCAGGAAGTCCTGACCGCGACGATCCAGGTCCTGCTCCACCGCTACACCGGCCAGGACGACATCGTCATCGGGACGGCCGCCGCCGACCGGGGCCCGCACGAGGCCCTGAAGCCGCTGATCGGCTTTCTCGTCAACACCCTGCCGATCCGCTCCGACCTGTCCGGCGACCCGGAGTTCCGCGAACTGCTGGCGCGCGTGGCTCAAACGGTCCATCGCGCCCGCGAGCACCAGAGCCTGCCGTTCGCCCGCCTCGTCGAGGAGGTCCCGGTCGAGCGCGACACCAGCCGTGCCCCGATCTTCCAGGTCGGTCTGACCTTCTCCGAGGCCCTGCCGGAGCTCGAAGCCGGCGGCGTGTCGATGCGCATCGAACACGTCGACTTGCCGGCGGCCAAGTTCGACCTCGACTTCGCCGCTCACGTGCGCGACGACGAACTCTGGCTCCGCCTCACCTACGACACCGGCTTGTACGACCCGCCCACGGCCGAGCGCATCCTCGGCCACGTCGGCGTCCTGCTCGCTGCGGTGACCAGCGATCCGTCGCAGCGGCTGTCCAAGCTGCCGATCCTCACCGAAGCCGAGCGGCACCGCGAAGTCGTCGAGTGGAACGACACGGCCACCGAACTCCCCGACGTGTGCATCCACGAGGGCTTCGAGCGCCAAGTCGACCGCACCCCCGACGCGGTCGCGGCGGAGCTCGACGGCGAGATGCTGACCTATGCGCAGCTCAACGCCCGCGCCAACCAAATCGCCCGACGCCTGCGCGAGGCGGGAGCCGGACCGGAGATTCTGGTGGGTGTCGCCATGGCGCCCTCGATCGAGCGGTTGGCCGTCCTGCTCGGAATCATGAAGGCAGGCAGCGGATACGTCCCCCTGGACCCGGCGCTCCCGGCCGAACGGCTCTCCTACATGATGTCCGACACCGCGATGCCGGTGGTCGTCGCGGATGAAGCAGGCGCGGCGGCGCTACCGGCGACCACGGCTCAGGTGGTGGCCATCGACCAGGAATGGGACCGGATCGCCAAGCTCGAATCGGAGAACCCCGGCTACCCGGTCCAGTCCTCGAACATCGCCTACGTCATCTACACCTCGGGCTCGACCGGCCAGCCCAAGGGCGTCGTGGTCGAACACCGCCATGCCGTGAACTTCCTGCTCGGCATGCTCGGACCGTGGCAGGTCGGCCCGGACGACCGCGTCCTGCAGTTCGCGTCGCTGAACTTCGACGTGTCGGTGATGGACCTGTTCATGACGCTGCTGGCCGGCGCGCGGGCCGTCCTGGCCGGCAAGGAGACGCTCATGGCCCCGCCGCGCCTGGCCGACCTGATCCGCGACCGGAAGGTGACCTTCGCCTGCCTGCCCCCGGCGGTGGTCAGTCTGCTGACCGGCGAGCAGTTCCCGGATCTGCGGATCCTGCTGTCGGCGGGGGAGGAGCTGCCCGCCGAGCTGGTGCGGCGCTGGCTGCGCCCGGGGCTGCACTTCTACAACGGCTACGGCCCCACCGAGGCCGCGATCGGCTCGACCTTCATGGAGATCGACGGCTCGATCTTCCCGCCGCCGATCGGCCGCCCGAAGCCCAACTACCAGGCCTACGTGCTGGATCGATGGCTCAATCCGGTCCCGGTCGGCGTGGTCGGCGAGCTGCACGTCGGCGGGGCCGGCGTGACCCGCGGCTACCTGAACGCCCCGGAGCTCACCGAGCAGCGCTTCATCCCGGACCCGTTCCGCGACGTGCCCGGCGCGCGCCTGTACAAGACCGGAGACCTGGTGCGGCGCAATCCCGACGGGACCATCGTCTTCGTCGGCCGCGTCGACGGCCAGGTGAAGATCAGGGGCATCCGGATCGAGCTCGGCGAGATCGAGGCGGCGCTGGTCGCGCACGAGGCGGTCGAGCAGGCCGTCGTGGTCGTGTCCGAGGACCGCGCGGGCCACAAGCGGCTGGTCGGCTACGTGCGCGGGGTACCGGGAGAGCCCGCCGTCAACGTCGCCCAGCTTCGCCAGTACCTGGCGACCCGGCTCCCGGCCTCGATGGTCCCGGCCGGCCTGCTGGCGGTGGACGCGATCCCGCTGACCGCCAACGGCAAGATCGACCGCAAGGCGCTGCCGGCCGTGGAGTCGGCGCAGGCCATGGCGGGCGCGGAGTTCGTCGCGCCGCGCACGATGCTCGAAGCCGTGCTCACCGACGTGTACGCCGGCCTGCTGCGCCGGGACCGGGTCGGCGTCGACGACGGCTTCTTCGACCTCGGCGGCAACTCCCTGCAGGCGATGCAGCTGGTCGCCCGGCTGCGCTCGGACCTCGCGGTCGACATCGACGTCACCGCCGTCTTCCAGGCGCCCGCCGCCCGGCAGCTCGCCGTGTTCCTGCGGGACCGGCAGGGCCTGGCCGACGTCGACCTGGACGACGTCGACCTGGCCGACGTCGGCCTGGACGACGTCGACCTGGCCGACGTCGACCTGGCCGACGCAGCGCTCGAAGACGGCGGAACGGAGTAGCGCGGATGTTGACCGACGCCCAGCGGGCGGCGTACACCGAGCGGCTGCGCCGCGGCCGGACCGCGGCCCCGGCCGGCATCCTCCGGCGCGGTGCCGGCGCGGGGCCGCTCCCGCTGTCCTTCGGCCAGGAGCAGCTGTGGTTCCTCGACCACTTCGCGCCGAACCAGCCCGTGTACAACATCCCGCAGGCGCTGCGGGTGACCGGCCTGCTCGACGTCGCGGCCCTCGGCCGGGCCCTGGACGCGCTGGTCGAACGGCACGAGGCCCTGCGCACCCGGTTCGTGACCGGACCGGACGGCCTGCCGGTCCAGGATGTCGCCGAGCCGTCCGGGGTCGTGCTCGGCCGCCTTGACCTGTCGGGCCTGGAGCCCGACGAGCGGGAGAAGCAGCTGGAGGAGACGGCGCTCCGGGAAGCGATGGCACCGTTCGATCTCGCCGAGGGCGGCCTGTTCCGCACCACGCTGATCCGCCTGGATGAGCGGGAGTGGATGCTGATCCTGGTCGTGCACCACATCGTCTTCGACGCGGTGTCGTTCGGGGTGTTCCTGGCCGAGCTCGGAACGCTGTACCGGGCGCAGGTGTGCGGGCAGCCGGCCGCGTTGCCCGCGCTCGCGGTGCAGCCCGCGGACGTCGCCCTGTGGGAGCGCGAGCGGGCCGGCGGCGCGGTGCTGTCCGACGCCGCCGACTACTGGCGCTCGACCCTGGCGGGGTTCCAGACGCTGCACCTGCCCACCGACCGGCCGCGGCCGCCGGTGGAGGGCTTCGAGGGCGGCGTGGAATGGCTCGACCTCGGCGCCGAGCTGTGGCAGGGCGTCGGGGAGGTCGCCCGCCGGGAGCAGACCACCCCGTTCGTGGTGCTGCTCACGGGTCTTCTGGTCCTGCTGCACCGCTATTCGGGTCAGGACGACGTGGTGGTGGGCACGATCAGCGCCAATCGCGGCCGCGCGGAGCTGGCGCCGCTGATCGGCTATCTGGTCAACGCTCTGCCGATCCGGGCCGACCTGTCCGGGGACCCGGTGTTCCGCGACCTGCTCGCGCAGGTCCGCGAAAGGACCGTCGCCGCGTACGCGCACCAGGAACTGCCGTTCGCGAAGCTGGTCGAGGAACTCGGGGTGCGCCGCGACGCCGGCCGCTCGCCGGTGTTCCAGGTCTCCTTCAACTTCGGCGAGGCCGCGCCGGAGCTCGCGCTGGACACCGTCACGATCCGGCCCGAGCCCATCGACCTGCCGGCTGCCAAGTTCGACCTGGCCTTCTTCGCGCAGGTGCGCGGGGACCGGCTCTGGGTCGAGCTGTCCTACGCCTCGGCGTTGTTCGACCGCTCGACGGTGCGGCGGATGCTGCGCAACTTCCGGGTGCTGTTGGCCGGGGTGGTCGCGGACGCCTCGTCCCGGGTGTCCCGGCTGCCGTTGCTGACCGCGGCTGAGCGTCGGCGCGAGCTGGTGGTGTGGAACAACACGCGGGTCGATCTGCCGTCGGGGTGCGTCCACGAGCTGTTCGAGCGGCAGGTGGAGTGCTCTCCGCAGGCGGTGGCCGCCGAGTACGGCGGCGACGCGGTGACCTACGCGCAGCTCAATGCCCGGGCCAACCGGATCGCGCGGTGGTTGCACGCCGCCGGCGTCGGGCCGGAGGTGCTGGTCGGGGTCTGTATGGGTCCATCGACGCGCCGGTTGGCGGTGCTGATGGGGATCCTGAAGGCCGGGGGCGCGTATGTGCCCCTGGACCCGGCGCTGCCGGCGGAGCGCCTGGCGTTCATGGCGACCGACGCGGCGGTGGCGGTCGTCGTCGCCGACGAGGCCGGCGCGGCGGCCCTGCCACCGGCTTCGGCTGAGGGGCGGCTCGGCGCCGAGGTGGTGTCGGTCGACGCCGAGTGGGAGCACATCGCGCATCTGGACGGATGGAATCCGAACCTGCCGGTGGAGCCGTCGAACGCGGCCTACGCGATCTACACCTCGGGCTCCACGGGCCGGCCCAAGGGTGTGCTCGTCGAGCACCGCAACCTGGTCAACCACGCGCTGGGCATCGCCGAGCAGTGGCTGGTGGGTCCGGCCGACCGGGTGCTGCAGTTCGCGTCGCTGAACTTCGACGCGTCCGTGCACGAGATCTTCACCGCGCTGTTGTCCGGCGCCCGAGCCGTCGTGGCCTCCAGCCAGACGCGGCTGTCCCCCTCCCGGCTCGCGGCGTTGATCCGGGAGCGGCAGGTGACCTTCACCTGCCTGCCGCCGGCGGTGGTGAACCTGCTCACCGGCGAGCAGTTTCCCGACCTGCGAGTGCTGCTGGTCGGCGGGGAGGAGTTCCCGGCCGAACTCGTGCGGGCGTGGCTGCGTCCGGGCCTGCGCCTGGTCAACGCCTACGGTCCGACCGAGGACACGGTCATCGCGACTTCCGCCGAACTCGACGGGTCGGTGCTGCCGCCGCCGATCGGGCTGCCGGTGGCCAACCAGCAGGCGTACGTGCTGGATCCGAACCTGAACCCGGTGCCGGTGGGCGTGGCCGGCGAGCTCTATCTCGGCGGCGCCGGCGTGGCGCGGGGATATCTGAACGCGCCGGAGCTGACCGGGCAGCGGTTCATCCCGGATCCCTTCGCCACCGCGCCGGAAGCCCGGCTGTACAAGACCGGGGACCGGGTGCGGCGCCTGCCGGACGGGAACATCGTGTTCCTCGGCCGGCGCGACGGCCAGGTCAAGATCCGCGGCCTGCGGATCGAGCTCGGCGAGATCGAGACCGGCCTGCTGGCGCACCCGGACGTCGCGCAGGCCGTGGTGGTCACCGCCGACGACCCGGCCGGGGAGAAGATGCTCGTCGGGTACGTGCGGCCGCGGGGCCGCGCCGCCGCTGCCGATCCGGACGGACTGCGCCGGCACTTGGCCGGGCTCCTGCCCGGGTACATGGTTCCGGCGCACGTCGTGACCATCGACTCCTTCCCGCTCAACGCCAGCGGGAAGGTGGACCGCGCGGCTCTGCCGCAGGTGTTCCCGGCCCAAGCCGCGGCCGAGGCCTGGACGCCGGACGCCGCTCCCGCGACGCCGACCGAACACGCGCTGGCCGGCATCTACGCGCGGCTTCTCGGCCTGCCCCGGGTCGGCGTGGAGCAAGGCTTCTTCGACCTGGGCGGCAACTCACTGCAGGCGATGCGGCTGGTCGCCGCGATCCAGCAGGAGCTGGGTGCCGACATCGCCGTGACCGCGGTCTTCTTGGCGCCCACGGTGCGCCGGCTGGCGGCTCGGATCGAGGAGACCGGGGGCGGCAGCGTACGGTCGGCTGCTCGCGATCCTTTGGTGCGGCTCAGCGATGGCGCGGGCGAAGTGCCGCTCTTCATCGTGCACGCGGTCGGCGGAACGGTTCATCCCTATACCCCGCTCGCTGCTTGTCTGGCCGGCTCTTTCCAGGTCTACGGCCTCGAAGCCGCAGGCCTGGCTGAGGGTGCCGCGCCGGTGTCCTCGCTCGCCACCACGGTGGCCGAGTACCTGAACGCGATCCTTGCCGCGCAGCCCGAAGGGCCCTACCGGTTGGCCGGATGGTCGATGGGCGGCCTTGTGGCGTACGAGATCGCGCGGCGGTTGGAAGGGCTCGGCAAGGACGTGGCGCGGTTGGTGCTGCTGGACGCGCCGTTCGCGCCGCCCAAGCGTGCGGAGTCCGAAAGCCTTCTGACGTCGCGGTTCGCCGCTGATGCCGCGCAGGCTCTGGGCTGGGACGCGGACTGCCCCGATGACGATCACCTGGACTGGCTGGCGCGTCGGGTCGCCGGGGGCGGGAGCGCGGCAGACCTGGCCGCCGTCCGAGGTCAGATCGAGCGCCGCTTCGAGGTGTACAAGGCGAACACCGCGATGGTCGCCGGCTTCCGGCCGGCGGCCGCGTTGCGTACGCGGACCCTGCTCATCAGCGCTCTGCGATCTCCGAACGCCGCCGTCCAGGCGGACTGGACCCGCCTGCTGGGCCGGAACAGCGTCCTGCGTCCCGTGGACACCGACCACTACTCCTTCCTGCGGTCACCGCGGGTCGAGGAGATCGCGCACTGGATCACCGAATCAACCCTGGAGACATCGTGCAACTGGAGCTAGCCGGCCCCGCCCGGGAAAGCCTCGCGCGGGTGCTGGCCTCGGACCTCGCCCCGGCCGACTTCGACCTGAACCTGGACATGAGCGACGGGTACGGGCTGACGTCGCTGAACAAGGTGCTGTTCCTGATGGCGGTCTGCGACGAGACCGGGGTGAGCCTGTCCGCCTTCACCGAGGCCGACGTGGCCGCGATGCGGACGCTGGGGGACGTGGTCGCGGCGCTGGCCGCGCACGCCGGAAAAGGAGAACTGAGATGACGTGGGCCGACATCGCGGCGACGACGCTGGAGAACGAGCACGTCCGGCTGCGGCCGGTGGGCGAGGCGGACCGCGCGCCGCTGCACGATCTGGCCATGGACCCGGAGATCTGGGACTACTTCGTCACGCGGATCGATACCGAGGCGGAGTTCGACGCGTTCTTCGACGCGGCGCTGTCCGACCGTGCGGCCGGGGTCCGGGTCGCGTACTGCGTCACGGACAAGGCGAAGGGGCTGACCGCCGGGAGCATGAGCTTCGGCAACCTCGCCGAGCGCGACGGCCGGTTGGAGATCGGCTGGTCGTGGCTGGGTACGGAGTTCCAGGGACGCGGAATCAACCGGTGGGCCAAGTTCCTGATGCTGGAGCACGCCTTTGAGCGCATGGGTGCCGAGCGGGTGGAGTTCAAGACCGATCGGCTCAACGTCAAGGCTCTGCGGGCGCTGAAGAAGATCGGTGCCACGGAGGAAGGCACGTTGCGCAGTTTCAACCCGATGCCGGGTGGACGGCGGCGTGATGCGGTGTTCTTCAGCGTGGTGCGGGGCGAGTGGCCGTCGGTGCGTGATCATCTGCTGGGTGTCACGGGTGGCTCGGCATGACGGACACGAGCGTCTTGAGCGTTCCCTATATCAGGGCCCATGGAGACCCTTTCTCGGTTGGCCACCAGCATGGTGCGGCCCTGTCCGAGGCGCTGCACGCCTTTCTCGATGACGGGCTGACCCGGCTCAATCGGATCCTGCCCGAGCCGGTGACGCCGGCTTCGCTGGGCTCGCAGCTGGCTGCGTACTCTGTTGAGATCAGTGCGGCGACGCCGGATCTGGCTGAGGAGCTGCGTGGCCTGGCACAGGGTGCCGATATCAGCTACGAGCAGGCGCTGCTGTTGCAGCTGCGGCGCGAGATCATGGGGTACAGCAAGATCCCGACGATGGGGGACTGCACCACCTATGCGCGCCTCGGGGACTCGCGACCCGGCACGGCCGTGCTGGCGCAGACCGTGGACCTCAACGGCGATCTGGACGATCAGATCTCCGTGCTCGATGTTTCCCGGCCGGGGTCAGGGCGGCGGTCGCTGGTGCTGAGTTTCGGCGGGCTGCTCGGCTACCTGGGGATCAACAGCGACGGCCTGGCGGTCGGGCTGAATCTGGTGCTCGGCGGCCAGTGGCGTCCCGGCCTGCCGCCGTACCTCGCGATCCGGCATCTGCTGGATACCGCGACCGGAGTCGATGACGCGGTTGCGATTCTACGGGGGCTGCGGCTGGCCAGTTCCCGCTCGCTGATGTTGTGCGACGGCTCGAAGGCGGTCTGCGTCGAGATACTCGGGGACGAGATCCGGGTGGTCGACTCGCAGGAACTGGTCCACACCAACCACTTTCTGCATCCCGACTTCGTTCTCCACGACGAGCTCAACGTCTTCGCGCGCAACTCCTCGCTTCTGCGGCTCAAGGCGTGCCAAGCGGCTCTTCCCGCCCTGCCCGCGGATGCGAGTCCCGAGGAGCACTTCGCGCTGATGTCCGCAGCGCCGATCTGCGTCGCGGACAACGGGGACGTGCGCCGGGAGCGGACCGTCGCGGCGGTCGTCATGCGGCCCGAGCACGGTGAGCTGCATCTGCGGCCCGGGGACCCGTCGCGATCGGTGACGCAGAGCTTTTCGTTGGCGGCGCCGTGAACGCGCGGACTGGGTGGTTCCTCACCGATGGCGAAGTGACCGGGCAGCCGGCCCGGATCTTCTGCTTTCCGCATGCGGGCGGTAGCAGCCGTTCTCTGCTGGCTTGGCAGAGTGCGCTGCGCGATGACGCTCAGCTGCTGGCCGTGTGCCGGCCGGGGCGTGAGCATCGGGTGGACGAGCCGGCACCCACCTTCGACGAGTATGCCGATGGTGCTGCCGCTGCCATCCGTGCTGCTGTCGACGGTCGGCCGATCTACCTGTTCGGGCACAGCCTCGGCGCGCTGGTCGCGTTCGAGGTCGCGCGGCAGTTGGCCGATCTGCCGGAGCTGCGGCATCTGGTCGCGTCCGGTTGCTCGGCCCCTGAGTTGCTGCCGTCTGAGCGCGTGCGGGCGATCGCTGCGCTGGAGGGGCGGGAGTTCGCTGAGGCGATCTGCTTCTTCGGCGGGCTGACGCCGGAGGTCGCTGCCGATGAGGATGTGCGTGCCCTGCTGCTGCCGGGTCTGATCGCGGACTTCCGGATGGCGGTGGGCTACGAGTACCGCCCGGGGGCACAGCTGACCGTCCCGCTGTCGTTGATCAACGGCCGTCAGGACCCGCATATAGGGCCCGCGCAGCTGGCGCCATGGCGTCATGAGAGCGCTGCGCCGGTCCACCACTGGGCCGACGGCGGGCACTTCTATTTCGAGCGTCACCCTGATGCGGTCACGGATGTGTTGCGTGAGGTGGTCCGTGCTGATCACCATGTCGAGGTGATCTGAGTGTCGGTGTTCCTCCATGGGCCGTGCTACGAACTCGGCGAAGAGGTGGTGGACCACACGAGCATCGCCAACCTCGATGCACAGGTCGCGCGCTTCGCCTTGGCGCCGAACCCACAGTTGTGGGGCTGGGGGACGTTCCGCCGGAGCGCTCGGAGCTTGGAGCGGCTGGCGATCGCGAGCGGGGCGGCGACGCTGCGTGCGGCGGGGATGGAGCCGTCGTCGATCGATGCGCTGATTCTGTGTTCCACGCGGATTCCGGTTCCTTCCGAGGACCACGGTCGGTTCATGCAGACGGTGATCCGCGGGCTCGGGCTCGGCGACGTCCCGTACTACGGGCAGACGCTGAACCGGTGCGTGAACCTGCTGGCCGCGCTGGACCTGGCGAGCGCGTTCGTGGCGGCCGGCCGCTATCGCAGGGTCCTGTGCATCACGACCGACCGGGTCGCCGACGAGGACGATCGGATGGGCAGCTTCGCGCTGTTCTGCGACGGCGCGGCCAGCTGCGTGGTGTCCTCCGACGAGGACGGCCCGGACGCCTACCGCGTGCTGGGCTGTGCCACGGCTCAGGACACCGCGACCCTCGAGGCGAGCAACGAGATCAGCTCCGACCTGGCCCGCGAGGTCAACGAGCGGCTCCTGGCGCCGCGGGGTATGAAGCTCGGCGACATCGCCGGCCTAATGCACCTGAACCTGTTCACCCCGCTCGTGGTGATGAAGGAGCGCCAGGCCGGCTTCAGCGCGGAGCAGCTCTACCAGGAGAACATCAGCCGCAACGGCCACTGCTTCGCCGCCGACCCGCTCATCAACCTCGCCGACCGTGCCGCCGCCGGCGAAGTGCGGGCTGGTGGTCACTACATGCTCGCGGCGAGCGTTCCGGGATCACGGATCGGCGTGCTGTTGCAGCGGAAGGGCGGCTCATGATGTCCGTCTTCGAATTGCCGGACACGATGGTCGCGTTGGAGCGCCGCCCCTTCGAGTTCAGCCCCGCCGCGCGCGAGGAGGCCAAGGCGATGCTGGCGCTGGAGCCTGCGGTCCTGTTCCGGCGGTTGATGCGCGATCAGGAGTCTGAGTCGGTTCTGCTCGCGGCGCGGCACATCCTGCACGCCTTCCTGGATTCGAGCCGCTCGGATGCCGTCGCCTTCGATGTCGATGTCGATGTCGATGTTGATGTTGATGCCGATCTCATCGCGTCGCAGGTGGCAGCAGCCCGCGATGACCTCCGCGCGGCCATCGCCATGCTCGCGTCCAACGCTCGCGACGCCCCCGACGCCCCCGACGCCCCCGACGCTCGCGACGCTCGCGACGCTCGCGACGCTCGCGACGCTCGCGACGCCCCCGACGTTCGCGACGCCCCCGACGCTCGTGAAGCCGTCCTGCGCCAGCGCGCCGTGCTCGGACAGCTCGGCGGCTGCTGGCTCGACGTGCTCTCGCAGCCCGCGACCCAGCCGTCTGTCGTCGTCAACCGGCTGTTCGCGCAGTACGTCGTGCTGCGCGGCGCCGGCAGCCCGCTGCGTTCGGCACAGCACCTGCGGCGGCGCGCCCTGGAGGATGCCGGCATCCAGCTACCGGACGTCGGCGCCGCCAGCTTCCTCGATGCCGCCGCCGCCCGGCCGCTCACCGCGCTGCACGGCTGCTTCTACCTCGCGCTGTCGCGCCTGCCGGCGAACTTCCTGCCGGAGCTGGTCGGCGTGCACTACGTGTTCCACGCGCTCGGCGTCGATGATCTGCTGCTCGGCACGACGCCCCGGCTCGCCGAGCCGGAGCTGCGGGCGGTGCTCGCGCAGTACGTGGCCCTGGCCGGCGCCGACGAGCGCGCCCGCCTCGCCGACGGCGTCCGCCTGGCCCTCGCCCTCGAACGTGAGCACGTGGCCCTGCTCGCCGACCTCGCCGAGTGGACGTCGAACAGGTCCCTGGAGTCGAGGGTCGCCGAGATCGTCGCGCGCCACGCGCCGCTGGCCGGCTCGCAGCACGGGGCCGTGCGCGTCGGCGGCCGGCCGCTGACCGAGACGTTCGCCGAGCCGGACCTCGACCTCGCCGCGTTCCTGGCGGAGTTCCGCGAATCGCCTCACCTGCCCCGGTTCTTGGAGGCCGTCAAGATCGGCGGACCCATGTTCGGCATCTTCGACGAGCATGAGGCCTCGACCTTCAAGGCCTGGTCGGAGTCGATGCCGGCGGGGGAGCGTCCCGAGATCGAGCTCTCGCCCTGCACCGCCGGCGACGCGCACGCCGCCCGATGGCGCACGCGGCTGGCCGCCGACCTGCCCCCGGATGTCGTGATCGCCTCAGCCGCCCCGGCCGACGACCGCGAACTCTTCCACCGCCTCGTGAACATCGAGAACTTCGCCAACACGCTCCCGCAAGCCGCCGAACGGGTGATGCGGACCCTGGAAGCCGCCGAGGTCATGTTCGTCCACGGCGCCGGCGGCCGCTACACCGACGCGACGTACTTCGACTACACGCCGGAAGCGCTGTACGAGCGCGCGGAGCGCATCTACTGGGACAAGCTGGTCAACCCCTACAAGCCGCTGACGACCATCCCGGGCCGCGACGAGGTGGTCTTCCTGCAGACCACCTACGCCCTCGGCGCCCTGATCGACGGCACCTGGCTGCACCGCCTGGCCAACCTCGGCCACGCCGCCCGCCCGAGCGATGCGATGCTGTGGTCGATCTACGCCGACGAGATGGGCCAAGGCGAGCTCCGCAAGAACCACCTCACCCTGATCCACACGGCCCTGGCCAGCATGGACATCAAGCTCCCACACATCAGGGACGACGCCTTCCGCGACCAGGGCGAGCTGCCCGACGAGCTGTACGGCTTCTCGCTGTACCAGCTCTCCCTGGCCATGTTCCCGGACCGCTTCTACAACGAGATCCTCGGCTACAACCTCGCCATCGAGATGTTCGGCCTCGGCGAACTGCGCCTCCACGAAATCCAGAAGCTGCGCCACCACGGCTTCGACACCTGCTACGAGGACGCTCACCTGACCATCGACAACATCTCCGCCGGCCACACCAAGCAGGCGGCCGACATCATCGTCGCCTACCTCGACGAGGTCGAGAACACCATCGGTGCCGCAGCCGTCCAAACCGAATGGCGCCGCATCTGGCGCGGCTACGCGGCGTACGCGTACATCGTCGAGCCCGCGCTGCTCAAGGCGATCGCCGCAACCGATGCGGAGAACGAGGATGAGGACGACGGGGACCTGTTGATCTAGTCAGTGGCCGAGCCTGAGCCACGACTGCCGTGGGAGGAGGCGTTGCGGTAGCGGACCTGGTTGGGCAGGTCACCGCCGTCGTACCCGGCCGGATCGCTACCCGCTGAACTGAACATCTCGCCTAGGGCCTCTGCGGGATCGAGGCGATCCGCAGGGTGGGGGGGTTCACGACGGTGGTCCGACACGAGCACCAGGCACATGCCACATCGGGTCCATGAACGGCCACGTTTCACTCGGGGCTCCGATTCCGATGCGGTGAAGACGTTCCGTGGCTGGCGGCGATGGCCGGGCCCGTCCGCGTCGTGGCGTGTCTTCGACCGAGTCCGGCCACCCTCGCCCTGGATGTGCGCCCGAGCGACCTGCTCCAGCGGGAACACCGCCGCGGCCTCTTCCAGCGAGCGCGGTGACGTCTTGTCGTGGGCGTCGCCGACCAGGTCGATCACGACGTCGACGTTACGCAGGGGCATCGACGGCCTTTCTGGAGCCGCGTTCGCCCACGCGCCTGCCCCGTGCGTCCTCCCAGCCCTTCCGACACTCCCGGAGTCGGACCAATCATCAGTTCTCTGGCGCCACGGGACATAGGATCGCCGGACCGTGCTCCGACCATCCCCCGACGCACCCTGGCGGGCGACGGCGATGCAGGCCCATTCGACTTCAGGGAACAACATGCGGAGAACTCTCGGCTCCTGCCTCCTCGCCGGAGCGCTGGCCCTGCTGGCCGTGCCCTCCAGCGCGCGGGCCAGTCAGCTGCTTCCGGCCGATCAGGTCACGGCGGTCACTGTCATCCCGACCATCGAGCCGACGCCGGTGGCGGCCACCGACGGCCGGATCCACCTGGTCTACGAGCTGCTGATGGTCAACTACGCGCCCGATCCGGCGACCGTGGCGTCGGTCCAGGCGCTGGACGCCGACCACCCGTCGCGGGTGCTGCAGACGCTCAGCGGGCCGACGGTCGCCTCGCACTTCGATATCTCCCAGCTTGCCTCCCCGATCACCGGCCCGGCCGTCATCGCCGCCGGCGAGCAGGCCATCGTCTGGATGGACGCCTCCGTCCCCCTGGGCAGCCCGGTCCCGGCGAAGATCATCCACCGTGTCCGGATCACCTTCGCCCAGCCGCAGGCCGGGGGACTCATCCCGGACGACGTCACGGTGAAGGTCGGCCAGGCCCCCGTCTCCGACCTCCCCACCCCGGTCATCGAGTCCCCGCTGGCCGGCCCGCGCTGGTTCAACGCGAACGGCTGCTGCTCGGAGGTCACAGCCCACCGCGCCGCGGTGAACCCCCTGGACGGCACCACGAACTTCCCCGAGCGCACCGCGATCGACTGGCTGAGGCTGGACGAACACGGCCGGGTCTTCGAGGGCCCCGCGACATCCCTGTCCAGCTACGCCTACTACGGCACCCCGATCCACGCCGTAGCCGACGGCGAGATCGTCGCCGTGGTGGACGGACTCCCCAACCAGGTCCCGACCGAGGAACCCCCGCTGGGCCAGCTACCCCTGAAGGACTTCGCCGGCAACCACATCATCGAGAAGTTCGTCTACCAGCACCACACCTTCTACGCCGGCTACGCGCACATGAAGCCGGGCAGCCCGAGCTCCTTCGTCCACGTCGGACAACACGTCCGCGTCGGCCAGCAGATCGGCAACCTCGGCAACTCGGGCAACTCCGGAGCCCCCCACCTGCACTTCCAGGTGATGGACGGCCCCTCGTTCCTGGACGCCCAGGGCCTGCCCTACGAGTTCGAGCAGTTCAAGCTAGCCGCCCGCGGCGAGGGAGACAGCTCAGTCGAGGCGGCACTCGACGGAGACGTCGTTCCGTTCCAGAGCGGATTCCAACCGCAATGGCTGCACCGCCGACTGCCGCTGTACACGGATCTTGTGGACTTTCCCCCGGCGCATGAAGCAGGGCATGAGCACCGCGCTTCGGCGCACGTGCAGCCACATGTGGTGAAGGGGAAGTAGAGCCGAGATATCAGGGGCTCGCGTCGGATTACAAATCCAGCGCGAGCCTCTTGTGTTGCCGAGATGAATCCGCCGGCCCTGTGGGACTCTGTTGCCCGTTGTGACGACTCTTCCACTTCCGTCCCCGCCGGTCCGAGTCGCGACGGTCGGCATGGCGCGGGCGGTGTTCCCGGCTGCGTGTTCTGGGCGTGGCCCGGCTGACACGCGCATGATCCGGTCGTTCACCGTGGAAGGGCTCTACTCGTCCCTTGAGACCCCTGATCTGGCCACCGTCCAGCGGGATCTGGACTTGCCTGCCCTGTGCGTGCAATCGACATGAGTCTGCCCGCGAGCGCTGCCCGTCCGTGGCCGCCGCATCCGGACGGACATGGGCTCGACGACGATCCCACTGCGACGAAGCAGTGTTTGCTCGTCCGGACGTATCTCACCGAGGAGGGAGGCCAGGACGAGATCGAGCAGGCGCTCTTCGCCGTGCTCGACTCGGTCGGCCTGGACGTCGAGTTGATGAGCCGTCCGGAGCACGGATCGTGGTTCCGCAGATACCTGATCCGGGCCAAGGGCTCGGCCGAGGCGCGCGAGCAACTGGCGAAGATCGAGCGAGCCGTGGACGTGCGGATCAACCTGACGGCGCAGGTGCAGATCGACGCCAGCCAGGGCGATGTCGTGGCCAAGCTCATCGTGTCGCTGGAGAAGCCCCCCAACGCCGTCATCCAGGTCGGATCGGTGCTGATGGTCAAGACCGGCGCCGCGCTTGTCGTCCGGAACCTCACGCAGCGAGAACTCGCGGCCTGTGCACGCACCCCGGGCGCGTTCCGGGATTCCGAGACCGCGCCGGCGCAGCTCGAGCCGTTCCACGAGATCGCGGCTGGAAAACCGGTCTCCTCGCTGGGCGGACCAGACGGACCGGCTCTCCTAAGTTGGAGCGGGCGACTGGCGTGCTCAGGCAGCCCGCCGCCGATTGCGGCTATGCCAATATCCTCGCCGGCCCAAGAGTTGGACGCTGTTTGTGGTGGCTGAGGCCCCGCTACGATCAAGCCCGCCCCGGGCCAGGAGATCCGCCGGACTGTGAGCGCTGGATGTACAGTCGCGCCAAACGCCCGCAAGGTTGTCGAGATCCTGACCTCGTCCCACCTCGTGATGATCAGCCAGCCCAAGATCGTCGCCAGGCTCGTCCTCGACGCCGCCGAGGCGGTCAGCTGACGTCGGCGAAAAGTGCCCCGCCTGTCACCAGGACGGACCGGGGCGTCGCCGTTGTCAGCGCGGGGTATGGAAGAGTACTGCGTCCACCACCTGCTTCAGAGGCCGTCGGGCGTCGATGGGTGTCGCACCGGACGCCCGCAGGTACTCCTGTAGTACGGGCAGCTTGCGGCGCAGGTACTCCCGGTGCCGCCGATATGGCCCCAGTCGTGGAATCCACGCCGTGCGCCCAGCCGTGTCAGCATCGTGGGCTCGTCGATCTCCGGCACGAACACCTGGGTGAAGCCGTCGGCCACCTCTTGCTGGTTGTCCGCGCCGCCGCAGACGTCCAGCGTTGCCGGCGCCGCGGCGCGGATGAGTTCGTCCAGCCGGTCCGGGTCCCAGGCCCAGCGACTTGGTCCCACGACGGGGGTGCATAACCTGACGAATCGCCCGTTACCACTACCCCACTTGACCTTCGGGTCCGTGGGGTAGTCGTTTCCGAACGTCACACGCGCGGTGCCTGCACGGCGAGCCGAGCATGACGAGTGTCCATCAGCAGGCCGTTCGTGATCGCGTATCCCGTGTGGCCCCCAAAGCGCCGCCCCAGGCTGACGTCGGCAACCCGGCGACGATGGCTCCGGCGATGAAGATCGCTGGGCTGTCGGGAGTGCTTGCCCGTAGCAGCCGGTTATTGGCGGCTTTTGGATGTACTCCCCGGGATGCGACCGGGCAGCCGGGGACCGGACTGATCACCGGGGTCGCTCTCACCCCCGGTGCCGGAGTGGAACACCACGAGGCCACCGTCAGGGTGGACTTGCTGGGCCGAGCCGCCGTGATCGTCGTGTTCATCCTGGACGACTTTGCTGCGCTACCGGCTGCTGTAGATCGTCGCCCGGGTTATCCGTGCCTTCGCCGAGCCGCCGCGTCACATTGTCGTGGCGGCTGGCATGCATCGTCTTGTCCCTGTACTGCTGCCACTTCCACGCCTGGCCGACGGGCTTGTCGTCGAGCGCTTTGACGATCCTCGCTAGTCCAGATGTCGAAGTTATGCATGTGAGAACCTGCGATCTGCGGAAACACTGTCCTCAGCCCTGGTCGGCCAATCTTCGACCTACGGTGGGTGGTGCGTCGAGGTGCTCGTCGCCGGGCCCGTCGCGTTGGTTGACGCCCTTCACCCTGCGGGTGATGCCGGCTGCATCTCCTTCGGCGCCTGCCGGATGCGGCGCTGTGAGCCCATCGATCAGATCTTGCCCGGGCCGGCCTCGCGGTGGCTGCGTCATCGAGCGTCGATCGCGCGTCAACAGGTGCTTCCTAGGTTCGTCACCGCTGGTCATGACGATGGGGAGGCATTGGTGGAGGGCGTCGGGGTACGGGTGGTCGCGGCCGACGGGATCTCTCGGTCGGGTGCTGAGGCGTTGCTGTGGGCACAGCCCGGGATCAGTGTGGTGCCGGCCGGCGGCGATGGTGCCGCTTCGGCGGCGGTACTGCTGTTGGTCGCTGACGTGTTCGACGATGCCGCCGTGTCCTTGGCCCGGGGCGCGTTGTCGGGATTGTCGCCGAAGGGGCGGGTCGGGATTGTCGCGGTCGTGGGGCGGATGGCGCCTGGGGTGCTGCCTTCGCTGGTGGATCTCGGGGTGGGTGCGCTGGTGTGGCGGCGCCAGGCGACCGGGGAGGCGGTTGCCAGGGCGGTGCGGGCGGTCGACCGCGGGGCCGGCGTGCTGATGCCGCCGGAAGTGGTGCGTGATCTCCTCGACTACATCAAGACCCTTCGGAGGGGTGAGCCGCGGCCGAAGCGGGGCGTGGCCGTGGATCGGTCCGTGGACCAGCCGGCTCTCACGGCGCGGGAGTCGGACGTGCTACGGCTGCTCGCCGACGGGTTCGACACCGCGCAGGCCGCGACCGCGCTGGCCTACTCGGATCGGACGGTCAAGAACATCCTGCACGAGCTGACGATCCGGATGCGGCTGCGCAACCGGACGCACGCGGTGGCCTACGCGCTGCGCGAAGGGCTGATCTGAGATGCCGGGATCGCAGAGCACTGTTCCTGAGTCGTCGAGAACGCCTGACTCGACGCCCGTGGCGATCCACACCGCCGACCCGATCACCCGGGCCGGCGTCGTGGAACTGCTGCGTGCCGTCCCGCGCGCCGGGCTGGTCGACCGGGTCGGGCCCGGTGTGGTGGTGGTGATCGCGGTCGGTGACGCCGACGAGGGCGTGCTCGTCGGGGTCGACGCCCTGGTCGCCGGTGCCGTTCCGGTGGTGCTGGCGACCGGCCGCGTCCGGCCGGCGTTGCGCACTGTCGCCGCCCGGCGCGGCGTGGCGGTGGTCGGCGGGTCCGACGCGGACTTCGACGACCTCGCCCGGGAGCTCTCCGAGATCATCGAACACGGACCGGCCCTGCCGGTGGAGCCCGGGCGCGGACGCCTGACCCCGCGCGAGGCCGCGGTTCTGCGGCTTCTCGCCGAGGGGCTGAGCACGGCCGAGGTCGCCGTCCGGCTCGCCTACTCCGAACGCACCGTGAAGAACATCGTCTACGACCTCACCGTGCGCCTCGACGTCCGCAATCGGACGCACGCCGTCGCCCTCGCGATCCGCGAAGGCCTCATCTAGACCTGGCGGCGGCGGGAAGTTCGGGCACCTGCCCGGCTCCAACCGTGCCCATAAGGCTCCTGACACGTCGGGTGCCGCAACCCCAGGATGGTCGTCCGACCGAAGCACTGAAAGGACCACTCGATGTCGACACCGGCCGGCAACCCGGGCGTCTCCGCCGTCAACAGCGCGGCGATGGCCCACGCGGTGACGGAGCTCGCGAACGCCGCCGCGTCCGCGGAGTCCATCCGCGGCACGCTCCAGAACCAG
Organism: Catenulispora sp. EB89; assembly: GCF_041261445.1. Classification (NCBI taxonomy): domain Bacteria; kingdom Bacillati; phylum Actinomycetota; class Actinomycetes; order Catenulisporales; family Catenulisporaceae; genus Catenulispora; species Catenulispora sp. EB89. The sequence continues at coordinate 179,709 of NZ_JBGCCU010000018.1, forward strand.
ATGAACGAACTCGCCCCCTCCTGGCGCAGCGACGCCGCGAACGTCTTCATGACCGCCATGGGCCAGTGGGACACCGAGTTCGCCACCGTCCTGTCCGCCCTGCGCGAGATCGAGGAGACGCTGGCGGCGACGCTGAAGCGCTACAACGTCAACGTCTCCGTCACCACCGACAGCGTCGGCGGGTTCGCCGCGCAGCTCAACGGCTGAGCCGTACTGAGCCATATCAACCCTCGATCCCAGCAAAGATACGGAGAACCCTGACATGAGCGGCGACGGCTCGGTCTACGTCAACTTCCACGGCATGGAGCAGGCCGCGGCGGACATGGAGCAGGCGCTGGCGAAGCTGCGCGCCTCCATCGAGTCCCTGAACACCAACGTCGGCGGCTCGCTGGCGGAGTGGGAGGGCAACGCGCGCACCGCCTACCAGGTGGCGCAGCTCAAGTGGGACACCGCGGTGAACCGGATGCACGACATCCTCGGCAACGCCATCACCACGTTGCAGAACATCACGAACGACCACAAGCTCACCGAGCACGCCAACACCATGCACTGGGAGAACCTGACCGCGTAGATGGCTGCCACGCCGCCCGCCGTGCCGGGCTATAACGAGCTCACGGTGCCGCCGGAGCAGACGTTCAAGGACGTCGCGGACTACCTCGACGACCTGAACGGCGTGCTGGACAAGATGGTCGCCGATCTGAAGGACGCGAAGTACGAGCCGAAGATCGGCGACTTCAGCGAGGCCACGGACTTGGTTAAGGCCTATGAGGGCGAGCGCGACACGTTCGTGAAGAACATTCAGGTCGTGCACGGCCAGTTCGACGCGCTGCGCAAGGCGACGCTGAAGATCGGCCAGAACTACGAGAGCCTGGCCGACGCCGACTCGGCCAAGGCCGACGACATCACGAAGGGGCTCACCGACAACAGTGCCCTGATTCCGAAGGACGCCGGCAAGGCGTCGGTCTGGTGAGATGAGAGAAGGATTCCCGGGGCATGGCTGACAATCCCGCGTACGCGAACTACAGCTACCAGGACGTGCACGACCGGCTACAGAGCATCGATCTCGGGTCTGTGGCCACGGCGCAGAACCTGTGGGACTCGGTGTTCCAGGGGTTCACCAACCTCGCCGCCGACCTGCGCAAGCAGCGGGACCAGCTGAAGACCGTGTGGACCGGGCCCGGCTCCGACACCTACGGGCAGCAGCTGGAAAACCTCGCGACCGAGCTGGACAACATCGCCAAGCAGGCCAAGGACCCGACGTACCGCAGTTTCTGGCAGTCCTTCGCCTCGGTGAAGGACGTGGTCAAGGCGGCGCTGAGCGCCTACGACGGCAAGTTCAAAGAGGTCCCGAGCAAGCCTCCGCCGCAGATGTCGAAGATCGAGGCGAGCAACTATCGGGACGGCGGCGGCGGGCCGGATGAGTACAAGTTCGGCGGGGACGACGCCGGGGTGCGCGCGATCTTCACCAAGCTGGCGCGGGACTACCGGGACATCAAGGACGGACTGCCGAATCCGCCGGCGCCGGCCCAGGGCCCGGCGGGTCCCGCCGACGGCCAGCCTTCCAGCCCGCTCCGGATGGAGGGCAAGGACACCTTCGGCGGGACCCCCGCAGACCTGCCGATCGCCCCGGCCGACGCGTTCGGCAAGCTGCCCGACGGGGCCGTTCCGCCGGGAGCCGGGATCGACCCGAGGAGCATGCCGATCAGCCCGGTCGGGCCGATCGGCGGGGTGGACGTGCCGGGCGGTCCCGGTGCGGACGTGCCGGGGATGGGGATGCCCGGAATCGACGTGTCCGGCGGCCCCGGGATCGCAGTACCCGGAGTCGATATACCGGGTGCCCCGGGCGTTACCGTGCCGGCCTCGGGCGTCGACCCGAAACTGCCTGGCTACACGGGGATCGACCCAAGCACCGGGCTGCCCTTCGGCCTCGACCCGTCCACGAAGCTCGCCGACTTCCAGCCCGCGTCCGGGACCGGGCTCGGCGGCGGCTCGTCGGCGTTCGGCGGCCCGGACGGGTTGGGCCCGCTCGGCGGCGCCGGCGCGGCCGGTGCGCTCGGTGCGCTCGGTGCGGGGCCGGGCGGCGCGTCATCGGGTGCGATCACCCCCCGGGACGCGGCCGGGGCGAACGGCGGGGCGAACGGTGCCGCGGGCATGGGGTACCCCGGCGGGATGGGCGGCATGGGGCACGGCGCGGGCAAGGACGGCGAGGAGCGTCAGCGCCAGTCGTGGATCCCGGAGGACCAGGACATCTGGGGCGCCGACACCAGCGCGCCGCCGCCGGTCATCGGCCGTGGCTAGGCCGGCGGAGGAGCCGCCGGGCTCCCACGCTCCCACCGCGCCGCCGCACGTAGCGCCGACCCCTCCGCCGTCCGCACCGTCGGTGCCGACGACCGGCCCGACGGCCCCCGCGCCCCATCAGGGTACTGACGGCTCGGGCGGGTACGTCGTCGATCCGGCCGGGCTGACGACGGCGGCGGGTGGCTTCGACAGCGCCGTGGACGCCGTCCGCAAGGCCGCGCAGACACTGCAGACGACGCTCGAAGCATCGGGCGAACCATGGGGGACGGACTCCCTCGGCAAGGGCTTCGCCGAAGGCGCGAACGGCTACAAGGCACAGCGGGACGGGATGTTCGAGCAGCTGAAGACCATCGGCGACCGGTTCGACGAGATCGCCAAGAGCCTGCGTTCGGTGACCGGCAACTACGGCGGTGCGGAGACCCAGGCGATCAGGCGTGCGCGCTCGGTGGGGGTCGGCGAGGAGGCTGGCGCGTGACGACCGAGGTTCCCGCCCCCGTCCAGTGGCTGCTGGCGATCGTGTGCGGGCAGGAGTGGCCGGACGGCGACGAGCAGGCGCTGCGGGCGGCGGGCCAGGCGTGGACCGATGCTGCGACGGCCCTGCAGCCGGCGTTCGCCGACGCGGACACCGCGGCGAAGAAGGCGGCATCGTCGTACGGCGGCACCGCCTCAGAGGCGTTCACCAAGTTCTGGAACATGTTCACCCAGCCGCAGGGTGACCAGCCGGCCATTCTCGATGGTCTGGTGAAGCAGTGCCAGGACATCGGCCAGGAACTGGACGGCTTCGCCGACGAGGTCGAGACCTCGCGGATCGAGATCATCGGCCAGCTGGTGATCCTCGCGGTGGAGATCGCGATCGCGCAGTCGCTGGCGCCGCTGACCTTCGGCCTGTCGGAGCTGTCGATCGCCGGGGAGGTCGCGGCGACCCGGCTGGTCGTCCGCGAACTGCTGGAGGCGGTGCTGAAGGCCGCGTTCAAGGCGGCGTTGAAGATGACCGTGCAGATGACAGCTCTGGACCTGCTCGCGCAGGGGATCGAGGAGGCTCAGGGACATCGGACGTCGATCGACTGGGGCGAAGTCGGCAAGACGGCCGAGGGCGCCGCGATATCCGGGGCGTTCGCCGGCGCGCTCGGCGGCGTGCTCGGCAAGGCGGCGGAGCACACTCCGGCGTTGCGCAGCGCGCTGAACAAGCCGTTCGGGAAGGTCGCGAGCAACGCGGCGATCGGTGTGGGGTCCACGCTGCTGACGGATGTCGCAACGGGGCAGGCGATCGACGGGCACGGGCTGCTGGACGCCGCGCTGGGCGGGATCGGCGGCGCGGCGCACGAGCGCTTCAGTCAGCGGACGGTGCACGTTGCGGACGATCGGATTCCCGGGGCGGGCGAGGTACCGGGGGCCGAGGTACCGGCGGTCGATGCAGCGCGGGGCGAGGCACCGCGGCCGGACGGGCCGGATGGGCCGGATCGGCGGGACGAACCGGATGGGCAGCCGCCCGCGGCGGGCGGCGGTCCGACGGAGCCGTCGGGCGAACCGGTTGTGGACCGGCCGGCAGTGGGCGGCGGACCGGTGGAATCCGGACATCAGCCGCGGGAAACGGATGGCGAGCCGTCGGCGGAACCGATCGCGCCGGCGGCATCGGCGCCGGACATTCTCAGTGCCCTCAACGGCGGCGCACACTATCGGCCCGCGGGCCATTTCCTGGGCGACCCGCTGTCGCGGCCATTGCCAGTCGGCGATGATTCCGGCCACGAACCTGTTACACAGCCGGTTCACGAACAGCGCGCCGAGCCTTCCCCGGCCACTTCGCCGCCGACCGGCTCGACAGCGCCTGAGCACGAACCGGCCGCCGAAGCCACCCATGCGCCGGCACCGTCTCCCGACCGATCCGGCGACATGCCGACCGGCCCCCGCATGTCGCACGAGGCAGCCGCCCGCGCGCTCTTCGGCGTCGACGACAACACGCCGCTCACCGCCGATCAGAAGGCGCGATTCGAGGCGGCCCTTGAGCAGCGGAAGGCTCAGACCGGCGCTCGCGACGGTGTCGTGGGCCTCGTCGACCAGCTGCGTGGCCGGACACCGGGCACCTTGCTCCAGGACGATTCGTCGCAGCCCTCGGCCGCCGGCGTCACGTCGCAAACACCTGAGAACCGGCCCGTGGACCAGGCTCTGCGGCCGGACGTACCGACCCGCGCCGTGCTCGGTGACGAACGGCTGCCGGAGCCGGTCGTGCAGCCGCCGATCATCGAAGCGCCTCGCGGGGCGAATCAGAATCCTGTGGCTTCCCCGCCGAATCGCGAGAATGCCTCACGCCGCGAGCCGCAGACCAGCCCGCGCCCCGAGCCGCGCACCGCAATGGGCCCCGAGCCGCGTTCTGACACGCTGACCGAGCCCGAACACATCGACCCCGAACACACCGACCCGCAAGACGTCATCGAGTCCGCCAAGGACGACATCGCCGAACGTGCCCTGGGCGCCGTCGCGGCCCGCCACGGCCTGGTCTTGGGCGGCAGCCGCGCGATGGCCCGGTACGGGCTCATCTACCGCCGCACCGACGACATCGACCTGATCGCGACCGGCGGCCACGAGGTCACTCACGACTTCAGCGACGACGCGGTGAACGATGTCCGCAGAGCCCTGACAGAAGCCGGCTACACCGTGACGGTGAAGCCGAGCCAGTCCGGCGCCGAACTCACCGTGCGCCGCGGCGGCTTCTCGACGAAGGTCGACATGACGTCCACACCGCTGCTGCCCACGTACGAGCCGCCGGTGGAGGTCGGGGGCCTGCGCATGGTCTCGGCGAACGACGCCGTTCGGATGAAGTACGGCGCGTTCAAGGCGGCGGCCGGTGATCCGGAACCGGACGGCATGACCAAGCTCGCCAAGCAACTCGCAGACGTGCATGCCGTCTTCGCCGAGCGTGGCGACGACGCATTCGTCCTCGACGGCATCAATCCCGCCGAGGAGAAGGATGTCTTCCGCGGCATGCTGGGCAAGGCACTGGACCGCGTCACGGACGACGACCTCGCCGACCACGGCCTGAGCCCGGAGCAGATCGCGCGACTGCGCGCCGATCTGGCGGAACAGGCCGCACGCCGCGAGCTGGTGGTGCCTGCCGCTCCGGTGACGGAGACGCCGAAGCCGTCGGCGGCGGACGTCCAGGCGGTCCTCAAGATGCTGTACCCGGACAACCCGGCGCGCGGCTGGAACGAACGACGCGTCGCCAAGGCGGCCGCGATCGCGGCACAGCTGCGCAAGAACGTGTCACTGCGGTACGAGCTCAGACCGGAGCATCTGGCGGGGCTGGTGCGGAGCGAGCTGGACGAGGGGGGTTCCGGGACGCTGAGCAAGGATCAGCGGGATCGATTGTCAGGGTTCGGCCGGCCGCTTGCCGACACGGACACGACTGTCAAGACAGACAAGACCGCCGGACCGGCGAACACCGACCGCGCACCGGTTCTCGCAACGGCCCCGGCCGCCGAAGACGCGCCGCACACGGTTGCCGAGGAAGTGCCGCGTGCGGTGCCTGAACCGGCTCTGCCTGCCCCCGCCGATGAAGCCTCGCGCCCTCCTGCGGAGGCACCGACCGCCGAGGCCACCGACACGCCGACCGCGGAGGCCATCGACACCCCGGTCGCGGAGGCCATCGACACCCCGGTCGCGGAGGCCATCGACACCCCGGTCGCGGAGGCCACCGACACCCCGACCGCGGAGGCCACCGACACCCCCACTACCGACCCCGTCGCCGCCCCGTCCGCCGATCCCGCCGCCCGCCCGGCTGCCGCACCCACCTTCTTGGGCCATTCGCTCACCGCACAACAACTCGAAGCCTTCGAAGCCGCAGGCAGAGCAGTCCGCCGTCCCGGCGGCGCCGACCAACCCCCCGAAGCCACCACCCGTCGGGCCGAGGCCTGGGACGCGCTCGCGAACCGGGTGCTCAAGGACAAGATCCCCCTCCCCGACCTCCTTGACGAGCTGGCCGGGTTCCAATCCGACACCGGCCTGACCCTCCGCGAGAACCCCGAACTCGGCGCCGCCCTGCGCACGATCGTCCCCCGCGCCGACATCCAGGCCCTGGGCCCGCTCCACGATCTGGCCGCCCCCTTCGACCGTACCCTCGGCGCGCTCCGCGACGGCCCGGCCCGTGGCCTCACCGATGAACTGCTGCGCCTGTCGGAACCGACCGAGGAGACCCTCGAGTCCACGGACCCGCTGGAGCACCTCGACCGCGCGACCGACGCCTACCGCAAGCGGGTGGCCGGATCCGGGTTCCGACTTGCCGCCAAGGACCTCAAGCAGGAGGTCGAGGACTTGCGTCGTGGCTGGCGGTTGCTCAAGGACGTGGAACCCGGCGGCGGCGCCCGTGAGCTGCCCGACGAAGTCGACTCGATCCTCGTCTCGCTGGACGTGAACGTGGAGCTCCTGCGCGACACGGCGCTCCACGCCGCCCTGATCCTGCGCCTCAACGCGACGCTGGACCACTTCCTCGGCGAGGCCGACCCCGCTACGCGCCGAGCGTTCACAGAATCCCGGTTCCGGCGGACCGCGGCCACCCGGCTGGAATACCTCGAGAACAGCGTGCGGGAGAGAATGAACGAGCCGCGGTTGCCGCAGGACGCCGTCCGCCGCGATCAGGCGTTCGGCTCCGAGGCCGAGCTCGCCGCGTTCGGCAAGAGCTACGTGCACAAGATCGAGACCGGGCTCCTGCTGGGCGACCCCGCCGACAAGCACGAGAGCAGCATCTTCGCGGACCTCACCAAGTACTCCAAGACCGGCGCCCCCCGCGACCAGTTCCTGGTCGCCCTGCACGGCAACCCCGACTTCGTCCGGGCCGGGCACGACGATATGTCGCCCAAGGAGCTCGCGCTCGTCATCCGCGCCTCCGGCTGGGACGGCAAGCAGGCGATCCGTCTGCACTCGTGCAAGACCGGGGCGAGCGACGACGGCTTCGGCCGGCAGCTCGCCCGCGAGCTCCGCGTCCGGGTCGTCGCACCGAGCGACACCGCCGTGTCCACTTCCACCGGCGATGTCTACGTCACCAGCGTGCACGTCGCACGGGACGGCACCATGGTGGTCCGCACGTCCGTGGACGGCACCTGGCGCACCTTCGAGCCCGACGACGCCCCGATCGGTCTCGCCGACGATCCGCACGCCGGCCCGGTGGCCTGGGCCGCCGCGGCTGTTCGGGGTGCTCGCGGCGACAACGGGGTCAAGGCCCTTCTTCCCGACGCCTCCGAGACTGCGCGCCATGCCGTCAAGCGGCTGCGTCAGCACGTCTCGAAGAACCACGACCGCCTCAACCCCGGACGGAACACGGGAGCCACCGACACCGATCGTGCGGGCAGGCACATCGAAGTCGGTGTGGAGCTCGTGAAGATGCTCCGGGCCAGGGGAGCCCTCGAAGACGTCGTCAACGGCACACACCCCGGCAGTGAACTGCATCAGGCGATCAAGGAGCTGGCCCCGCTCTTTCCCGCCGACCCGGCACGATCGGGCCCGGCGGCCTCCGCCCCTGACACCCCCCTTACGGCGCACGGTGTCATCCAGATGGCCGGGGCGCCCGGCGCCGTCCGGATCGCCGCGCCACCCACGGCCGACGGCTGGCAGGCACCCCGGTCCGGGCAGACCGTCGTCAAAGACTTCGAGCCCACCGACAAGTTCGAAGAAAAGGCCGGCCCGCTCCACCCCTTCACGCACTACAAGGTCACCCGGGAAGGTCGTACGGAGACCGACGAGTTCTGGACGGGTGCCGACGGGAATGTCACCCACGCCCGGATCCACACCCCCAAGATCCCCATCAAAAGGGATGCGGCGGGAGCGGAGGCGGAAATCGCCACCCTGCCCGACGCGCACTATCTCCTCGGCGGCGTCCATTACCGCTTCCACGACGAATTCGGCGACCATGATTTCCGGACGGACGCCGAAGGCAAGCCGATCCCTGAGCGCACCTGGAACGTACCCGCGCACGACGAGGTAGTCACAGCTCGCTGGAGCGGCGAGGACGAGAAACTCACCATAGATCCGGTGCGGGGGACCCCGGGGGAGAAGAAAGAGATCCACGATGTCAAGGCTTTCATAGACCTGCAACACAAGTCTCCGGAATCGCTTCGGCCCAACACCTGCTACATCGTCGAGCAGACCACCACGAAGGACAACAAGAAGTCCACGTCGAAGTTCTGGACCTCCGCGGAACCGGTCCGGATCACCCACGTCGACACCTGGAGCGACATCAAGTCGAAGACCCGCGTCAACCCCGAACTCGGGATAAAGGACGCAGGACTGAATCGCTTCTACACCGCGGTCAAGCCCGACACGGTCTACCGGGTCAACAATCGGATCACCTACCACACGAACGCGTATGGCTCACCGTCCTACGTCAGGGACGAACGCGGCGGCCTGCCCAAGGAAGCGGGGGAGCGCCACTCCGTTCTTCAATTGCACGCCGGCCACATCGGTCTGGCGAAATCGAGGACCGCGGTGGAAGGTGCCAGGCAGCGGTTGCGGACGCCTTACCGGGACGAATCCCTCCCGGAGATACTGGAACGTGCCCGCAAAGCCGCGCAGGCGACCGTCTATCTCGCCTCCTATGATGCCAAGAAGAGTGTTGCGACGAGCGTGATCAAGGAGTCTCTCCCGGCGAAGATCAACGAGACGAACATGGCTGCTCTCATCAGGAAGCTCTCGCTGGGGGAGGCGGAGGCTGAGGGGGACGCCGAAACGGCACCGCCGGCGAAGAAGGCCAATGCGAAGTCGGCCAAACTGCAGATTCGCAACGTTTCTGACGATCAAGTGAAGGCCGTCATCGCTGACGCGCAGACGGCCGCCGACGCGAAGAATCTCACTGCGGAGGAGTACAAGAGCGCGGCGGAACGGGAGATTCGCGACGTTCTCAGCAAACGCGAACCTCCGGTCTCCGCCGAAGACCTGGACGTCCTCACCGAACGGACGATGGGCAAAGTCGACTTCACCGTCGAACCGAAGCCCTTCGGCGTGGGCGAGCTCTTCGACATCGGCCTGCACCAGCGCTTCCCGGGCGCGGGGTACGCAGGCGGACACATCGTCGACGCGAAGTCCGGCGGGCCGAAGGAACTCGTGAACTACCACCCGCAATTCGGCCTGGAGAACAGCACCGGCGCGTGGTTCCATCAGGAGAACCACCTCGCAGCCTTGCAAGGCCTACCCAAAGTGAAAGTGCTCAGCTACGAGGTGCTCGCCAACTGGCGGTCCGACTACGGACCCGCGTCGCACCCGACGACCCCGAGCTATCTGACGACCCGGACGGTGCTGGAGTTCAAGGATGAGGGTACTTCGCCGAAGAACGCCGTGCTGATCCGCACGTTCCCGAACCTGCCCGCTCCTGTCGGACCCCGGCCGGATCCCGGCCCGGCGCCGGTGCTCGGGACCAAGCGGCGGCGCGAGCAGGAGCAGGAGGACGACGAATGACCATCGGTGCGGACAACCTGCATCAGTCCCCTGTCACCGCCGGGGAAGCCTCGCCCGAGAAGGCGGTGGACCTGCTCCGCGCCGGAGTGCCCATCCTCGGCTGGCGCCGGCTCGACCTGGTCGTCCGGATGGTGCGCCAGGTCGAGGAGTACCAGCTCACGGTGATCATGCCCGACGGCTCCACCCCGGCCGTGGACCCGCCGCCGGGGCTGGCGCCGCTGTTCCGCGCGCTGCGGCGGCAGGCCTTCGAGCCCGGGATCGGTACCTGGTACTCCGCCCGGCTGACGCTGGACTCGCAGTGGGACGGACCCGGCTTCCTCTACGCCGAGAACTTCGAAGCCGACCCGGGCTGGACGCCGCCGCTGCCGCCCGAGGTCTATCTGGACGACGTCGGCGCCGTGTTCGGCGCCGCCGAGCCGCGGGTGCCGCGATGGCTCGCTGCGATACTGGGAGTGACCGATGATCATTGACGATGCCGGGAGCAGCGCCATGGCGGATGCCGCACCACAGCCGCTCGACGCCTTCGAGCTGGCCGAGAACCGCCGCCTGGTGCTGGGCCGGATCGCGGACGTGCTGGTCGCGACCCTGCCGGCCGACTGGTCGGCGGTCATGGTGCGCTGTGCCGCGCTGGGCGACCGGCTGGAGGGGGTCGCGCGCGTCGTGCACCTGGACGGTGCCATGCGGCCGTGGACGCTGACCGACGACGTCCTGCGGCTCTTCCGCGAGCTGCGCGAGCTGGGAGACGTGCCGCCGCTGGTCTCGTGGTTCGGCGTGGACTTCCGGTTGTGGGCGGACGGGCCGTTCGAAGCGACGTTCGGGCACGACGAGCCGGTGTTCCCGGAGGCGTCGTCTACCGGGGACTACCAGCGAGAAGTGGAGATCTTCGAGGAATCCGGCGGTCAGGCACCCGCGTGGCTGCTCGCCGGCGCCGGTCGGGCCGAAGACGGCGGCGGCGACCGGGACGCCGACGCTGATACCGACGCTGATACCGACGCCGAGGCTGGTGCCGACGCCACCGGCCCGACCATCCGCATCGCCCGCGTCTTCGACGGTGCCGACGCGGCCGGCGCCGGGATCTTCGACCCCGGGCACCCGACGGTCGACGCGGAAACCCGCGAACTCCTGCTCCGCCATCTCGACGGCGGAGCCTCGCTGATGTCCACCACCGAACAGCACGCCGACGTCCGGGACCCGGACCTCGGGCCCGTGGTGCCGATCGGCTTCCGGACCGACGGCACCTGGATCTGGAACGACGCGCTCACCTACTACGTCCGGAACTACGGCCTCGCGCCGGAACCGGAGTTCGTCGCGCACATGGCAGGGCTCGGATTCACCTGCCCGAAGGTCTCCGATGCGATGACGCGCACGGCACTCGGCATCCTGATGCCGTCGTGAGGCGCGCCGCATCCGCCGCCGGCGTCCTGATACTCAGCACCCTGCCGTACGCGGCGGCCGCCACTTCCGCCGGCGCCGCCACCCCCACGCCGCAGACCTGCCCGGACGCCGCTTCCGCGCTTACCGCCGTCTCCGCCTCGGCCGCCGTTCCCTGGGCCCAGACCAGGCTCGACTTCTCCCGGGTCTGGCCTCTGACCCGCGGCGACGGAGTCAAGGTCGCGGTGATCGACACCGGAGTCGACGCGAGCGTCCCGCAGCTGTCCGGGCACGTGGACGCCGGCGCGGACGTGATCGGCACGGCCGGGGTGGGCACGCTCGACTGCCACGGCCACGGCACGGCGGTCGCCGGCATCATCGCGGCACAGCCCGCCGCCGGGACCGGCTTCGCCGGCGTCGCGCCGGGCGCTCGCATCATCCCGGTGCGGCAGAGCATCGGCGACAGCGACGGCACCGCCGGGACGCTCGCGACCGCGATCCGCCGGGCGGCCGACCTCGGGGCCGGGGTCATCAACACCTCGCTGGTCTCCCTCACGTCCACCCCCGAGCTGCGCGCCGCCGTCGAGTACGCGCAGGCGCGCGGCGCGGTCATCGTGGCCGCGGCGGGGAACCAGCAGCAGGGCGGCGATCCGCGGACCTACCCGGCCGCGTATCCCGGTGTCATCGCGGTCGCGGCGACGGGGCCGGACGACGCGGTCGCGCAGTTCTCCGAGACCGGCGACTATGTCGGGGTCGCGGCGCCCGGGGTGCAGGTGGCGAGCCTGGCCAGGGGCTCGGGGGACGTGCTCGTCGACGGTACGAGCTTCGCCGCGCCGTTCGTGAGCGGGGTGGTGGCGCTGGTGCGGGCCTACCACCCGGGGCTGTCGCCGGAACAGGTGCGGCACCGGATCGAGGCGACGGCGGACCATCCGGCCGGAGCACTCCCGGGGGCGGCGCTCGGGTGGGGGATCGTGGACCCCTATTCGGCGGTGACGGCGGTGCTGCCGGAGGAGGGGAAGGCGGTGCGAACGGCCGTCGTGAGCCCCGGATCGGCGCCGGCTGGAGCGTTCGCACGGCGGCCCGCGGCGATCTCGTCGGGCGCGGCGGGGTTCGCCGCGGCGGCGGGCGGGATCGTGCTCGGGGCGTGGGCGGCGGCTGCGGCCGGGCGGAAGGCCCGGCGCGCGAGGGGGCACGAGGGCGAGGGCGGCGAACTTCAGCTCGGGACGGTCGAGCTGAAACGGCCACGGCGGACCGGTCGTCGCCGACCGCCGCGCAATCAGCGACCCGCGAGGGACGGGCGGACGAAGGAGCTTTTGGTACGGCGCTGATTCGGCGACTGGGCTGGGGCGGAAGGTGCGGCGATACTTTGGCCGACCTGCCGCCGGCTTTTACCTCGACCGCCCCGGAAAGCGCCGCGCATAAGCCATTCGCTCGGCAGCCTCCGCCGCTCGCACCGCCGCCACCACCCGGTCGCCCAGCGTCCGCGCGTCCAGCCGCCGCCGGGCCTGTTCGTCGATCGTCAGCGCCAGCAGCACGCCGGTCGGCCCGACCTCCACAGTGACCTCGCCGTCGCTGCTGCTGCCGCGGTGGCGTTCGGCCAGCCAGGACCGCATGTTCCGGGCTGCCGACTCCAGCATCGTCATCAGCAGCCGGGCTGACGCGTCGTCGATCGGCGTCGTGGGCTCAGCCATTCCCGTCCTCCCGGAGCAGGCCGCCGATGGCGTCGCCGCCGACAGCGGGCAGATCCGTGCCGAGCTCCGCCTCCAGCCGGTCGCGCCACCGCAGTGCCGCGTTCCGCCGGGCGTCCGCGATCGCCGCCTTGATCAGAGAGCTGAGCCGCTGCGCGGGCAACGCGTGCGCCTCCGGCGAGATGGCGACGTCCCGCAGCTCGCCGGTCCCGGAGACGGACGCGGTCACCGTCGCCGGCGCGCCGCCCGGTCCCGCACCGCCTGACGACGCCGCGCGGCTCCATCCCCCCGAGCCCGCGCCGCCGGCCAGGGTCCCGCTCGAAGCCGACGCGGTGAACCCGCCTGCCGGAGTCTGCGCGTCCGTCATCCCGCCCGGCTCCGGTGCCGCCTCGGCGGCACCCGTCACGACCTCGTCCGCAAGCGCCGCCCGCAGCCTCGCCGCCGCCGAGACCACGGACTGGTCCCGGAGCGCGGACCGCTCGTCCAACAGGTCGTCCATGCCCGCGGCACCCGCCAAGCCGGTCCCGACCACGTCCGCCGCGCTCACCGGCCTCACTGTCCAGCCCCCTCGTGAACCGCCGTCTGCACCAGCCGCAGCCCGGCACCGCGCGTCACGTACTGCGCCCGGCCCGCCGGCAGCGGCCGCGGCTTGATCCCGGTGAACATCGCGCCCTCCTCCTTCGGGCACGACATCAGCACCAGCGGGCTCCCGGTCTCCTTCAGCCGCGCGATCACCGGCTCGAACATCGCCCGGGCCGCGCCGCCGGCCCGCCGGGCCACGATCAGGTGCAGCCCGGTGTCGCGGGCCTGCGGCAGCAGGTCGGCCAGCGCCGCCAGCGGGTTGTCGGCGCCGGTGGCCGTCAGGTCGTGGTCGTCGACGATCACGAACAGGTCCGGCCGCCGGCCCGGACCGCTGCCGGCGCCGGGGTCGTCGAGCCGCTCCCGCATCGCCTGCGCGATCTGCGGCACGAAGCCCGCCAGCGCCTTCCCGGACGCCGCGTGTCCGAGCAGGTGCGCCGGCGTTGCCGCGTCCGTCAGGCCCCGGCGGTAGTCGGCGACGACCAGCCGGGCCTGCTCCGGCGAGTACGTCCGGCAGATCTCGCCGATGATCAGGCGCAGGAGATTGGTCTTGCCGGCTTCGGTGTCGCCGATGACCAACAGGTGCGGATCGCGGTCGAACGCCAGCTCCAGCGGCGCCAGCGTCTCCTCGCTCACCGCGAACGGTATCCGGCCGAGCGCCGTGGCCGGCGGCAGCACCCGCCAGGGCAGCCGGTCCGGCAGCATCCTGACTTCCGGCGCCGCCGCCGCGGGCCAGATCCCGCCGATCTCGGCGACCAGCTTCGCGGTGCCCTCGGCCAGGGCGTCGACTCCGCCGACACCGTCCAGTCGAGGCAGCGCCGCGAGGAAGTGCCGGCCCTCCGCGGTCAGACCGCGGCCGGGACGCCCGGCGGGCACGGCGGCCGCAGCCTGGCGGCCCACCGTCGAATCCATGGGGTCGCCGAGCCGCAGCTCGAACCGCGTTCCGAGGACGTCCCGCAACGACGGCCGCAGCTCGGACCATTTTGCGGCGGTGACGACCACGTGCACGCCGTACCCGAGGCCGCGCGCCGCCAGATTCGTCACCGTCTGCTCCAGATCCTCGTACTCCTGCCGCAGCGTCAACCATCCGTCCACGACAAGGAACACGTCGCCGAACGCGTCGTCGGCGAACTCACCGGCCGCCCGGCGGGCACGGTAGGTCGCGATCGAGTCCACGCCGGCGCGGGCGAAGGCTGCCTCGCGTGCCGTGAGGACGGCGCCGACCTCCGCGACGGTCCGCCGCACCCGGTCGCCGTCCAGCCGGCCCGCGATGCCGCCGACGTGCGGCAGGCCGCTCAGCGACGCGAGCGAGCCACCCAGGTCCAGACAGTAGAACTGGACGTCCCGGGGCGAGTGTGTCGCGGCCAGCGCCGCCATCAGGGTACGGACAAGCGTGCTCTTGCCGGTCTGCGGCGCGCCGGCGATCCCCACGTGCCCGGCGTGCGCGGACAGATCCGCCCACAACAGATCCCGCCGTTGTTCGAACGGCAGGTCCACGACGCCGACCGGCGCCCGCAGCCCGGTCAGGTCCCCGGTGGCGGACTGCAGCAGGGTGTCCAGCGCGTACGGCGCGTCCAGCGGCGGCAGCCACACCCGGTGCGGCGCCGGGCCCTTGCCCTTGAGCGCGGCCACCACCAGGTCCAGGACGGTCGTTCCATCAGAGTCCTGATGTACTGGGGATTCGCGGACCGGGTCGGCTTCGGCCGTCGGCGCGCCGTTGCGTGCCGAGAACGTCACGACCCGGGCCCGCGTCGTCGCCGGACCGCCGGAGGTGACGGTCTGCGCGGTGTAGGGCCCTGACACGTACGCCGCCCTGAACCGGACCATGGACTGCGTGTCGAACTTCAGATACCCGTGCCCCGGGTCGCGCGGCAGCTCGTAGGCGTCGCCGACGCCGAGCACCAGCCGACTCTCCGAGGCGGAGAACGTGCGCAGCCCGATCCGGTAGGACAGGTGGGTCTCCAGGCCGCGCAGCCGTCCTTCCTCAAGCCTCTGCGACGCCAACAGCAGGTGCACCCCGAGCGACCGTCCAAGTCGCCCGATCATCACGAACAGCTCGGAGAAGTCCGGCCGGCTCGACAGCAGCTCGCTGAACTCGTCGACCACGATGAACAACGACGGCAACGCCTCCAGCGCCGCGCCGCGCGCCCGCGCCTGCTCGTAGTCGAGCAGCGAGGCGAAGTTCCCGGCGGCCCGGAGCAGTTCCTGGCGCCGTACCATCTCGCCGTGCAGCGCGTCGCGCATCCGGTCCACCAGCGTCAGCTCGTCGGCCAGGTTCGTGATGACCGCGGCGGTGTGCGGGAGGTCGGCGAGCCCGGCGAACGTCGCGCCGCCCTTGAAGTCGACGAGCACCAGGTTCAACTCGGCCGAGGAATGTGTCGCGGCCAACCCCAGGACCAGCGTGCGCAGCAGCTCGCTCTTGCCCGAACCGGTAGCGCCGACGACCAGGCCGTGCGGTCCGAAGCCGCCCTGCGCCGACTCCTTGATGTCCAGACAGACCGCGGCGCCGTGCTCGTCCACGCCGATCGGTACCCGCAACCGGTCGGCCGGCGGCCGGGGCCGCCAGGCGCGCAGCGGGTCCAGCCGGCGCGGGTCCCCGATGCCCAGCAGGGCACTGAATCCCACCGGCCCGGCCGCGGCCGGCGGGCCGCCCGCGGCGGGCAGGCGGAACCGGGCCAGCGTGCGCGCGACGGCGCGGGCTTCGGTGCGGGTCAGGCTGTCGGGCGCACCGATCTTCGTCCGCACCGGTTCGCCGGAGGGGTCGGTACCGACCGTGCACAGGGCGTCCGTCGAAACGTCCAAACGCAACGAGGGCACGCCGGAGTCCGGAACCGTGCCGGAGACGTCGAGCACTGTCACGCCCGCGAATCCGCGCAGCGCACCGGCCGCGGGGCTGTCGCCGTCGACCACGATCAGCACGTGCGGCCCGGTGTACGCCGAACCCCAGCCGCCACGACCGCGCAGAAACCCGGAGACCAGATGGTCCAGGCCGGCGCCGTCCGTGATGAGCCGCAGCGGTCCGGCCGCGTCGCGCGATTCAGGGTGTGCCGAGTGCGGGAGCCACTTGATCCAGTCCCACTCCGGGAGCGACCCCGCAGGAAAGCCCGCGGCGACCACCAGATCATCAGGACCCTGCAACGTCGCCAGATGCGCGACCATCGCCCGCGCCAGACCCCGCGCGGCGTCCCGGTCACCGGTCAGCGCGATCCGGCCGAACGCGGTCGTGGAGATGCCCAGCGGCAGGTCCCCGACCGACGAATGCGCGCGGATGAACCGCCGGAGCGCCACCGAACACAGCGGATCCAGATCCTCGAACGGCTTGGTCTCCGGCGGCTCCAACCGGACCGCGAGCCGCTGCCGGCCGGTGGCCACCCGCACGTCGCCGAAGTCCTCGTCCCCGGCCTGCCGCTCCCACAGCCGCGGTGAATCAGCGATCTGCCACAGCGTGGCCGGATCGGGCAGCGTCCAGCACAGCGCCGCACGCTGCGCGGCCGCCGCCTGCCCGACCTGCTTGCGCAACTGGTCCAGGTAGCGGAGATAGTCGCGGCGCTCGCCGGCGACTTTGCGCTTGCGCTGGCCGCCGCGCTGGCCGAACTGTGCCACGCCCATGCCGATCGACGACAAACCCAGCATGCCGCCGCCGAGCATGCCTTGCGGGCTGGCGCCGCGGCTGGTGAACATCATCACCGAGCCCAGAGAGCCCAAGCCCATCGGCAGGAACTGGAGCGCGGAGCCCATCGCGTCGCCGTCGTTCTCGGCCACGGCCGGCGGCGGAACCAGCGCGATGTCGCCGGCCGGGATCGGCGGCGCGGGCAGCCGTGCGGGGCGTCGGAACAAGATGGTGGTCACTGTGTGGTCCCGGTCGAGGAGGGGTCATGGTAGGCGGCCGCCGCGGCCGGGTCCAGCGTCGTGCCGGTCGGGATCAGGGCCAGGATCCGCGTGGGCACCGCGGTCGGGGTCACGCCGGCGTAGCCGAGCCGGCCCGCGACGTCCAGGTCCGGCAGCGGGTACTTCAGGCCGGTGTCGGTGATCAGGTACAGCGTGCCGGTCGTGACGCCCGGCGCCGGTTCGGCCCGGACGAGGGCGCCGTGGCCGCCCGTGACCCGGATCCGCGGCTGGGAAGCGGATCCCTGCGACGCGGCGAGGACGACCGCCGGCGGCGAGTCGGCGGCCCAGACCTCGGAGCACGTGGCGACCGGGCCGTCCTGGAGCGGCACCGGCGTCGGCGGATGGCCGGGGACCGAAACGCCGGCGATGATGCGCGGTTCGGCGGCGAGCTGTGCGCGGGTCGCGGAGTCGTCGATGCGCGTGTTGTTCTGGAACGCCGTCAGCAGCGCGTCCGTCTGGCTGATCGGGGCCAGGCCGTCGTGGCGCGCGACGTAGTAGTCCGGGGTGGCGCCGGTTCCGGCGATGGCGAAGACGGTGCCGACGGCGACGCCTTTGCGTCCGAGGACCGCGACGGTGCCGGACGGCGACGACGGCGCCGACAGGTCAGGACCCTGCGGCACCGAGTCCAGCCAGGTCGCCTCCACCGGCCGTGGTGCCAGGCCGGCCGGATAGCCCAGGGCGATGAGGGCGTGCGGGGCCGGGACGCGCAGCCGTGTCCCGTTCCACACCAGGTAGAGCGTGCCGTCGGGAGCCGAGACCACGAGCGCGTGGCCGGCGTCGACGGTGAGGCCGCCGGGCTGCGCGCCGACGAACATGGTCGCCGCCGGAACGCCGCCCGCGCCGGGTTCAGCGCACACGCTCCAGGGCCCGGTGACCAGCTGATCCGGGGCCGGGACTCCGTCCGGAGCGCCGGGCAGGCCGACCGGCAGGCCGCGCGGCGTACCGTCGAGTGCTGATCGGCCGACGGCCACGATCGAAGGCGTACTCCCGGCCAGCAGCCGCGCCGAGGTGAAGTTGAGGACGGGATGCAGGACGCCGCCGATCAGCACAAGGCGTTCACCGGTCTCGCGGACCTGGATGATCGCGCCGGGAGTGCGCCAGGCGGCGCTGTCCTGGGGGTGGGAGGCGCCGTAGACTCCGATCCCCAGGGTGCCCAGAAGAGCCAGGCCGAGGCTGCCCACGGTGCCGCCGATCATGCGGCGGGTGGCGGGATGTGCTTCGTCCGGATCGCCGCGCAGCAGCGCGGACAGCAGGCGGCCGACGCCGAACGCGTGGGCTTGGGCGAGGTCGCGGCGGGATACCGACATCAGAGTCCTGTGTTCGCGTCGGCCGGTGCGGTGGTGCGTTCCGGTGTCTTCATCAGCTGCTCCGGGCCTGGCTGAACACGGCGAGCACTTCGAAGGCGAGCGGGAGCGTCGCGAGGGCGGCGACGGTCTCGACCAGATCCGCGGCCCGGTCCCGGTACGGATGCGAGCCCGGCTTGTGGTCGGAGGTGGCGGCGGCGATCAGGCCGAGCGCGGCGGTCGCGGCGCATCCGGCCACGCTCAATCCGCCGACGGTTCCGCCGTGCGCTGTCGCGTAGCGGGCCAGCAGAGCCGCGGCGGCCAGAGCCGGGACGAACAGTGCGAGCCGCTGCGTACGGCCCGCGAAGGACCGGGACCGCAGGACCGTGACGAGCGCTGCGCAGGCGACGAGCGCAAGTGCGCAGTACACGGAAAGGCTGTCGCCGGACCGTGGCGTGGTGAGTTGGGCGAACGCCCCGATGTCCGCGATGCCGACGCTCACGAGCAGCGCCGACAACGCGGAGTCGGCGACCGTGCTCTGCCGGCGGACCCGCTGCCCGTCGACGCGCTCGTCGTCGCGGCGCATGTGCTCGGCGTCCCCGGGGACCCCGAGCGGCGACAAGCCGGCCAGCCGCAGCGCCGCCGCCGGTGCCAGGGCCGCGAGCAGCAAACCCAGACACACCACAGCCGCCGACGCACCGGCCCGGCCGCCGGTCGGCCACCAGCCGGCGATCCCGCCGCCGAGCGCCAGGAGGAATGCCAGGACGCCGGCGCCGACGAACACCGGCGCGGTCGAGGTGCGGTTCGGGCTTGCCGCAGCCGATCCGGCCAGGGCCGCCGCGATCACCATCGCCGCGCCGCCGGTCAGGACTTGCTGTGCTCCGAAGTGACTCAGGGTTCTGGTACCGGCTGATCCCGCGGCCCCGGCGACCGCCGCGAACGGCAGCGCGCAGCAGCCGATCACCGCACCGCCGACCGCGTCGCGCAACCCGCGTGCCAGGTAGGCCGCGCATCCGATGAGCAGAACCGAGATCGCCGCGGCGACCGCGCTCACGACCGGCCACGAGGTGCCTGCGGACGCCGATGCGGCAGTGCCCTGCGGCAGTGCCCGGCCCCGTGTGCCGCTCGAACCGCTCGCTGCCAGAGCCGCCGCCCCGATCATGAGTACCGTGCACGCCGCGGCGAGGCACGCCGTCCGGCTGTCGGCACGTCGCCAGCGATTCGTCCGGTCCCGGGTCGCCGTCGCCGCGGCGTCCGCCACGTCGTCGAACACCGAGGGCGGCAGCGCGTCGCCGACGGGACGGACATGCAGGACGTCTCCGTCGAGCACACCCAGCGCGGCCAGGCTCTTGCCGGGATCCAGCGGCGCGCCGCCGAGGCGTTGCAGGACCCAGATGGCGCCCGGCCGTACCCCGGTCCGGGAATCGGTGGTGCCGCCACGGCGCGACGCGGTTCCGGCCGTCTCCGCCGCCCGGGCCGTGCCGGCCGCGCTGGCCGCCCCGGCCGCGCCGGGCACGTGTCGCAGCAGATCGGGCAGCAGGTCGGCCAGCGGCGGCGCCGCCGGGGCCGCGACCTCGACCCGGCCGCTGGGAGTGAGCAGTGTCAGCCGGCACAGCTCGTCATCGGTGTTCACGATAGGCATGGTGAGCATCGAGTCTCCCGGGCGCGCCGCCGGCCGGCCCAGAGACTTCCGGGCAGTCTCCGCGGCGGTGTGCGGGAGACGATCGGGCACAGTTGCGCCCGCCCCGGCTGATCCGGTCCTTGGCAGCCGTTCCGCCCTGTCACCATCGGAGACCATGTGGGGAACCGGAACTGTGCTTGCCGGACGCTACCGGCTCGTCAGCCGCATCAGCGGCGGCTCGATGGGCGACGTGTGGCGTGCCGAGGACGTCGTGCTGGCGCGAGAGGTCGCGGTGAAGCTGTTGTTGCCCGCGCTGGTCGGAGCGCGCGGGTTCGCGCAGCGGTTCCGCACCGAGGCGCGGGTGATGGCCGCCATCCGGCACCCCGGAGTGCTCAAGGTCTACGACTACGGCGAGGCCGCGCCGCCGTCCGGGGAACACCCGGACGGGCTCCCGGCCTACCTGGTGATGGAACTCCTCGAAGGCCGCGACCTCGCGAGCCTGATCGAGGAACAGGGCGCGCTGCCGTTGGCGACCGCGCTGGACTACACGGCGCAGGCCGCTGCGGCGTTGCAAGCCGCGCACGAGCGCGGGATCGTGCACCGGGACGTCAAGCCGTCGAACCTGATCGTGCGCTCCGAAGGCGGGATCGCGCTGGGCGACTTCGGGATCGCCCGCGAGGGCGAGGGCAGCGGCCTCACCGCCACCGACACGGTGCTCGGGACGGCGCCGTACCTGGCGCCCGAGCAGATATCGCAGGGCGCTGTCACCCCGTTGTCCGACCTGTACTCCCTCGGCGTCGTGGCCTACCAGTGTCTGACCGGGGAGCTGCCGTTCGACCGGGGATCCTCGGCCGCCATCCTCTACGCGCACGTCCACGAGCCTCCGCCGCCCTTGCCGGACTCGATTCCGGCCGACGTGCGGGAGCTGGTCGGGCGCGCGCTGGCGAAGGATCCGGCGCGGCGCTGGGCGGACGCGGGGGAGATGGCGCGGGCCGCCCGGGCATGCGCCGACGCGGCAGCTGCGGCGGCCTCCACCGCGCTGTCTGGGTCTGTTGATGGTGATTCTGATGCTGACGAAGAGTCCGAGGAACCCGAAGAACCCGAGGGGTACGTCGCGTGGACGTCGGCTTATCGGCGCGAGGTGCCCGAGACACCGGCCGTCGAGCAGGACCCGAGTGCTGATCCGCGGGGCTCGCAGGACGACGACGAAGAATCGCCGCGTGAATCCGAAGCGGCCGCGAAGCAGCCTTCGACCCCGCGCCCCGACCGGTCGACCCGCCGCCCCGCGCCGGTGTTCGCGGTCGTGGCCGCGGTCGTGGCGATCGCCGTGGCGGTCGCGGTGAGTGTCGGCACTGGTGGATCCAAGGCCAAGGGCACCACCACCGTCGCCGACGCCGGCGTGACGACTTCGGCCGCCACCTCCTCGGGCGTGCTCGTCTCCGACGGCTCGCTCCCGTCTCCGGCCGCCACGCCCGGCCGGACCTCCGCGTCCGGCTCGGCGGGCCCGTCGAGCTCCGGCACTCCCGCCGGCGTCCCCAGCGGTCCACAACCGACCGGCACCGCCTCCGGGAAGACCGCGCCGACGAACCCTCCGTCCTCCTCCCGGCGCGCCGCTCCCAGCGGATCACGGCCGTCGGGGCCCACGGCCGGTTCCACTTCCACCAGTACCGGAGCCCCGCCGCCCCCGACCGGCAACCCGCCGGCGTCCAACTCCTCGCCGCCGGGTACGCCGGCGACGAGCAACGCGCCGGCGACGCTGCCGTCGCACCCGGCCCACATGATGACCAACGTCGGCGACGGCCTGTCCGTGGACGTGACCGGCGAGGACGCCGGCGACGGCAGCAAGATCGTCGCGTGGGACCAGCACACCACCAACAGCGGCCAGTACTGGCAGGTGCAGCAGTACCGGGGGCCCAACGGCAGCCAGGCGTGGGCGTTCTTGACCTACCTGAACACCTACCAGGTCATGACCATGGACCCGTCCTCACACGGCGTGATCATGCAGCACTGCGGCAGCCCTTGCGCGAACAACCAGGTGTGGTGGTACGCCGCGTCGAGCATCAACGGCGCCGTCTACATCCACAACGGCTACTTCGACGCCTGTCTGACCGACAACGGCCGCGACGCGCAGCTCACCGTCGAACCCTGCACCACCGGGAACCGGGCACAGCTCTGGGAGACACCCTGACGCTGTCCTGACCGCGGCCGCCGCGGCCGGCCGGCCGACCGGCAGATCGTCCGTGATTGGTTAAGATCATCGGCTATGAGTGGCGGGGAACTGATCATCGACGATTCGCTGCGTTTCGCCCTTCTGGGGCCGCTCCGGGGGTGGCATCGGGGAAGGCCGCTCGAACTGGGAGCGCGAGGCCAGCAAATGGTGCTCGCCTCGCTGTTGCTCGACCTGGGCGACGCGGTGCCGGTGGCCGATCTGGTCGGCGCGCTGTGGGGACCGGAGCCGCCGCGGAACGCCTTGGGCACCGTACGCACCTATATATCCCGCTTGCGCAAGGTCATCGTCGCGGCGACGGACAGCGATCCGATCCGCACCGTCGGCGACACGTATCTGGTGGACGCGTCCGCGTGCTCGACCGATGTGCAGGACGTTCACAGGACGATGCGGCGCGTCCGGCAGGCGCGCGCGGCCGGCGAGCCGGCCGAGGCGGAGGACCTGTGTCGCCGGGCGCTCGCGCTGTGGCACGGAACGCCGCTGCTCGGCCTGCCCGGCTCGGTGTTCGCCGCGCAGCGGGCACGGTTGGCCGAGCTGCGGGTGGCGCTGGCCTCGGAACACAGCGACGCGCTGTTGGCCCTGGGCCGACACGCCGAGGCGGTCCTGGAGCTGAAGCCGCTGGTGGCCGAGTTTCCCCTGCACGAGGCGCTGCGCGGGTCCTTCATGCTCGCGTTGCACGGCAGCGGTCACAGCGCCGAAGCCCTGGCCGGCTTCGAAGACCTCCTCCAGCGTTTGGACGACGGGCTCGGTCTGGTCCCCGGCCCGGAGATCCAGGCGATCCACGATCGGATCCGAGAGCAGACCGTCAGCAGGGCCCACGGCGATGTTCTGGCCGCTACAGCCGCTACAGCCGCTACAGCCGGTTCGACGTCGGCGGCCCATGGCCCGGATGTGCCGGCGCAACTACCCGCCGCGCTTCCCGACTTCACAGGCCGGGTCAGCCAGGCTGCCGAGCTGCGGGCGGCGCTGCTGGCCGACTCCGGGGCCGCGTTGCCCGTCGCGGCGTTGGCCGGCATGGGCGGCGTCGGCAAGACCACGCTGGCCCTGTACGTCGCGCACTCGGTCTCGGACCGTTTCTCCGATGGCCGGCTGTACGCGGATCTGCGCGGCGCCGACGGCGTACCGGCCGATCCGCAGGCGGTGCTGCGGGGGTTCCTGACCGCGCTCGGTGTGGCCTCGGAGGACGTCCCGGACGGACTGCCCGAACGCTCCGCGTTGTTCCGCACGCTCACCACCGATCGCAGGATCCTGGTTCTGCTGGACAACGCCGCCGACGCCGCACAGGTCGGCCCGCTGCTGCCGGGCTCCTCGACGTGCGCCGCGCTCATCACCTGCCGGGCCCGGCTCGTCGGGCTGCCCGCCGTCCACACCGTCGACCTGAAGGTGATGCCTCCGGCGGAGGCGGGGCAGCTGCTGCGGCGCATCGTGGGTGCCGCCCGCGCCGACGCCGAGCCGGAAGCCCTCGCCCAGCTCGCCGACGCCTGTGGCCATCTGCCTCTGGCGCTGCGGATCGTCGGTACCCGCCTGGCCACCCGGATGGTCTGGACCCTGGCTGACATGGTGGCCAGACTCGGCGACGAACGCCGCGCGCTCGCCGCGCTGCGCACCGGTGACCTGTCCGTCCCGGCGTGTTTTGCGATCGGGTACCAACAGCTGGGGACCGAGACGGCTCGGGCTTTCCGGCTGCTGGCCGCCCTGGACCTGCCCGAACTGAGCGCGGAGTTCGCCGCCGCCGCACTCGGCCTGGCCGAGCTGCCGGCCGAGGACGTGCTGGAGGCGCTGGTCGACGCGGCTCTTCTGGAGACGCCGAGGCCCGGCCGCTATCGGTACCACGACCTGGTGCGGGTCTACGCGCGCTCGGTGGCCGCCGGCGATCCGGACGGTGTGTCCGCGGCTCTCACCGGCGTCCTGGACCACGGATACGCGAGCGGCCATGTCCAACGCCGACTCGGTGATCCCGACAGCAAGTTCCTGGACGCTTTTCCCGCGCCGCGCGCCGCCGGCACGGACTTCGCCGATTTCGGGGAGGCCCGGCGCTGGATGGCCGAGGAAGTACGAGGTCTGACCCTCCTGGCGCGGCAAGCCGGCGGCGGGACCGACGACCAGTTGCGGACCGCCGTGCTGGTGATGGCCGTGCTGGACCACGGTGAGGAAGCCGGGGACTTGCTTTCGCTGGAAGTGGACGTCATCGGCGGCCTGCGTCGGGAAGCCGCTGCGCGCGGCGACGAGCGGACCGGCCGCATCGCGGGGATGCTCCACGTCCACAACCGATACATCGCCCGCGATCTTCCTGAGGCGCTGGACGCCAGCCTTCCGCTGATCGAGCAGTGCCGGGCGGCCGGCGAGGACGTCCTCGTGGGCTGGCTCGCCCACATCGCCGGAACCAGTGCGCACCATCTCGGGCGGCGCGACGTGGCCGAGGCCATGCTGCGCCTGTGCCGCGACACCGGGATCGCCCTGGACGACACCAGCCTGGTCAGCACGGCCACCAAGTGGCTGATCTTCACCACCGCGATGAGCCCCGGCGGCGAGATCACCGCCGAGACGCTGCGGCTCGCGCAGAGCGCGTTCGACCTCGACCAGCGCGCGGGCAACCGTCTCAACCTCATGGGCGCCTGGCACATGCTTGCCCGCGTCCACGACGCCCTCGCAGACGTGGCCGAGGCCGATCACGCCTACCGCCGGACGATCGAGCTGACCGTCGAGTTCGGGCACCGGGAACGTGAGGTCGTGGCACGGCGCGAGCTGGCGGCCCAGCTGCACCGCCTCGAACGTCGCGAGGAAGCCGTCGAGCAGATACAGCGGGCCCTGGCTGTCGCCGAGGACGCGCATCTGGCGAGCGAGGAGTCCCGGCTACGCGAAATGCTCGACGAGGTTCTGGCCGCTCAGATCGCTGCCGACTGATCGGCATCGGTGCCGCCGGCGTTCGCCCACGCCGGGATGTTGTGATTGATCCGGAAGACGTTCCCGGGGTCGAAGGCGCGCTTGACCGTGACGAGCCGAGCGAAGTCGTCTTCTTCGTAGGCCGTGCGCACCGCGTCGGGTGCGGTGTCGGCGGTGCCGAGGAAGTTCGGGAGCGTTCCGCCGGTGAGCGAAGGCTTCAGGACGGCCAGCGAGGCGTCCAACCGGGCCCGGACGGCCGGGACCGCTTCGCGTTCCGGCGCCACGCCGAAGGCGATCACCGCGTCGGAAGCGGTGCGGTGGCCGATGGCACCGCCGGTGGCGGGCCGGCGCTCCAAGGCACCTCCGAGCCGGCGGATCTGGAGGGCGAACGGCGGCTCCAGGGCATCCGGACCGGCCACGGTCAGCACCCGCTCGACCGCGCTGTCGTCGAGGTCTGCGATCAGGCCGCTGGCATCGACGTAGGCGGCGGGCTCGGTCGGGTCCGCGTAGACCTCACCGATTCGCGCGTAGGGAAGTTCAGCGACGGTGTCCACGGTGGGCCCCATATCGCGCAGTGGCCGAAGCGCGGCCGCACCCGTTTCCGGATCGCCGTTCCACACCACGACGACGTTGAACAGGTACTGTCCCCGCTTCTCGGGCGGCATCTTCTCGTTGTCGGGGAACCGCACGAAGGACACGGTGGAGTTCATCGCCTCCGGCATCTGGCGCGACCAGTCGTGCCAGGCCCGGAACACCGTCGCCGATACCGCACCGGGGAACACCAGGCGTCCGGCGTAGACACTCGTGATCGGGAACAGATCGATCTCCATGGCGGTGACCACACCGAGGTTGCTTTTGCCGCCGCGTACCGCCCAGAACAGGTCGGGTTCGTTTTCCGGCGTCACGCGCCGCCGGACGCCGTCGGCGGTGATCAGGTCGAAGGCGCGGACGTGATCGGCGGCGTACCCGAACGTGCGGGCCAGCACCGGCAAGCCGCCGCCGACGTGGTAGCCGACCGCGCCGACGTCCGGCGCGGTCCCGCACAACGGCGCGAGGCCGAAGTCCGCGGCGGCGGCGATGACGTCCCGCCACCGTGTTCCGCCCTCGAACCAGGCCGTGCGCCGTCCGGGGTCGATCCGTACCCCGCTCATCCGCCGCATGGTGAGGAGCACGGCGTCGTCCGCGGGCACGCCGATGCCGTGTCCGGTGGTCTGGACGGCGACCGGCAGGTTGAGCGAAACGGCCCACCGGACCGCCTCGGCGACCTCGGCACTGTCCCGCGGCAAGACCACCGCCTTCGGATGGTGGGCCACGCCCAGGTTGTAGACGGAGAGCTCGGCGTCGAATCCGGCGTCACCGGGGTGCAAGATGTGCATGGCGCCAGTGGACATCGGGCCGATTGACGCGTGATCAACCAGATCAATTCCATGCCGACCCGGCGTCAATCGCCCGCGGAAACCATGGCGCACATGATCCACGGTTCCAATCTCCGCGAGTTTCTGTCCGATCTCGACCGCTACGCCGCGATCGGCGTCCTGACGCCCCAGCTCACCGCCGACACCCTGCGCAAATACCTGAAGGGCGGCCTGATCGTCCCCGAGGATCTGTGCGCGGGTGAGACAGGAGGCTACTCGCAGCGGCTGCTCCACGCCTCGCCCTCGCACTCGGTGGTGGTGCTCACCTGGCTGCCCGGACAGCGGACCCCGGTCCACGACCACATCGCCTGGTGCGTGTCAGGTGTCGTCGAAGGCGTGGAGGTGGACGAGTCGTTCCGGCTGTGGCGGCCGGCCGGCTCCGGACGCAAGGTCCTGGCACCGGCCGGCCGTACCACCTTCACACCGGGCCGTGTCCAACTCCTCGTCCCACCGGATGAGGACATCCACCGCGTGTCGAACGGCGGAACCGGCCGCGCGGTGTCGCTGCACATCTACGGCGCCGACATCTCCGACAACGGCGGCAGCTCGATCAATCGGGTCTTCGGACAGGCTGTGGTCTCGATACCACCTGCCGGAGCGGCGCTCGTGAGTTGGCGGGACACGCACAGCCGCCGTGAATCAATCCACAGCTGATCCGCCGTCTATCGGCCGGCTGTTCCCTGGCGGCATGCACATCCTGATCATCAATCGCTGGGACGACGGCTTCTCCGACTACGGGGCCTACCTCGACCACGGCGAGCACGAGGTCGGCTACGTGACGGTGCCGGCGCACGTGCCGCGGGTGCCGCTCACCGCCAAGGCGGTCGAGGTGGTGGCCGCGGACGCGGACGACGAGACGATCCTCGCCGCCGCCCGCCGGTGTCGTGACCAGCTCGGCGGCATCGACCGGGTCCTGGCCTTGTCGGAGTTCAACCTGCACGTCGGAGGCCGGATCCGTGACGAGTTCGGCGTCCCGGGCCCCGGAGCGGACGATTTGCTGCGTTTCCGCGACAAGCCGCTCATGAAGGAGACGGTAGCCCGCGCGGGTCTTCGGGTTCCGTTCCTCGCAGTCGTACGGAACCCAGCCGAAGTGGCGGACTTCGTGGCCGAGGCACCGGGCGCCGTCGTGGTCAAACCGCGGGCCGGTGCCGCCGCGCGCGGGGTCCGGATCATTCCGCACGGCGCCGACGCCACTGGGCACCTGGACGGCGTGGACTTCGACGATCTGCACGCTGAGGAGTTCATCCCCGGCACCATCTGGCACGTCGACGGGTTGATGTGGCGGGCCGAACCGTGGTTCGCCTGCGCCTCGCGCTACATCGGCACGCCCCTGGGCTTCTCCCTCGGCGAACCGACCGCGAGCGTTTGCGACCACGGCCCCGACGGTGCCCGGGTCCGCGAGTTCGCCCTGCGGTGCCTGGACGCGCTCGGGCTGACCGACGGCGCCTTCCACCTGGAGGTCATCGACGCCCCCGGTGGGCCGGTGTTCCTCGAGGTCGGCGCCCGGGTCGGCGGCGGCCACATCGCCTGGACCGTGCGGGACATCCATGGCATCGACTTGGTCGAGGCCTGGATCCGGGTGCAGCTGGGGGAGGAGCCCGCGGCGCCGGCGCCGTTCACGGACCGGGTCGGCGGCGCGCTGTTGATACCGGGCCCGGCCGGCCACCGGGTGCGTCGGGTCGAGAGCCTGCTCGGCCGGGTCGAAGGGCTCTACGAGGAGGTGCTGGCCGCACCCGGGACGGTCCTGGGCGCCGACGAGGAACTGTTGGCCGGACTGCGATTCGCCGGCGACGACCCGGAGCGGGTGCGGGCGGCGATGGCCGAGGCGGTCGAGCTGTTGGCGGCCGAGTTCGACGACGGCGCCGACGTCGGCGGCGCGGCACTTTTGGCGGTGCCCGGTCCTCGGCGCGCGGTTGATGATGCGGCGGATCTCGACGAGGCCGGGGTCGCCGATGCGGTTCACCCTGATGCGGCCGGAGGCGAAGCGGTCGGCAGCGACGTGGCTGACATCGAAGCGGGCTCGAGTGTTCAGCTCTGAGCCGAGCTCTCCAGGTCGCCACCGCTCACGCCGCACCCTCAGCCCTCTGCGCTGCTACTCCCTGCGCGCCGCCGACACCCTCGCCTCGACCACAGTGGAGACCGCGGTCCCGCTCATCGTCCTGCGTACCACCGGCAGCGCGGCGTGGTCCGGAGCCAGCTTCGCCGCCGAATGGATCCTGCGCCTGGCCGCCATCCCGCAGGCCGGCGTCCTGGTCGACCGCGTCGGTGCCGGCGCCGTCTACAGAGCCGCCGGGGCCCTTCGCACGCTCTTCGGATGCTCGGTGGTCGCGGCGCTGACCGTGAGCCCGGCCGCGTGGTGGGCCGCGGTGATCTTCGGCATCGCCTCGGGCGTGCTGTGCGAGACCACGTACATCGCCGCCGAACAACTCGGCGCCGGACTCGCCGAATCCGCACCGGAACGCCTGAGCCGCGTGCAAGCCGTCCAGGTCGTCATCGACGAATCGACCCGCATGGCCGGCCCCTTGCTCGCCTCACTCCTGCTGCTGCTCGGCACCGCTGCCCCCATCGGCGCGATCACCCTACTTTCGGCAGCCGCGGCACTGCTCGCCTGGCCGATCCGCTTCGGCGCGACGCGCGGACGGCAAGAGGGCGGCCAAGAAGCGCACCACCGGCTTCGCGAGATGGCCCGCGGCGCGCGCATAGTCCGCGACTCGCCGGTACTGCGCCGCGTCACCGTCTTGTACAGCGCCTCGAATCTGTTGTACGCCCTGATGATCGTCGCCACCCCGCCGATCCTCATCCACCGGTTCGGCTGCTCCGAGGCGGCGATCGGCGGCGTGTGGGCGGCCGGCTTCTGCCTGTCGGTGGCCGGGGTGGCTCCGGCGCGGGCCGCCCTGGAACGGTACGGCCCGGCCCGGACCGGTGCGATCGCCTTCACCGCACTGTTCCTGGCGGGCCTGGCGGCCGGAGTGTCGAACACGCTCGTCCTGCGACTGCTGTGCACCGTCTTGGTCCTCGGCACGCTCGGTGCGGTCCAACTCCTACTGCGCACAGTACGGAGCGCGGCAACCCCGTCCGACGCCTACGGGACGGCCACCGCGGCCGTCGTCCTGGCCGGGCTGATGCCCAACGCCGCCGCCGGCCTGCTCGTCGCCGCCGCTCCGGGCCACCTCAGCATCCTGATCATCGCCGCCGCGCTGCTGGCCGGCGCGGCCGATGCCGCCGCTCTGCGCGGCCTCACCCGAACCACCGTCCCGATCCTGGAGCCCCAGTGACCATCCGTGTCGCAGTCATCGAACCCGTCTCCTCCGGCCTGGCCCTGGTCGACCGCGCCCACGCCCTCGGCTGGCAAGCCGTGGTCGTCGGCGCCGGCCAGCCGGTCGACGTCGACCCCAACGACGAAGCCGCGCTGGCCGACGCCCTGCGCGCCGAGCATCGGCGCGCGCCCCTGGCCGGCATCCTGGCGGGCTGCGAATACTACGTGCCGGCGGCCGCCCGCATCGCCGCCGCGCTCGGCCTGCCCGGCACCGATCCGGCGACCGTGGACCGCGCACGTGACAAGGCTCTGATGCGCGCCGCCGTCGCGGCGGCCGGGCTCGCCGGTCCCGGCTACCTCGAGCTCCAGGACGTGCGCGAGCTCGACCTCGGCTGCGCCCGAATCGGCTTCCCGGCGGTCGTCAAACCCGTCGACAGCTGCGGCAGCATGGGCGTGCGCAAGGTGGCCGACCCGGCCCAGGCACGCGCGGCGGTGGCCGCGATCCATGCCGAGACGCGCCTGGATCTCGGAGTGCCGCTCGGCCGGCGGGTCATCATCGAACGCTACATTCAGGGCCCCGAGTTCAGCGCGGACGGCTACGTCCTGGACGGCGAGACCGTCGTGGTCGCGGTGACCCGCAAACTGCTGGGCCCGGAGCCGTACTTCGTCGAGCTCGGCCACCTCACCCCGGCCGACCTGCCGGCGGCGGTCCGCGCGCGGATCGGCGAGTACGCCCGCGCGGTCGTCGCCGCGGTCGGCATCACCCGTGGTCCCTTCCACTGTGAACTCCGGCTGGCCGGCGACGAGCCGGTCCTCATGGAGATCGCGGCCCGCCTGCCCGGTGACCGCATCGTCGACCTGCTCGCCGCCACCGAGGGGGTGGACCTGCCGACCGTCGCCCTGGCGGCGGCCACCGGAGGGGACCCGGCCGAACTCGGCGCCTTCCGGGTCCCGCGGGCCCGGGCCGCCGGTATCCGTTTCCTGACGGCCGCTGGTGCTGCTTTCACCGGCCTGGACGGCTTCGACGACCTCGAAGGCGAGCCGTGGACCGCCGAAACCGAGGTCTTCCTGCCCAGCGGCGCGCCGGTGTCGGATCCCGGCGACTTCCGCAGCCGGGTGGCCGCGGTGCGCTTCGAGGCCGACTCTCCGGCGCACGCGCTCCAGCGGTGGCACGAGGTCGGCGACCGGGTCCGGGTGCGGTGAGGCGGCGGTCTCGGCCGCGGTGGCTCAGGAGCTTGGCAGCGACGCGGGGGCGTTCACGGCGCCGGGCCGCAGCGCCTCGGCTTCGGCCTCCAGGCCGAGACCGGTGAAGATCTCGACCGCCTCCCGGAGCACGGCCTCGGCCCGCTCGCCCTGCCCCAACCGGGGCAGCGACCCGGCCAGCACGCCCAGCGCGTGCGCCCGGAGCCAGTCGTCGTGAAACGCCTCGCCGCCGGCCAGGACGTGCTCGGCGATCGCCACGGCCTCCTGGTGCCGGCCGGCGGCGGCCCGCAGTGTCGCGATCCGGAACCGGGCGCTGGCCTCCCGGTTCGGGGTGTTCCCCGCCTGGCACAACCGGATGCACTCGTCGTAGAGCGCCTCGGCCTCGTCGTACCGCCCCAGCCCCTGCAACGCCCAGCCGGTCAGGTACAAGCCGACCATCACGTTCTCGGTGTCGGCCAGTTCACGGGACAGCTCGACACACCGCCGTCCGTGCTCGACGGCCGCCTCGAGGTCCCCGCCGCACGACACCAAGGTGTACGCCATCGACGAGTCCACCCCGGCCTGCGCCTGCCGGTTCCCGGTGGCCAGGGCCAGTTCGCGCGCTTCGTCCAGGCAGGCCAGCGCTTCCTCGCGCCGTCGTACCGCGGCCCACATGCAGCCCAAGGTGTCCAGCACGTAAGTCAGCAGGATCCGGTCCCCGACCGCCCGGCACAGCTCGACGGTCCGGTTGTCCGGGCCGCCGTCGATGACCGACTCGAGGAACTCCGCCGAACCCAGCCGGTGGTAGTCGAGCATGTAGCGGGCGCGCGCCTCCGACTGCCGGTCGCCGGTGCGGGCGGCAGCGTCGACGAGCGCTTCGGCCACGGATGTCACCATGTTGCGCTGCCACTGCGGGTCCACGGGCAGCAGTACCAGGGCCCGCGCCGCGGCGCTCAGATGCTCGGCGGTGCCGGCGATGGCCTGGCGGAGCACGGCCAGGGTCGCCGGCAGTCGCACGGCCAGGATGGCGCGGGTCTCGGCGGCATCGGCGAACGTCTGGCCCGGCGACCGCGCCGGTTCCAGGCTGTCCGGGATCATGCTGCCCGGCTGTGCGAGCCGGAACCCGTTGAGCGCCGTGGCCTGGATCATGTCCAGCAGCCTGGCCAGACAGGCGTCGGCCTCCTGCGGGCCGTCGATCGCCAGGGCCAGATCGCGGGCGTAGACGTGCACCAGGTCGTGGTAGCGGTAGCGGCCGGGGAGCGGGGACTCCAGCAGCCCCAGGTCCACCAGCGATTCCAGCAGATCCTCGGTCTCGCCGGCGTCCAGCGGGTCCAGGCCGATGATCGACGCCGCGCCCGCCAACCCCATGTCGGGGAAGGACACGGTGGCCAGCAGCCGGAACGCTTGGGCGGCGTCGGGATCCAGCTGGTGGTAGCTCAGGGCGAAGCACCCTTCGATGGACAGGTCGCCGGTCCGCAGCTCCCGGAGCCGCCGCTGTTCGTCGGCCAGCCGCCGGGCGATGTCCTGGACGGTCCAGTTCGGCCGCGCGGCCAGCCGCGCGCCGACGATGCGGACTGCCAACGGCAGGTACCCGCAGGCGGCGACCAGCTCGGCCGCCGCCGGGCCGGCGATGCCGGTCCGCTCCGGGCCGACGATCCGGCCCAGCAGCTCGGCGGCCTCCGCGCCGTCCATGACCTCCAGGTCGACGCTCGCGGCGGTCGGCAGGCCGACCAGGTGCGGCCGGCTGGTGACCAGAGCGGCGTTGCCCGGCGCGCCGGGCAGCAGCGGCCGGACCTGCGCGGCGTCGGAGGCGTTGTCGAGCAGGATCAGGACTCGGCGAGAGGTGAGGATCGTGCGGAACAGCGCGGCACGCTCTTCGAGCGTCGTGGGCACGGTGTTCGGGGCGGTACCGAGTGCTGTGAGGAACCGTCCGAGGACGTCGGCCGGGTCGGCGGGCCGGTCGTCCGCGCCGCGCAGGTCGACGTACAGGCAGCCGTCCGGGAACCGGTCGGCGACGGCGTGCGCCGCGTGCGTGGCCAGCGTCGACTTCCCGACGCCGCCCATGCCGGACACCGTCACGATCACCGCGGAATCGGACACCGAGGCGTGCGTGAGCGCGTCACGGATCTTCTCGATGGCGGCGCGGCGGCCGGAGAAGTCGGGCAGATCGGCCGGGAGCTGTGCGGGAACGGGTATTCGGGGCGCCTGGCTGTGTTTCGCGAGTGCTTGTTCCTGCGCGGCGGTCGGCGGCGGCCCAGCGGCCCAGGCCGTTCTGATGTCCACCACTCCGGGCCACACGGGGGCCGCGAGCGCCGGGTCGGCGCAGAGGATCTTCCGGTGCATCTCCCGGAGCCCGAGCCCGGGCTCGACGCCGAGTTCCTCGTCCAGGAGCCGTCGGGCGTCCGCGTAGGCGGCCAGCGCCTCAGCCTGCCGTCCGGACCGGTAAAGAGCGAGCATCAACGCTTCATACAGCTGCTCGCGCAGCGGATGCTCGGCGATCATCACCGACGCCTCCGCCACGACGTCGCGGTGCCGGCCGAGCTCCAGCTCGCACTCCAGCAGCGCTTGCCTGGCGTTCAGACTGGCCTCGACCAGCCAGGTTCGCTGCGTCTCCGCGTACGGCCCCGGGACGCCGGCGAGCGGGACACCCCGCCAAAGCGCGAGTCCGCGCCGATACAATTCGGCTGCCTCGCCGACGCTGCCGGCGCCCCGCACCTCGGCTGCCCGCGTGGTCAGGTCGTTGAAGACGGCCAGGTCGAGCGCATCGGCATCTGCCTTCAGGACGTATCCGGAGCCGACCGAGGCCAGCAGCCCGCCGGTCGCTCCACGGGCCCGCTCGGGCTCCAAGCGTTTGCGTAGCCGGGCGACGTAGGTGCGCACGATGCCCAGGGCGCCGTCGGCGGGCTCCTCGCCCCATACCGCGTGGATGATCTCGTCGGCGGTCACCGCCCACGAACCGGCCAGCAACAACCGAACCAATACCGCGACCTGCTGAGGAGAGCCGAGCGCCACCGGCTCGCTGTCACCTCGCCACGCCTCCACCGGCCCCAGGACGCCGAAGCGCAGCCCGTCACCCATGATCAACATCCCCCTTGCCCACGGTTCATGCTAACCGGATCGAAGGGTCGAAGGATCAAGGTTTCAAGGGCTGGGAGCTGGGAGCCGGCCAGGCCATCCGCGCCATCATCTCGGCGGCACCATCTCGGCCATGGTCTGCGCGGTCCGTTCGAAAGCAAGCTGCGGTTCGTGCTGCGAAGGCCGACGGGGCGTACGGCCGGCGCTTGCCGGCCGTACGCCCCGTCGCACTACACGTCGATCAGGATCCTGTCCTCAGACCGCCCCGATCCCGGTCAGCGCCCGCACCTCCAGCGCCTCGAAGTTCTCAGCGTCCCGCTGCTCCTCGTCCCGGCGCCGGCCGCCGATCAGCGTACCGACGACCGCGGCGGCGAAGCCGACCGGGATCGAGATCAGACCCGGGTTCTGCAGCGGTACCGGTGCCTTGACGGTGCAGGAGAACAGTGCGGTGGCGTTTCCGACCTCCTTGCTCTTCTCCGACACCCCGCAGTCCGCGGCCTGCTTGGCGGTGAGCTTGCTGGCGTGCACGGTGCCCGTGGCGCCGCCCCAGCAGATCGGCGACAGCAGCACCAGGCCGACCGAGGCGATCAGCCCGGCGTAGATACCGCACTTGGCGCCGAAAGTGGTGAAGCGCTTCCAGAACAGCGTGAACAGGATCGCCGGCAGGTTCGCCGAGGCGGCGATGGCGAAGGCCAGGGCCACCAGGAAGGCGACGTTCTGCTCCCGGGCCAGGATGGACAGCACGATCGCGACCGCGCCGATCACGATGGCGGCGAGCTTCGCCGTGAACAGCTCCTGCTTCTCGGTGGCCCGGCCCTTCTTGATGACGTTCGCGTACAGGTCGTGCGCGAACGAGGAGGACGACGTCAGCGTCAGGCCCGCCACCACCGCCAGGATGGTGGCGAACGCGACGGCGGCGATGAACGCCAGCATCATCGAGCCGCCGGTACTGCCGGCCCCGCCGCCCAGGTGCTCGGCCAGCATCGTGGCAGCGGTGTTGCCGGACGGGTCCTTCTCCTTGATGACCGCGGTGTGCACGATCGCCGCCGCGCCGAAGCCCAGGACCAGCGTCATCAGGTAGAACACGCCGATGATGCCGATGGCCCAGTTCACCGACTTGCGGGCGTCGCGGCCGGTCGGGACGGTGTAGAAGCGGACCAGCACGTGCGGGAGCGCCGCGGTGCCGAGCACCAGCGCCACGCCCAGGCTGATCAGGTCGAGCTTGGACCAGCCGTCGGTGGCGCCGTACTTCTGGCCGGGCTGCAGGAACGCGTCCTTCTTACCGGACTGCGCGGCGGCATCGCCGAGCAGGTGGCTGACGTTGAACCCGTACTTGGCGAGCACCCACACGGTCATGGTCAGGGTGCCGACGATCAGCAGGCCGGCCTTGACGATCTGTACCCAGGTGGTGCCCTTCATCCCGCCGACCACGACGTAAACGATCATCAAGACGCCGACGCCGACGATGGTCCAGATCTGCGCACCGGTGCCCTGGACGTCGAGCAGCTGCCCGACGATGGTCGAGGCGCCGACCATCTGCGCGACCAGGTAGAAGATCGACACGACGATGGTGGACACGCCGGCCGCAGTGCGCATCGGCCCGCTGCGCAGCCGTGCGGCAAGCACATCGGCCATGGTGAAGCGGCCGGTATTGCGCAGCAATTCGGCGACCAGCAGCAGCGCGACCAGCCACGCGACCAGGAAACCGATCGAGTACAGGAATCCGTCGTAGCCGGACAGCGCGATGATCCCGGCGATGCCAAGGAACGAGGCCGCGGACAGATAGTCGCCGGACAGGGCGATGCCGTTCTGCAGCGCGGAGAACTCGCCGGAGGCGGTGTAGAAGCCGCCGGTGCCCTTAGCGCTGCGCCGGGCCCAGAAGGTGATGCCGAGGGTGGCGAGCACCAGAACCGCGAAGATCCCGACGGTCAGCGCCTTGTTCGAGGCCGGGGTCTTCATC
Source organism: Catenulispora sp. EB89 (assembly GCF_041261445.1). Lineage (NCBI taxonomy): Bacteria > Bacillati > Actinomycetota > Actinomycetes > Catenulisporales > Catenulisporaceae > Catenulispora > Catenulispora sp. EB89. Next base: position 215,872 of record NZ_JBGCCU010000018.1, read on the forward strand.
GAATGCAACGTCGGCTCGACCGCGGCGAGCAGCAGGTCGTGGTGGTTCATGCGGTTTCCTCAGCGAGTCGGACGTCGGGCAGCGGACCCCCGGCGGCGTGGCGGGGGGCCGGGACCCTGAGACCGGTTTCAGCCTCCGCCCGCAGCGCTGCGGCCAGCGGGTCGAGCCGGCGGCCGGCGTAGCGCGCGTAGGCCGCGGCGATGCCGAAGGTGGAGACGAACTGCAGCAGCCCGAACACGAGGGCCACGTTGATGTTCCCGACCAGCTCGTGCGCCATGAAGCCGCGTGCGTAGGCGGAGCAGATCACGTAGGTGAGGAACCAGACGAGGAAAGCGACGGTCACCGGGAACACGAAACGCCGGTAGGCGCCTCTGAGTTCGGCGAAGCGCGGATCGTCAGCGATCCGGGCAGGGTCGGACACGGTACTCCTTCAAGTCGAGAGTTGATGGCCGTCGCAAGGGGCTCAGGCGCACAAGGGAATGTCCCGCCCCTCCCGCCGTGATCGGGGACTTGCCTGGGGGTACGGCGGCGGGGCGGGACATCTGGTCCCCGGCGGGGACGGCAAAACTCTCGGTCTTCAGGATGGACGCGCGATCAACGGCGGATCGAACAGTGATTTACGTCGATGGATGACGGCCCGACGGGTCGCTGCGGCGTCAGGAGGACCAGACTTCAACACCGCTGTACTGCGAGCAGGTACCCTGCCACGTCGTGCTGGAGCTGTAGGTGCCACCGTGGCAGGGGGCTGTGGTGCCATCTGGATGCGGCTCGCTGCCACAGGTCCGGTCTTCGCCGACTGGCAGGCCGTGGACGCCCCGCGGCGGGAGTCCAGCCAGCACCACATCGGCGTCCTACCCGAACAGGACAGCCGCCCATGAATCCAGCGCAGCTTCCATGACCTCAACGTCGCGACCCCACGGTTCCGACAGGTCAAGCGCTACACGAATTGCTCAAGGAACGCGACGCCATTGCCGCACTTGACCTTCGGTCAACGAGGTTAGCGCCGTTGTACAGAAGGTACAGGTCATGGCATTGGTGCGGGAGCTGAGGCAGCTCCAGATGCGCGCCATGGCGCCGCTGGGGGCCACGAATTGGCCCCCAAAACATATCAAGGGCCTCAATCCGATCCTTCGGATTGAGGCCCTGACCTGCGACGTTACCGTCGGGCTGACAGGATTTGAACCTGCGACCCCTTGACCCCCAGGTCTATGTGGTAACTGTTGCTGCACGTCATGCACGCAATGCCCCTCCCGTCGGCCGGGCGTCGCGAGTACCCACCCGCAGGTCGTTCATGATGGCGCATCCCGTGTGGCTCCCAAGTGGCCCCCAAACGTGGGGCTTGCAGGCGGGCAAGGAATCTCTGTCGTGATCACGCTTCAATGGTGGTCGAACTCCGTCAGAGCCGCCATGTGGCGACTTTGACGGTCTCGGTCACGTCGTGGGAAGTGGTGTATCGGTTAGTTCGATGTTCAGGTCGGCCGGCTGCGACTCGAACTCGCAGCCGGAGTAGTTCTTGTCGCCGATCAGCGTCTGTCCAGGTGGTCGGTCTGGGACGAGCGTGGGTTCGGTGGCGAAGATATCGAGGGGAGTCTTGCGTTCGTCGGCCTTCGCCCAGGTCGGAGTGAACGCGATCGGCAGCCCGCCCAGCGTGCACAGCAGGTGCAGCCGAAGTCCCGGAAGTAGCGCGTGTGGCTGGCAGCGGCAGCGGTACATCCCCGGGCTCCGCACCGGCAGCCGCGCGGTTGAAGCGCCGTCGCGCCGAGCCGGGAGGAGGAAGCCCGGCCGGCGCGATGGCCCCCTGGCGTGTCTCAGGGACGGTGCCAGTTCTGCTCATTGCCGTAGTCGCACGCGTAGATGATGAGTTGGGTCCCCGGGATGGTGGTGCTGGCCGGGTCGGCCAGGCACATCTGCGAGTGCGGGTTCCACAGCTGGCCGTCGGAGTCGATGGTCCAGTAGTCCGCCGGAGTCCCGTTGCAGGTGTAGAGGTCGATGCCGGTCCCGCTCGCGGTGCCGCTGCCGGCTACCGTGAGGCATTTGCCGCTCGTGGTGATGGTGTTGAGGACGCCACCGGGCTGGGGCGTGATGGTCCATTGCTGCGCCGCGCTGTTGTTGCAGGTGTAGATCTGGATGGGGTTGCCGTCGGCGGTGTTGCCGGAGCGGTCGTCAATGCACAGGGCATTGGACAGGGCCGAGGTGATCGCCCCGGTGATCGGCTGGGGGTTGTGGAATGGTGTGACTTCGTCGGGGGTCAGATAGGCCGCGTAGTAGGAGACGTCGGAGATCTGGCCGGTGAAGTAGCTGGCCCGAGCCACGGTGCTGTTGCCGGGCGCGTTGATCCAGCTCTTGGTGCTGGTGTTGGCAGGGAAGACGCCGGCGCCGATGTAGTTGAACGGATCCTCGTTGGTGACCGGCGGGCTGCCGGCCATGCCGACGCGCAGGTCGTTGTCGACGAACAGGCTCTGGTTGGTGCCGTCGCTGGCCAGGGTGGCCTTGTGCCACTGGCCGTCGTTGACGGGCGCGGCGGAGACCATCGGGCGGACGGAGCCGTTCCAGAACTGGGCGTACAGCCGGCCGTCGGTGCCGATGTACATCACCGGCATGGTGGCGGGGTTGAGGTTGGCGGGTACGTCATTGCCGGTGCTGACCAGGATCCCCGTGGTGCCGGGTGACGCCTTGAACGACAGCGAGATCGTCAGGGTGTCGGAGGATTTGACCAGGCCCGTCGGCAGGCCCAGGTAGCCGGTGCTGCCGTCCAGGGCCAGGACCGGCCGTTTGAGAAGCGGGTCGGTGGTCCAGGTCGCCCCGCCTTCCAGCGTGGCCGGGGTGGCGCCACTGGTGTCGGCGGCGGTGGTGGCGTTTCCGCCGTCGGACAGGGGCCAGGAGTGGCCGGGAGCGAGCAGACTGGTGGTGTGCTGCGCGGTGAGGGTGCCGCCGGTCAGGAAGTAGTCGGTGGCTGTGGCGTTGCTGGAGTCTGTGGTCCAGATTTCGATGGTCGGGGTGCCGGGTGCGGTGGTGACGTCGGCGCTGACAAGTACCGGGAGGCCGGCCACGTTGCCCGCCGACTGCCACTGGGTGATCGCTGTCCAGGTGCCGGGGCTGCCTATGGGTGTCGTAGTGCTCTGATCGGGGTTGGCGGACTCGTACAGCGTTCCGCTGAGGGTGTTGAGGGCGAACAACACCGTCATGCCGGGGGTCTGGGTGGCGGCCAGCGTGTAGTTGTGCCAGTCGTTCGTGCCGTCAGGACTTTGGCCGGGAGTGGCAATGGTCTGGCCGTAGGTGTAGTCGCCGAATCTCCCGTCCGGGCTGGTGTACATGTCGAGCTGGTAGCCGTTCGTCGCGTCGCCGACGATGCCGATCAGGTCCGGGACGGGGTTGCCGGCCAGCGTGGCGTTGCCGGCGGCCACCAGGTCGGCCGGATTGTCGCCGGCGGCGTTGAGGGCGGTGTCGGCGAGGTTCGGCGCGGTGATCTCCTGCTGCGCGTAGGCGTATGGGCTCAGCGCGGTGGCGTCGCCGTTGCCGAACAGCAGGTCGGCGTTGCCTGCCGCGGTGCCGGTCGGATAGTAGGCGGCGATGTCCTGGACGTGGTCGCCGGTGAAGTCGCCGTGCAGGATGTCGGCCCCGGTCCATTCGGCGGGGCTGGGGGTGGAGCTGGCGCCGGTACCGAGCGCGCCGATGTCGATCGGGGTGGCGAGGTTCCCGTGGCCGTCGCTGGTTCCGAGCCACAGCCCGGCGTTCCCGCCGGCGCCGTTGTGCAGGAAGTCGGGATTTCCGTCCCCGTTGATGTCACCGTCGGCGTAGCTCGCGCCGGGGATGCCGACGTCGAAGGTTGTGGAGGTGACGCTGCCCGGGTTTGCGCCGGCTGACAGGGCGTAGACGGTGAGGATGTTGGCGCCCGCGTGATGCAGCGGCAGGGCGACCGTCTCGGCGCCGGTGACGGCGGTGACCGAGGCCGGTGCGGATTCGTTCAGTTGGTAGACGTAGCGGGTCGGCGCAGGTCCGGTGCAGGCGGTGGGAGGGGTGGCGAGCGAGCCGGCACACGGGCCCAGGGTGATGGCTATCGACTGCCCGAGGTCGGGGATGGTCGAGGGCACGGCGACCCCGGGCGCCGAAGGCTGGGCGGGATTGTAGGTGAAGGTGCACGGTTGGCCGCTGGTTCCGGGGCCGTTGGTGGGGTTGTAGAGCTTGCCGTCGCTGGTGATGACGTACCACGAGTATTGATACGCCTGAGTGGCGCCGTTCGGATTCCATCCCTGGATCTTGGTGCGGGGGATGACGATCGGCTGCGGGGAGCCCGAGGTGGTGGTGAGCGCCGAGATCGCGCTGGCCGCCGGCCCTGAGTCGTAGACCGTCGTTCCGCTGCCGTAATCCTTGATGACGAGCTGGGTGCCGAGTTGTCCGCCGTCGACGTCATTGGGAATGACGGAGAACGTGACGTCGTCATTGCCGATGGTGACCGCCGAAGGGCTGCCGGTGTTGCAGATCCCGCCGGGCGAGGTGGACGGCAGGCGGGGCAGGCTCGGGGCGTGCTTGTACTCAGTGGACATGCTCGCGGCGCCATTGTTGCTCAGGAACTCCTTCCACTGCGCGTTGTCGGACTCGTCCGGTGCGCGCAGTCCGAAGGTCATGTCGGTGGCGCCGACGTGTGCCCGCATGAAAGTGGTGACGTTGAAGTCGACGCTGGTGTTCGGACAGTCGGTACCGTTTGCCGACGCGACCTTGTTGCTCATGGCCGGCATGTTGTTCCAGGTGAGGGGGTTTCTGATCGGGCCGGTCCAGTACAGATCCACCTCGGTGGCCGAGGACTTGCAGACGTCGCCGGCCGAGGTGAACTTCACGTCGGAGGAGAAGATCGTCGCGCCGCTGAGGACCGAGGAGACGCCGAACCGGATGAACGAGCGGGCGGTGTAGTAGCTGCTGTTGCCGACCTGCAGGATGTTGGCGTCCGGATCGGTGGAGTTGTCGTATTCGTTGTTGCCTGGGTACAGCGTGGACACCGAGCCCCACGCCTGCCGGGCACCGCCGGACGGAAGCGGATTCCAGGTGGGGTCGATATAGATCGGGAACACCGTGGCCTTGCCGGTCAGCATCACCCGATTGGGCGCCAGGGCGAGCGTCGTATCGCTCTCGACGCTCTGGTTAGCACGAGTGGTGGGCGGCGCGGGGGACAGCGAACCGGTGACAGGTGCGGTGTGTGCCGCGCGGCCGGGCCCGGATTCGCTGGAGACGGTGGTAGCGCGTGCGCTCGTTGGGGTCGGCAGCGCGTTGGTGGCGGAGTCCCACATGATGGGTGCGGCTGCGGAGAACACTGGCAGCCCGCCGGCGCCGGCCCTCGCGGTCAGGTTGCCCTCGGCGTCCTGAGACACGGTTATCCCCTTGGTACGCAACCGCATGCGCAACGTCCCGAGCGCCGGGTCCGCGGCTGCGCTGGCGTTGCGCACGATCAGAACCTCGGCCAGCCCGCCCTGATCCGTCGCGGTGACCTCCAGGTCGACCCCCGGTAGCACGTTGGCATAGTCGGCGCGCGCACCGGAGAGGGTGGGTCGCGGCAGGGCGGCCGGCCAAATGATGGACAGGCTGTAGCCAGCATCGGTCAGCACCGCGAGCGGCGAGCTTCCACCACCGGACAGCGTCACGGCGTTTTCGGTCGCGTTCGGCGACACAGTCCCGTCGGCGTCGCGGTGCAGCGTGGCATCAAGGTTCACCCAAGCCCCGTCTCGCTTGGTGCGCGTCGGCTGGAGGGACTGTGTCAGCGTGAAGGTGCCGCTCGGGTTTGCGGCCACCATCGAGGTAGGCGTGGTCAGCGCGTCCACGGTGACCCGTGCGCCGCTGCTTCGGGCTCGCGCCGACGCCGCCGACTCGGCTCGCTCGGTGAGCGATGCCTGCTGTGCCGCCCCCGAGGATTGAGCGCCAGTGGACGTCCCGGCGCTCGGCTGCGTCGCTGTGGCTTGCGAAGGCGCACTGATAGCGAGGGCACACGCAGCCGCCACCGCGACTGCCAGGATGATCCGGGCCCGGGCGCGTGCCCAGGGGAACATGGGTGAACGCTGGCGCATCAGGGTGGTTCCCTTCATTGCCGAGTCCTGCGGAGATCTGAATTCTCACCGCGTGTGACCGCACAAAGACTAGAAAAGCGCTCGCTATATGTCGTCGGACCAGGACAGGAGGTCAGGGTCGACCTGAGCGATATACAGGACGGGGCGCTGCCGCTGTGGTCGACCTCTGATGTGCATCCGTGGTGGGACGACTTCGGATATCGACACTCATAGCCTTTGTTGCGCATCTGTTCGCAGGTATTCGGACGACACATGAAGGTGGTCGTGGTGCGCGGAACAGGCTGGATGGAAAGAAGGATCGGGCGGATCAGCCGATCCCGTCCCGTGATCGGGATGATTGCGCTGGCAACCGTCGGCGCCACGCTGGTGTCTGCCGGGCATCCGGCTGCCGCCGCCGCGCCGCGTTTGCCTTCGGTGCCGACGATGTCGGCCTCGCAGGGCGTGCGTGCGTTCGCCTACCAAGCCCCTCGGCTGTCTGCTCACTCCGTCGAGCAGCCCTATCAGGCCACGACGGTGTCATGGCCGGCTGCGTCCGTCGGAGTGGCTGATCTGACCCGAAGCCAGGCCCGGGCGGTTCCTGTCACCGGCATGCCGGTGTGGGTGCAGCAGGCCGGCAGCTCAGACGACAGTGTTCAGAATCCTGCTCAGAACCCTGCCAAGCTGACCGTGCGGATGACCAGCCATCAGGCCGCGATTGCCGCCGGTGTCACCGGTGTGGCGTTCACCGTCACACCGGACGGTCCCGTCCCGGCAGCATCGCGGGGCGCGCTGAGGATCGGCGTGAACTACGCCGGCTTCGAAGACGCCTACGGCGGGAACTATGGATCCCGGTTGCGGCTGGTCGAGCTGCCGGGCTGCGCGCTGACCACCCCACAGGTGCAAGCCTGCCGCACTGCGACCCCGTTGGCCGGTGCGCTCAACGATGTCAGCGCCCGCAGCGTATCGGCCCTGATGCCTGCCGGCCGTGTGAGCAGCTCGCCGATGGTGGTCGCGGCGACCAGCACGGCCGCCGGCGGCGACGGCGGCGGGTCGGCCGGCACGTACTCGGCCACCACTCTCAAGCCGTCCGGCTCGTGGGCAGCGGGCGGATCGACTGGCTCCTTCACCTACGACTACCCCATCAGCGTCCCGCCAGCCGCCTCGAAGCTGACCCCGACGGTCGGGCTGTCCTATGACTCAGGCACCGTGGACGGCCAGACCGCGGCGACCCAGGCGCAGGCTTCGTGGGCCGGCGACGGCTGGTCCACCGGACAGTCGTTCATCGAGCAGTCCTTCGCCGCTTGCTCCGACAGCCCGGAGGGCTCCGCCGCGCCCCAGTCAACCAGCGACGAGTGCTACGACGGACCGATCCTGACGCTCTCAATGAACGGCACGTCCACCGCGCTGGTGTGGGATTCGGGGAAGAAGACCTACAAGACCGAGAAAGACAACGGCGATGTGGTCACCCGAATAACCGGTTCGGACAACGGATCGGGAACGCACGACATGGACTACTGGAAGATCACCGACCGCACCGGTACGAGCTACTACTTCGGGCTCAATCACCTGCCCGGCTGGTCCGCGTCGGACGCCGCGACCGACTCGGTGGACTCGGTACCGGTGTTCTCCGCCCATGCCGGCGATCCGTGCTACGACGCTGACTGGGCGAATTCGGTCTGCACGATGGCCTACCGGTGGAACCTGGACTTCGTCACCGACATCCATGAGAACGCGATGGCCTACTACTACACTCAGGACACCAACGCCTACGGCGAGAACGGTGACACCACCAGCGCCACCAGCTACGTGCGGGACTCCCACCTCAGCCGCATCGACTACGGACTGACCGCGACCAACGCCTATTCGGTCAACGGCGGCCACGCGCCGGACCAGGTGGTGTATGCCACCGCCGACCGCTGCCTGTCGGGCACTTGTGACCCGCTGAACTCCGCGAACGCGAAGAACTGGCCGGACGTGCCGGAAGACCTGCAGTGCACGGCGAAGGCCACGTGCAAGGTGAACGGCCCGTCGTTCTACTCGACCGTGCGCCTGGTCGGCATCACAACCCGGCAGTGGACCGGGTCGGCATACGCGCAGGTGGATTCGTGGAGGCTCGATCAGTCCATGCCGGCGACCGGGGACGGCACGTCGCCGACGCTGTGGCTGTCGTCGATCACCCACACCGGCGCGGACACCACCGCGGGCGGCTCCTCGGTCACGTTGCCGAGCGTCAGCTTCACGCCGATCGACCTGCAGAACCGGGTGGCCACCCACGACGGACTGCCCATCCTGACCCGAAACCGGATCGCCGCGATCACCAACGAGAGCGGCGCGGTGATCGGCGTCGGGTACGAACAAGTCACCGCCTGTTCCTCGCCAGTGTCGATCACAGCGTCGTCGAACACGTCGTCGTGCTACCCGGTGTACTGGACGCCGTTCGGCTACCCCAAACCGATGCAGGACTGGTTCATCAAGTACCAGGTCCAGCAGGTCACCGTGGCCGACCCGACCGGTGGCGCCCCCGTGATGTCCACTGTGTACAAGTACCTCGGTGGTGGCGGATGGCACTACGACGACAACGAGGTCGTCAAGGCCAAGTACCGCACCTACGGGCAGTGGCGTGGCTTCGGTGATGTGCAGACCTTCACCGGCCAGGGCAACGACGCCCAGACCGAGGCCGAGACCACCTACTACCGAGGCATGTCCGACGACAACGACACCAACGACGTGACGTTGACCGACTCACAGGGCGGCAAACACGACGACCTCGACCGGCTGGCCGGGAAGACCTTGGAGACCACTGACTACGATTTCGCCGGCGGTTCGATTCTCGGCTCGACCATCGATTCCTACTGGGTGTCCGCGGCCGTCGCCACCCGCGCCCGAACCGGGCTGCCGACGTTGACGGCCAACGCTACCGGCCAGGTCGAGCAGTGGACCCGCACCGCGATCACCGACGGCCCGACCACGTGGCGCAAGACCGAAAGCGACACCGCCTACGACACCGGCACGTCTGACGCCACCTTTGGCGAACCGCTGGTCCAGTTCGCGCATGGCGACCTGGCCGACCCCACCCAGCAACGCTGCACGACCACCACGTACGCACCGGCCGACACGACCGCGAACCTCGTTGGCCTGGCATCCGAGGTCGAAGTCGACGCCGATCCCTGCGGTGGCACGAATCCGGCCGGCGCCACGGTTCCCACCGCGACGCAACTGAACGCGCTCACCGCGCCGGCATCGGTGAACCGACCCACTGACGTGGTGTCCGACACCCGCACCATCTACGACGACCCGGCGCTCGCGCAAACCTGGCCGCAACCGTCGACCCTGCCCACCAAAGCTGTCCCCACCAAGGGTGACGTGTCCGAAGTCCTGCAGGCCAACGGTTACACCGCGGGCGCGTTCACCTATCAGGTCAACAAGGCCGACACCTACGACACCATCGGGCGCCCGTTGGACTCGTTTGACCCGCTGGGGCGCGACACCCAGACCAGCTACACGACGACCAACGGCCTGACCACCGCCGTCAAGACCACCAACCCGCTCGGCCAGACCACCAGCCAGACCCTCGATCCACTACGCGGTGCGGCCACCGCCAGTACCGACCCGAACGGCATCACCACCACCACGCACTACGACGGACTGGGCCGGCTGATCGCGGTCTGGGAGTACGGCCGGCCGACCACCGCTCCGGCGAACTCGCTATTCGGTTACCAGGTCTCGCAGACTGCCCCGACGGTGGTCACCAGGAAGGTTATGAACGACCAAGAGCAGTACAACGCGGCGACCACGCTGTACGACGGGCTGCTGCGCGTTCGCCAGACTCAGCAGCCCACCCCGCAGGGCGGACGCCTGGTCACCGACACGTTCTACGACAGCCGTGGCTGGGTGGGCAAGAAGAACACCAACTGGTGGGATCCGACGACCACACCGGGCGCCACGCTGGTCACCGTGCCGGACTCCCAGGTGGACGACCAGGACGTGACCGCGTTCAACGGCTCGGGACAACCCGTCCTGGACACTTCGTACGACAGGTCTGCCATCCGATCGCAAACCGCGACGGCATACACAGGCGACAAAACAGTCACTGTGCCGCTGAACGCCACCGGCCAGCCGTTCGCCGGGGGTGCCGCGACCGCCACCGTCACCGACGCGCTGGGCCGCACTGTGGAGAAGGACGACTACACCACGCTCCCCACCGTCACGGTCACGGCCAGCGCGATCACCACTGTCGCGATCACCGGCGGCAGCACGCAGGCGACGCAGTATGTGTACAACACAGTAGGACAGCAGACCGACGTCAAGGACGTCACGACCGGCGAGGACTGGAGCTCCGGCTACAACCTGCTGGGCCAGACGGTCACCAAGACGGACCCCGACGCCGGCACATCCACGATGGCGTACGACCCGGCCGGCAACGTACTCCAGACAACCGACTCGCGGAACAAGACGATCTCGTTCACCTACGACGGCCTGAACCGCAAGACCGGTGAGTTCGACGCGCCGGTGCCCGGTCAGGTGCCTGACAACCAACTCATCGGCTGGGTCTACGACAACGCCAACAACGCCGTCGCCGGGATGAGCGATCCGATCGGCAAGCTCACGACCGCGACCAGCTATGTCGGTGCAAACGCCTACGTCGACCAGCAAAGCGGATTCAACGCCAACGGGGAATCCCTCGGCGAGACCATCACGATTCCCGCCGCCGAAGGCGCGCTGGCCGGGTCCTACGCGTTCACCCACACCTATACCAGCGGCACCGCCCTGCCCGACCACGACAGCTATCCGGCATCGCCCGGTGGCGGGGCACTGCCCGCCGAAACCGTCACCCACGCCTACGAGACCTCACTTGACCTACCCGTCGGGCCAGGCGGACTGGCCAGCTACAGCGACAATGCCGACTACACCCCCGACAGGCAGGTCGCCGAGCTCGAACTCGGCCTCAACCAGGGAGCTCACGCCGACCTGACCAACACCTACGACCCGCACACCCGCTCGCTCACCGACGCACAGGTCACCAACATCACGGTGTCCGCGACACCGCTGGACGACACCAGCTACTTCTACGACCCGGCAGGAAACCCCACCGACCAGACCGACAAACGCCTCACCGCCGGCACGGTCACCGCCGAAACCCAGTGTTTCGGTTACGACAGCCTCGACCGACTCACCCAGGCCTGGACCGCCACCGACAGTTGCGCCGCCGACCCCACCACAAACGACGGGGCCACCATCGGCGACGGCATCACCGGCAGCGCGTACTGGACCAGTTGGACCTTCGACCCCCTGGGCCAGCCCACCAAGCAGGTCAACCACGGCATCGCCGGCGCCCAGGACGCCGTTACCACCTACACCTACGGCACAACCCAACCCAACACTCTTACCGCCACCACCACGACCGGCCCAGCGGGCACATCGGCCACGAGCTACGGCGCCGACTCCGCAGGCAACACCACGACCCGCGACACATCCGCCAACGGTGATCAGAGCCTCACCTGGTCCGATGCCGGACAACTCACCTCCGTGGCCACCACGTCGGGCGCCTCCAGCTACATTTATGGCGCCAGCGGCACTCTGCTGCTCCAGAAGGATCTCGGCCGGACCACGCTCTACCTGCCGCAGGAAGAACTCCAACTCGACACCAGCACCGGCGCGATCACCGGCAACCGCTACTACGCCCTACCTGGCGGCGGCCAAGCCGTGCGCAGCGGTGCCGGCCCGAACTACAGCTTCGAGATCACCAACTCCCAGGGCACCGGGTTGCTGGTTCTCGACAGCACCCTGACCGTGCCGACCTGGCGACAGTTCACCGCCTACGGCGCGCCCCGCGGTGCCCTGTCGGCTACCTGGCCGGACAACAAGGGCTTCCTCAACGACCCCGACGATACGTCCACCGGCCTTACCAACATCGGTGCCCGATGGTACGACCCGGCCACCGGCCGATTCCTCTCCGTCGACCCGCTGTTCGAAGCCGACTCGTCGCAGGAGGAGAACGGCTACACCTACTCCGGCGACAATCCCATAGCCAAGAGCGACCCCACCGGCCTGCGTCCCGCCGACTGCTACGGTGCCTGCGAAACGTCCTACCTCAACGGCCTGCACTCGAACGGCGGCTACCGCGGCATGGGCGAAAGCGGCTACTCGGCCGGCTACCCGGGCTACTATTTCGGCGGCATCGTGAACAACTACCGCACCTGCGTGCTGTGCTTCGCACTAGTGGCACCTGCGCCGCCACCGCCCGCCGCGAAGGCCAATACCGGCTACCTGGAGGAGAATCCCGTCCTCTGCGGCAGGGTCGGCGGCGCGTACTGCGATCTGGTGCCGGTGAAGCCGATGAGCCTGCTGCCGAAGTTCGTGACGTCGAAGAACCTGCTGAATTTCGCCAAGCGTGCGACGCACGACATCTCGCAGTGGGATGGATACATCTCCACTGTCACAGCATTGATAGCAGGAGGCTGCATAGTCGTCGGCCCTGAGTGCAGTGCGGCGTTCGGGGAGGTATCCGGTAGCGCAGCACTCGACGGATCTCTGGCAGACCTGGCCAACCAAGGGCTCAACGGGCATTTCGACACTACCAGTACGGCATCCGACGTCGCCGGACTCCTCACGTTGGGTCTTAGTCGCACTGTGCCGGAGATAGCGGAGGAGTCCGAGCGGATGACTGTCGACGAAAGTATCGACAGGTATGCTGCCAAAATGGCGGATTTCACCGTTAATGTCGTTGTTTCGGGATCGATCGGGATCGCGCAGAGCATATACAGCATCAAGAACGACTGGTACGCGTTCTGATCCAGGGCCCGATTCCAATCCAAGTGTGTCACGAGCATGGATCGAAGCTGATGTGAACCGCCTCCCGGATTCAAAGCCCTGAGGCGTCGGTTCGGACCACAGGCTTCTGTTGCCTCAGGTCGTCATGGAGCGGCCGGCCAAGGGCTGGCCGCTCCACTCGTGCCCAGATCTGATCCGTTGCTTCCCGGCCGTTGTCAGGCCTTTGTTGTCAGGCGTCTGGGCACCGACCCCTGACAACCCTCCGGCAGTACAACGGGCCGAGTGACCTGTACCCGCGGGTCCGACCAACGGAGGAAACCATGGGGAAGCAAGATCGACGCCGCGGTATAGTTGCGTGCGATGGCCCGACAGCGGTCCCGATCGACACGACCACGCACCGTTCGCGGACGCCTCGGGGGCAGGGGAAGGCCGCATGACCGAGGCCACCGGCGTCCTGCTCGTCGACGAGCAGGACCTGATCCGAGCCGGTCTGGCCGCGCTTATCGACGCCGCGCCCGGACTGCGGGCGGTCGGACAAGCCTCGACCGGACAGGAAGCGGTGGCCCAGGCCGCCGCCCTCCATCCGGATGTTGTCCTGATGGATATCCATATGCCCGGCGTCGACGGCGCCGTCGCCACGGAACTGATTCTGACCGCCGCCGCCTCCAGGGGAGAGCGCTCCAGGGTCCTTATTCTCACCGCGTCCGACATGGACGAGTACGTCCGAGCCGCGCTCGGTGCCGGCGCATCCGGTTTCCTGCACAAACAGACCCACCCCGACCGGCTGCTCGCCGCTATCCGCGCCGTCGCCTCGGGCGACAAGGTGTTCTCCCCGGCTGTCGCCGGACGACTGGTCGAGGCTTACATCGGCCGACCGGTATCCGCTCGCCGAGCGTCCGCCGCCCTGGCCGCGTTGACACCCCGGGAGCTGGATGTCCTTCGGCACGTCGGCCGTGGCGCGACCAACACCGAAATCGCCGAGTACTTCATGATCAGCGAGTCCACCGTCAAGACTCATCTGAGCCGCACGCTGGCCAAACTCGGAGTCACGACAAGGGCTCAAGCCGTGGTGGTCGCCTACGAGACCGGCCTGATCGCTCCTGGGCCTGAGGCAGTCGACCAGCGCGCTCATGTGCCTGCCGATCGGGAGGACTCCCAGATCTCTGGCGACTGCGATGGCGCACACGGTAGCCATGGCCGTTCTGACGGTGTTGACCGCAGCCGTCTTCACGGAGGGCAGCGACTGGGCCGCGCTCGTGCGGTGTGAACGCGATCCAACGCCTCGTCCGGCTAGTCAGCGCGCATCAACAGCGTCGCCACGTGCGGGTGAGCGATCTGCCGACGGGCAGCTTCAACCAGGCCCGGCGTGCCTCGACCAGTTCGGTGACCGCGGTGGTTACGCGGCCCCGGTCGATGGTCGCGTCCACGGGGGGACGGCGGCGAGCGTCGAGCAGGACTGCCAAGGCCGGCACGTCGGGGAGTCGATCCGGAGGGGACCACCCCCGCGCCGTCGCCTCGTCGAGTACGGCGGCGACCTTGGTCACCAGGTCCTCATTCCAACCAGTGTATCCCTTGGTCAACTCCCGATTGTGCGACCGTGGGCGCCGCCGCGGGCCGTTGCGGGTGACGTCGATGTTCGCGAACTCGGCGCCACGCCACACCCTCCCCCAGAATCCCTGATGGCAATCGAGCGCCGCCTCGACAATCAGGTGCTCGAGATCGTGAGGCACGCCGCCCTTGGTCGTGGCCGTCGTCTCGATCATGGCTGCGTCAGCGCGCCGAGCACGGGCCAGGCACGCGCGGTCTGAAACATTGACGAATTCGACTGTGAGTGGAGTCTTCACGCGGACTCCTTTCATGCAACGCCGGTGACGAGACACCTTGCTCCACCCGCGACATTACCGCCGACGCCACGACCGCTGGTCATCGTTTTTCCGTCAAGGCTGTGGGGTCAGCCGACGGTGAGTGCGGCGGGTTGGTCGCAGTCGATGAGGCCAGGTGTCGCCTCTGTGATCACCAGTGGGTTGTTCCGCACGGACAGCAGCCCGCGGGTGATGACCCGGGCACCAGCCTGCGCGTAGACGTGCGGCGTGTGTGCCGGGGTGTAGTCCGCGGAGCTGCCGCCAGCGGACCGGTCGGCGCCGTCGCAGAACGCGGTCCCGATGATGGCGGTCTGGCCGCCGTTGACGGTGATGTAGCCCTTGTGCCTGGTCGCGCCGTCGTCGGTGGCGGCCGGGTCGACCATGCAGCCGTGCAGCCGGCCGCCCATGATCGTGCTGCTGCCACCGTTGATCTGGATCAGCGAGCCATGACACACGGCGGCCTGGCCGTTCTGGGACGCCGAGTCCAGGATCAGGTTGCGGAACTGGGTCATCGAGCCGGCGTCGTAGCGGATCGCGCATCCGGCGCCGGTCGGGGTGACGTAGAGGTCTGAGACTATCGTGGCGGTCATGTCCGTCAGCCAGAACATCGGTACGCCGCTGAGGGATTGTGAGTCCAGGAAACCGTGGCCGCCGAGGATGAAGGAGTCGGCACCGCCGATCTTGAATGCCGTGTTCTTACAGTTCTGGACGTGGAACTCCTTGAGCGTGACGCCTTCCCAGTTCACGCCGAGCATGACCGATTCGAAGTTCTTCCAGCCGCACTTCTCGAACGTGGACATGGCCAGTGCCGGGTAGACCTGGCCGGTCGGGGTGCGGGCCAGGAAGTCGCTGCCGCCGCTCTGGTTGCCTTCGAATTGGATGCCGCTGATCCGCATCGAGGTGAAGTTGCCGGTGCTCGGCCAGGTGAACAGCGGTCCGCTGCCGTGTTTGTAGACGCGGCAGTAGACGCTGTCCCAGCTCGACGTCGACTCGAATTCGCGCTCCACGCCGAACGCGAACAGGGACAGTCCTTTGTAAGCGGTGTAGGTATTGGACAGTTCGTATTCCTGGGCGTCCAGGATAAGGGTGGGTTTGTAGGTCTGGGCGGCTGCGTAGCCGAACGCGGCGGCGAAGGTCTGGTCGTCGGTGAAGCCGGCCTGCCGGAAGGACTCGACCGGCACGCCGTTGCCGATCGGGCTCGGAGCGGTCGCAGCGGCGGCATCGGTGCCGTCGAGCACGGTGGTAGCGGTCGCGCCGGCTGCTGTGGCGGCGCCGAGCAAGGTCCGTCGACGGATCGGTTCGGCCATGGCGTCCCTCGCTGTTTCAGGAGTTGGGGTAGATCTTGAAGACGACGCGGTCGCCTGCGGTGGTCGCGATTTCGTTGAGGCCCCACAGTTCGCCGGTCTTCGGCCAGTAGGACAGGCTCTCAAGCAGGGGTGGTGCCTCGGTCAGAACGTGCGGTGCCTGGTCCGGCAGTGCCTTGTGGATGCATCCGGGGCTGTCGGAGGTGGCGCCGGGGCAGAAGCCGGCGAGGTAGAAGGCGGTGCCGTCGGTCGCGGCACCCTGCATGTGCCAGATCGGGGACCGGAACGCTTCGGTGGCCTGCGTGTGTGTGCCGTCGTTGGTCAGCGGCAGCCCGGTCGCGGGGTCCAGTGGCCAGCGGATCACCCGGCCGCCGCCGGCCGAGGCGTTGTAGTACTCGCTCGTGACGAACGACGACCGGTCCGCGGCCAGGCTGATGGAGTTCAGGCACGGTGTGGTGCCGGCGGCCGGAACGCACGAGTGGGTGGTGGTGTAGTACTCGCCGATCATCGGCAGGGCGTAGGCGTTCCAGGCGGCGAAGGCGCCGTTCGCCGTGAGGCCGACGTCGCCCGCGTCGGTGCCACTGGTCTGCATCCGCCAGATGTGGTCGAGGCTGTAAACCTGTAGCTGCCGGCCGTTGGCGACGAACAGCAGATCGCCCAGCCACATCACGCCGTCGGCGTGGGTCGCGATGTCACCCGGGTCGTTGACGGAGCCCATGTTCGTGTAGTTCACCTGCCCGTTCTCCAGCACCGGCTTGACCAGCAGAAGGTGGTGGTAGAGCACGCCGGCGGAGGGCTTGGTGTAGTCGGCGATGCTGACCCGGGCGTAGGTGTCGGCCGCGAAGTGCCAGCTCGTCGCCACCAGCCGCTTACCGTCGACCAGGCCACTGGGCTCGGCATCACCGGAACCGGTGATGCCCTGCGGATACCAGTCCTTGGTGGTGTCGTCCTGGGTGTCCCAGCAGAAACCGGTCGGGTTGAGCGCCGGGGCGAGGTTGGTGGTGTGGCACAGCGGCCAGACGGCAGTCCGGCCAGGCGAGGTGGTGGTCAGCAGCGTGTCCAGCGCGACTTTCTGAATGCGCGGATCGGTCTCCAGTTGCGTGACCAGCCCGCCGAGTTGGCTGAAGCTCTGACCGGGATCAAGCGTGAATCCGGATGGGTCGACATGGGCGAACGGCGCGGCGGCCGGCATATCGCCGGAGGCAGCAGCTGATCCCAAACCAATGAGCATCGCCGCGGCACACGCTGCGGCGAACACGGCTGCCGGCAACACGCGGACGATTGGTGGTTTCATGACCACTCCACTTTCACTATTCGGGTCCCCGGTTCCCAGTACTGAACGAAAAGGTTCCGGGCAGGTCCGCACCGTCGCCGGACCCGATTCATCAACAATCGTCAGGCAGGACAGCCGCGCGGTCATCAGGCCTACGGTCGAGTCCAGTCGTCGACCTTCGCGGTAGCCGAACGGCTGCGGTGTCGACCAGAACGAGCGGTGGGTGGGTCGGCTGCCGCGGGGGTCGACACCAACGACGGGCTCGGCCGCCAGGTCACTGCGAACAACCAGCGTGCCGTGGCCTCAACGGCACGGTTGCCGGTACGGCAACCCGGGCAGGTACTGCCGCCAGAGCGCCGGGTTCAAAGAGCCCGCGGTCTTCGCGCACACCGTGGCGGCGACGGTCGCCGTGTCGATGTCTGTGACGTCGACCGTTCGGTCATCGCTGGCGGTGGCGATCGTGTGGGCGTCGGGGCTGAACGCGAGGCCGTCGATCGCCGCGGTGTGCCCGGTGATCGGGCCGCCGATCGCGAAGGCGTGGGCCGGATCAGTGGTGTTCCACAGCCGGACGGTGGCGTCGGCGCTGCTGCTGGCCAACGTGTGCCCGTCCGGGCTGAAAGCGACCGAGTACACGATGCCGGTGTGCCCGGTGAGCTGGCCGAGCGGCCGCGGCAGCGCCGGGTCGCGCACGTCCCACAGGCCGATGGCGTCGTTGTCGTTCGCCGTGGCCAGGGTGTGTCCGTCCGGGCTGAAGGCGACGTCCAGGACTCCGCCGACGTGTGTCGCGAGCGGTTGTCCGACCAGCACGGGGTGCGCGGGGTTGGCGACGTTCCACAACCTGACGGTGTCGTCGGCACTCGCGCTGGCCAGCAGGTTCCCGTCCGGGCTGAAAGCCACGGCCCACACGGCTTTGGTGTGGCCCGGCAGCGGTGAACCGATGCGCGTGGGGTGGGCTGGATCTGCCACGTTCCACAGTCGGATCCTCTGGTCGTGGCTGCCGCTGGCCAGTACCTTTCCGTCGGGGCTGAACGCCAAGCCCGAAACAATGTCGGTGTGGCCGGTCAGCGGTGGATCGAGCCGGGTCGCGTGGACCGGGTCGGTGACGTTCCACAGTCGGATCGTCTGGTCGTGACTGCCGCTGGCCAGCGTAAGCCCGTCGGGGCTGAACGCCAGGACGGCGATCGCGCCGGTGTGGCCGGTCAGTGGTGGTCCGACCGGTACCGGGCTTGCGGGGTTGGCCGTATTCCACAGCTGGATCGTGTTGTCCGAGCTGCCGCTGGCCAGCAGTTTCCCGTTGGGGCTGAAGGCGACGGCGTTGACGTAGCTGGCGTGGCTGACGAGCACCGCGGCGGGCAGGTTCCACAGTCGTACAGTGCGGTCCTGGCTGACGCTGGCCAGGGTGTGCCCGTCCGGGCTGAAGGCGAGCCAGAAGACGTAGTCGGTGTGTCCGACCAGGGGCTGGCCCAGAGGGATGGGGTCCGCCGGATCGGTCACGTCCCACAATCGGACGGTGTGGTCGGCTCCGGCGCTGGCCAGGACCTTTCCACCCGGGCTGAAAGCGACAGCGAAGACGGTGTCGGTATGTCCGGTCAGCGGTTTGCCGAGGAGTACGGGCTGCGCTGGATCGGCGATATCCCACAGCTGGACGTTGTGGTCACCGCCAGCGCTGGCCAGGATCTTCCCATCCGGGCTGAAGGCGACGGCGTAGACGGGTTGCGTGTAGCCGGTCAGAGAGCCGAGGTGGACGGGGTGCTCCGGGTTGGCCAGGTCCCACAGCTGGACGGTGTTGTCGTGGCCGGCGCCGGCCAGGATCCTCCCGTGGGGGCTGAACGTCGCCGAGGCGAACGCGTCGGTACTGGTCAGCGGTGACCCGAGTGAGACGGGGCGTGCCGGGTCGGCCACGTCCCACAGGTGGATGGTGTGGTCGTTGCCGGCACTGGCCAGGATGGTGCCGTCGGCACTGAACGCGACGGAGAACACGAAGCTGCCGTTCCCGGCTAGTGGCGGCCCGAGCGGGGTGGGGTGCGCAGGGTTGGCCACGCTCCACAGCCGGACGCTCTTGTCGCGGCCGGCGCTGGCCAGGACCTTTCCATTCGGGCTGAACGCCAGCCAGTAAACTCTCTCCGAATGGGCGTCGATCGGCGACGCCCACAGAGTCGGCTGCGGCGAAGCCGGATTCCACAGGCGGATTGTGTCGTCGTCCCCGGCACTGGCCAGGACGTGTCCATCGGGGCTATAAGCGGCCGCGTAGACGGTGCCGGTGTGTCCGGAAAGCACCCGAGACAACGGGGCCTGCTGGGTACCCAATAGGTCGGTGCCGGTTTGCTCGGTCGGGTGCATCTGATAGGAAGACAAGTCGAGCTGAGCGGCCAGGGAGACGTCGTTGTCGCGCAGCAAGGAAGCTTCACTGGCGAGGTCGCCCGCAGTGGCGACGTCCCGCTCGGAGCGCGCTGTGGTTCGCTGCTGGATTGCCACGGTCGCCGTGCCCGATGCCAGCAGGCTGAGTACCGCGAGCGCTGCTATCACGGTGGTACGCAGCCGGGCCGACCGCCTCTCGCGGCGCATGGACGCGGCCAGGAATCGCCGGAGCGTCGGGTCCGCCTCGGCCTCCTCGACGTGATGCCGCGCCCATTCAGTCTCGGTGGCCAGCCTGCCACCGCGGTGAAGAGCGCCCGGGTCGCGGCCGTCGCGCTCCCAAGCGTCCGCCGCGTCGTGCAGTTGCTGCTGGATCAGCAGCCCTGCGCGGTCTTCCTCGATCCAGCCGCGCAGCCGCGGCCAGGCGCGAAGCAGTGCCTCATGGGTCAGTTCGGCGCTGTCAGCGTCCACTGTGACCAGTCGGGCTTCCACGAAGGCATGCAGGATCGGCTGGTCATCGGGCTCCACCGCCTGGCGGGCGAGGGACTGCTTGGTGTCACCGGTCGCCGCGCCGAGCCGGACGAAGCGCAGCATCAGGCGCCGGGCCCGCTGTTGCTGCTCGTCTGACAGCTCGGCGTAAGCGGCTTCGGCGGTTTGCGCCAGCGCGAAGGTGATGCCGCCACATGCCTCATAGGCCGCCAGCGTCAGGGTATTGCCACGTCGGCGGCGCCAGGTCTCGCGCATGGCGTGCGATACCAGCGGGAGCACGTTGGCCTGCCCAGCGGCGTCGGCCACCACCCGGGTCTGCAACGCCGCCTCGACGGCACAGTCGACCGTCGCTGCCGGTCGCGTAATGGCGTTGCGCAGCTCCTCTGGACTCATCGGGCCTACCAACAGTTGCCCGTCCCGCAGCAGATTCACCAGCTCTGGGTGTTGTGCGCAGTGCGCGTAGAAGTCGGCCCGCAGCCCCAGAACAACGCGGGTACGGCTGTTCACGGCCCGGACCGCCGCTGCGAGTGCGGCGATGAACGCGGCGCGTTCGGCGTCACTGCCGCAGACCGTGAAAACCTCCTCGAACTGGTCGATCACCAGGAGCAGCTCGGCGTCTGGGCCCGCGCCCTGCAACGCCTGCGGCACGCTCAGATGCAGCGCGTCGGGATCGGTCTCCAGCTCGCGGGCCAGCCGCGGCGCCGAGCCGGCACCGAGGGCGGCGACCTGCGCAGCGCACTCCTTCAACGGATGCGGCCCGGGCGTGAACGTGACACACCGCCAGCACTCGCTTCCGGCCATGCCGGTGCCGACGCGAGCTTGCAAGCCGGCCCGCAGCAACGACGACTTGCCCGCCCCCGAGGCACCGAACACCGCGACGAACCGGCCGGTGCGAACCCGGGAAAGCAAATCCTCGGTCAGCTGCTCCCGGCCGAAGAACCGGTCGGCGTCCTCCGGCGCGTAGGCCGCGAGGCCCACATACGGGCACGCCCTTTCGCCGACATCCGCTGCCACCCGCTCGGCAGTGACGGCCGCCAACTCGGCAGCGACCTCGCGCCAGCGCTCTGCCCACTCTTCCGGGTCTCCACCGCACGCCCGCACGAAGGCCTCGGTCACCGCGAGACTGGGCAGTCGCCTCCCGCCAGCGGCGTCGGCCAGCGTCGTCGCCGAGAAGTGCGCCTGCCGGGCAAGCTCCCGATACGGCGGCCCGCCAGCCTTGCTCCGCAACCGACGCAACTCAGCGGCGAACTCGACCAGCGCCCCGCCCCCCGGCGGCAACGGCTGTTCCCCACGCGGCACGGCGCCACCTCTTTGAGTCAGTCACTCACCGGTGACACAGTGTACTGAGAAACATTCTCAGGATTTAGCCCTCCGGAGTCCAGTCAGACCGTCGTGAGACTGGCCGCGATGACGCAGATCCTTGACCCCTGGTGACTGGTAGGTCGCTAGCGAGTATGGCGAGCGGAGCGGTGGCAGTCTTCGACGATCCTCCCGAGGAGGAGACGGCGCGCTACTTCACGCGCGCTCGATGCGCCGGTGCTGCGGCATGTGGAATGAAGCGTGATCCGTGCGGGAGTTCTCGTATAGCCGCTCAAAATCATCGAAGGCCAACAGAAACTCCCTGGCATCCCCTAACGCCACGCGATTTCCAGGGAAGCCTTCAACCGGCAGTTGAGCAAGCTCACATCCAGTGTCGTGTCGTTCGGAACCCCGATCACCGCACCGTTGCAGGCGGAGCAGAAATCCCGCTTGCAGCAGGAAGAACGACCCGGACGCGGTTGGCGTCCTCGTCTGGTACCGGCTCGGCGCGCCGCGTGTCAGCCGCTAGCGCGGAGGCCGTTGCGTGCTGGCAGGCATTGTCCGGAATCTGTTGTCCGGTGACCGGCTCCCGACCCCGGACAACCGCAGCCCGCTAGGACTGGTGCTGCAAGCTCCGCCTTCGCCGGACAGACGCGGCCGGCGAAAACGGCGGCGGAATTCGTGCAGGAAAGGAGAACCCATGTCGATGACACCCACGTACTGGGCCGCGACGCTTGGGGTTCTCGCAAGCGTCCGCTGAGTCTCGGAGCTGCCAGGCCCGGCAAGCACAGCCATCTGATTCCCTATGGCGGCCCTCTCGCCGCGGGCAGTCACGACGAATGGAGACACCGACATGGTGAGTACGTCGAACTATTGGAAACGAGTGTGGTCACTGGCCGTGGCCGTGTTGGTGGTGGCCGTCGGGGTTGTGGCTACTCCGGGGCGGGCGGTCGCGGCTTCCTCGACGGGGCAGTTCCATGTTTTGTCGGTCAGTCCGGGTGGCAATCTGTTCCAGGACGCTTTCACTTCGAGTTGGAGCGGGTGGGAGTCGCTGGGTAACGACGGTGAAGCCCTTACCGGATCGCCGGGTATCGCGTACGACTCGGACAACGGCAGTTATCACGCGTTTGCGGTTGGCAAGTCCAGTGGGAACGTCTATCAGGTTACTTTCACGCCGGGTTCGGGCTGGGGTGATTGGCAGAATCTCGGCGGTGTGGTGCAGGGTGGGGTCAGTGCCGTGTTTGAAAACGGCACCTTCCACATCTTCTCTATCAGTCCTGGCGGCAACTTGTTCCAGGACACGTTCTCCAGCGGGTGGAGCGGGTGGGAGTCGCTGGGCAACGACGGTGAAGCCCTAACTGGATCGCCGGGTATCGCGTACGACTCGGACAACGGCAGTTATCACGCGTTTGCGGTTGGCAAGTCCAGTGGGAACGTCTATCAGGTCACTTTCACGCCGGGTTCGGGCTGGGGTGATTGGCAGAATCTCGGCGGTGTGGTGCAGGGTGGGGTCAGTGCCGTGTTTGAAAACGGCACCTTCCACATCTTCTCTATCAGTCCTGGCGGCAACTTGTTCCAGGACACGTTCTCCAGTGGATGGAGCGGGTGGCAGCTGCTGGGCAACGACAGTGAAGCCCTTACCGGATCGCCGGGCGTCGCCTACGACTCGGACAACAGCTCCTTCCATGCATTCGCCCAAGGCGCGAACTCCGGCGCGTTGTACCAGGTCACCTACACCCCTGGATCCGGTTGGGGTGACTGGCAGAACCTCGGTGGCGTCCTACAAGGCGGCTTCAACGCCGTCTACGTACCAGCAAACCCGGGCGAGACCATCGCCAGCATTGCGACGGCGCAGGTCGGATACACGGATTCACCCTCGGACACCTACTGCAACAAGTTCTCCTACTACTGGGGCGTCGGTAGCACGTCAGGGTGCGCATCCGGGACTCGCGCGGAGGAATGGTGCGCAGACTTCGCAGCCTGGGTGTGGCGGCAGGCGGGCGTCTCATTCACCTACGGCTTTGGTTCCGGAGACGTGAACGCCGGGGCGGTCAGCTTCTACCAGTGGGGCCAAGCGCACGGGACCTGGCATGCGATTGGTGGCGGCTACACACCGCAGCCCGGTGACGTAGCGGTCTACGGTTTGGACTCCAGCGGAACATCAGCTGCCCACGTCGCCGTCGTCACCAGTTACACGGCTGGGGACGCAGGTCCGAACGTCGTGAACGGCGACTACAACGACAGAGTCCGGGCCGGTACGGACCAGACCACCAACGGCGAGGGCGCCGGCCTCAGCGGCTATACATCCCCATGACCGGGCGACGCAGTGCTTGCCCATCCGCAGTGAACTGAACCGCCGGGAACGCGCCACACCATGAGTTGCAGCCAGGTCAGGATACGGGCTCTGGCTCGGTGTCAAGGCGGCACCTGCGGCGCGTACCCGGGACGATCCATGCGGCGCGTACGCGGAGCGATTCACCCCGCCGTTGTTACTGCCGCACTTGACCTTCGGTCAACTGAGGTCAGCGCCGATGTATAGAAAGTGCAGGTCACGGCATTGGCGCGGGAGCGGAGGCAGCTCCCGACCCGTACCCTGGCACCGCTGGGGGCCACGAATTGGCCCCCAAACATATCAAGGGCCTCAATCCGATCCTTCGGATTGAGGCCCTGACCTGCGACGTTACCGTCGGGCTGACAGGATTTGAACCTGCGACCCCTTGACCCCCAGTCAAGTGCGCTACCAAGCTGCGCTACAGCCCGCCGCCCGCACTAGGCGGGCAGGAAGACAATACCGCACCCGGGGCCTCCGAATCACATCGGTTAGTGGCGGCGCGCCGGGTGGGGCGGTCTGGTGGGGTGGGTGTCCTACTTCTTGCGGTCCTTGTTCTTCTGGCGGACCTTTACTGAGATCTGGATCGGGGAGCCGGTGAAGCCGAACTCTTCGCGGAGGCGGCGCTCGATGAAGCGGCGGTAGCCCGCTTCGATGAAGCCGCTGGCGAACAGGACGAACCTGGGGGGCCTGGTGGATGCCTGGGTGCCGAAGAGGATTCTTGGCTGCTTGCCGCCTCGGAGGGGGTGGGGGTGCTCCGCTACCAGGGTGCCGAGGAAGGCGTTCAGTTTGGCGGTGGGGACGCGGGTTTCCCAGCCTTCCAGGGCGGCTTCGAGGGCCGGGACGAGTTTGTCCACGTGGCGGCCTGTTTTTGCTGCCAGGTTGACGCGGGGGGCCCAGCGGACTTGGACCAGGTCTCGTTCGATTTCGCGTTCGAGGTAGAAGCGGCGTTCCTCGTCCATCAGGTCCCACTTGTTGTAGGCGATGACGAGGGCTCGGCCGGCTTCGGCGACCATGGTGATGATGCGGAGGTCCTGTTCGGTCAGGGAGTCGCTGGCGTCTACCAGGACTACCGCGACCTCTGCCTTTTCGATTGCTGCCTGGGTGCGGAGGCTGGCGTAGAAGTCGGCTCCGTAGGTTTGGTGGACGCGGCGGCGGATGCCTGCTGTGTCCACGAAGCGCCAGGTCTTGCCTCCGAGGTCGATCAGTTCGTCCACCGGGTCGCGGGTGGTGCCGGCGGTGGCGTCGACGACGACGCGCTCCTCGCCCGCCAGCTTGTTCAGTAGGGAGCTCTTGCCGACGTTGGGCTTGCCGACCAGGGCTACGCGGCGGGGGCCTCCTAGGAGCTCGCCGAAGCGGACCGCGGGGGTTTCCGGGAGGACGTCCAGGACGGCGTCCAGGAGGTCGCCGGAGCCGCGGCCGTGCAGGGCGGATACCGCGAAGGGCTCGCCGAGGCCCAGGTTCCACAGCGTCGCTGCTTCGGCCTCGGCGCGCTGGTCGTCCACCTTGTTCGCGGCGAGGATCACCGGCTTGCCGGCGCGGCGCAGGACGCGCACCACCGCCTCGTCGGTGTCCGTGATGCCGACGGTGGCGTCCACCACGAACATCACCGCGTCCGCGGCGTTGATGGCCGCCTCGGCCTGGAAGGCGACGGCCTTGGCCATGCCCTGCACGTCGCGCTCCCAGCCGCCGGTGTCGACCAGGGTGAAGCGGCGGCCGTTCCAGTGCGCGTCGTAGGACACCCGGTCGCGGGTGACGCCGGGTACGTCCTGCACGACTGCCTCGCGGCGGCCGAGGATGCGGTTGACCAGGGTGGACTTGCCCACGTTGGGGCGCCCGACCACGGCCAGGACCGGCAGGCGGACGCCTTCGCCCTCGCCCCGCTCCCACTCCTCCGAGTCGAGTCCTTCGGCGTAGGCCTCGTAGTCGAAGTCCTCGTCGAAGTACTCCTCGGCGGGGGCGGCGCTCGCGGCGCTCGGGTCGCCGGGAGTGTAGTCCTCGGTCTCGGGCTGCATCAGGGGGTCCTCATGTCTTGATCAATGCGTCGGGGAAAACGTTCGGTCGGCGGTTCCCCTGCTCAGGGGGGCCGCCGACCGGACAGGTCAGTTTTCGGGTCCGGGTCCGTCTCTAATTGTCGCGCCCGGTGAGCTGCTTGGCGTACTGCACGTGCGCCGCCAGGCGGACCCGCAGCTCCTCGCTGATGGCGGCGATCTTCTGCCGCCGGCCCAGGCCCTCGGACCCCTGGGACAACTCCTCCAGGCTCACCGGTGTTCCGTACACCAGGTCCAGGTGGGTGCGCGGGGTCGGCAGCGAGCCGACCGTCTTGCCGTTCGTGGCCGTGCCCAGGCACGCCACCGGCAGCACCGGGGCGCCGGTGGCCAGCGCGAAGTAGGCCAGGCCGTTGTGCACCGACTCGAACTCGCCGGTGGTGCGGGTGCCCTCCGGGAAGACGCCCAGCACGCCGCCGGAGCGCAGCGTCGCCAGCGCCGACTGGATCGCCGCGCGGTCCGGGTGGTCCCGGTCGATCGGGATCTGGCCGAACCCCAGAAGTATGGGGCCCAGCGGGCCGACGAACATCTCCTTTTTGACCAGGAAGTGCACCGGGCGGGGCGCGACGCCGGCGATCAGCGGGCCGTCCAGGAAGCCGGTGTGGTTGCCGGCCAGCAGCAGCGGGCCGTCGGTCGGGACGTTCGCGGTGTTGTGCTGGGTGACGTGCCACAGCGAGTGCATCAGCGGGACGCCGATGCGGTGCGCGCGCTTGGCGCCGCGGGCGCTGGGGGTGTGGTTGTGGGCGGCGGCCGAGTGGTCGTCGCGGTCGTGGCTCTGTCCCGGGCCCGGCCCGAGGCCCTGAGCCTGGCCTTGGCCTTGGCCCTGGCCCTGGCCCTGGACCCGGCCGCCGGTCGGGCCGGCGCCGGCCCGGGCGCGCGCCCGCCAGGGCACCGACGGTCGGTCGTGTGAATCGCGGAGAACCTTCATCTGGTGAGTCCCACCCCTTGGGAAGCGGCGTCAGGGGCGGGGCCCTGGGCCGCGTGGATGACGATGTCGGCGACCTTCTCGATCACCTGCTCCAGTGTCAGCTCGGTGGCGTCGACCACCACCGCCCCCGGCGCCGCTGCCAGCGCGTTGGTCCGGTTGTCGATGCTGTCCCGGCGGGTCAGAGCGTCGCGCGTGGCCGCCACGGTGCCGGCCCCGCCGCCGTTCTCGGTGTTGCGGCGGGCCGCGCGCGCGTCCTCGGACGCCGTCAGGAAGATCTTGGCCGTGGCCCGCGGGGCCACCACCGAGGCGATGTCCCGGCCCTCGACCACGATCCCGCCGATCCCGATGATCTCCCGCTGGAGCGCGATCAGCCGGGCCCGGACCTCGGGCACCGCGGCCACGGCGCTCACCGCGCCGGTGACGTCCGCCTCGCGGATCGCCACCGCCACGTCGTGCCCGTCCACGCTGATCGCCGGGGCGGCCGGATCGGTCCCGGACACCACGGCCGGCGCCCCGGCGTCGGCCGCGATCGCGGCGGCGTCGCCGAGGTCGACCTTGTTCTGGAGCATCCAGTACGTCATCGCCCGGTACTGCGCGCCGGTGTCCAGGTAGCGCAGCCCGAGACGCGCGGCGACCCCGCGCGACACGCTCGACTTGCCCGACCCGGAGGGGCCGTCGATGGCGACGACCGTTCGGGACAGGGCCTGCTGGCTGGGCAGCGACATGCGGGTGACTCCAAGTGAGGTGGTCGGCAGAGGCGAGACCTGCGGCGCATAAAGACTCACCAAGACTATCCGGTGGCGTGGCTCACGGGTTTCGCATTGGCCTGGAGGTCCCCGAAATTGATTGGGCGGGTCATCGGATATTCAGCGGCGGTTTCGGGCTGGGACTCGATGACGGGCGTCGATGACGGGGCGCGGACGGCGTCGGTGATGGCGTTGGTGGCGGCGTCAGTGGCGGCGTCGGTGGCGGTGCCGCGGCCGTCCGGGATCGCCAGATGTGTGATTGATCTCATCCCTCAGGGCACGACGACGTGCGAGATGCCGACCCCGCCCCGGGTGTCGGCGCCGTAGCGCTCGATCTCCTTCGTCAGGTCCAGCGGCAGGGTGAACGAACCCTCCGGCAGCTGCGCGTCGCCGACGCGGTCGGCGGGCACCAGCCACGACATCTCGAACTCCAGGCCGTCCGGGTCGTGCGCGTACAGCGCCTTCGTGGTCCCGTGGTCGCTGGCGCCGACCAGCGCGCCGTGCGTCTTGAGGATCTCCTCGAAGCGCGCCAGCTCCGTCAGCGTGTCCACCTCCCACGCCAGGTGGTACAGCCCCACGCGGGAGCGTCCGGCCTCCGAGGAGCCGGCCTGCGAGCCGATCGCGAACAGGCCCAGGTCGTGGTCGTTCGTCGAGCCCGGAGCGCGCAGGAACGCGGCGTTCGGGGCCTGCGTCAGCACCTCGAAGCCCAGCAGGTCGCGGTAGAACGCCACGCTGCGATCCAGCTCCCGGACGAACAGCACGGCGTGGTTGAGACGGGTCACAGGCATCGGTGAACTGCTTTCTTCCGGAACGGGCGACCTCCATCGTCTCCGGACGCTCTACACTGCCGCAAGCGCGGATCGGCTGCACGGCAGGACGACCTGGGGGAGTGCGTTGAGCGAGGGTGGACTGCCCGGGATGGGCCTGAAGCTCGGACCGGAAGTGCTGCGTGTCCCCGACGGCGTGTGGTACTCGGCCACCGGCGCCGACGGCCGCACGCTCGGCGTGCTGCGCTTCGACCCGGCCCGGGTCAAGGCGGCCGGCGGCGTGCCGCGCCTGGTCGAGCGGA
Organism: Catenulispora sp. EB89; assembly: GCF_041261445.1. Classification (NCBI taxonomy): domain Bacteria; kingdom Bacillati; phylum Actinomycetota; class Actinomycetes; order Catenulisporales; family Catenulisporaceae; genus Catenulispora; species Catenulispora sp. EB89. The sequence continues at coordinate 244,377 of NZ_JBGCCU010000018.1, forward strand.
CCGTGGCGGCGCGCGGCGGACTGCTGCCGGGCACGCTGCCGGTGCTGGACCTGGTCGAGGACGCCGGCCTGATCTGGCTGATCACGCCGGTGGTGCCGGAATCCGCGGACGCCGCGCGGACGGTCGCGCTGCTGCTCGGCACGGCGCCGGTGTCGGCCCCCGGCGGCATCGTGAACGGCCACGGGACCCAGGAGCCTGCGAAGAAGGACCTGAAGGACGGCCTGCCCAGCCGCATCATCCGCACCTTCGTCGGGCTGGTGCTGGTCGGCGCGGTGCTCGGGGCCGCGGCGTTCGCGGCGGTGAAGCTGAAGGAGAAGAAGACCACGGCGCCGGTGCAGATCTCGAGCATCTCGGTGCACAACTTCGCCCCGGTGCAGCCGTCAGGGATCTGCGACACCTCGGTGGACATGGTCGCGGAGCTCACGACGAACGGCGGGACCGGGGTCGTGGACTACGAGTGGGACATCCCGGCGAAGAACCACACGACGCAGGCCGTCGCCGGGGCGGAGACGGTGAGCGGGAAGTCGCCGAAGGTGCATCTGGCGTGGCAGCTGAAGCTGGCCGGGAGCGGGACGGTGACCGCGACGTTCCGGATCACCGATCCCGGGGTGCTGGCGGCGGGGGCGGATGCGGCTAGTGCGGGGGATTTGAAGTATCAGTGTCCGTAGTTCGGTGCGGTTGGTGACGGGGCGGCGGGGCGGTGTGCGAGGTCACCAAAACCTAAGCGAAGCCGTAAGAATCGGCGCCCCTGCTTGATGTGTGGGTGTGGGTGGTTGGGGTGTGGTGGAGGGTTGTAGGGGCTTTTGACGGCTTCGCGGGGTTTTAGCTTGCCGTTTAACCCCAGAAGGCTATCAAGGCTCTGATGCTGTTTCGGAACCAGGTTGAGCGCGTGTTCCTGTTCTTCGAGACAGCGACGG